>JBKHJR010000002.1:0-106906 GCA_046537975.1 Desulfurivibrionaceae bacterium
GGCGGGGCATTAAAGGAAAACAGAATAATCAGGGTAATAACAGCTATAAGCAGAACCGTTTTGACAATAGGATTCCGCAGGTCATTTTTCATCATAATCTCTCCTCCCGGCTATATAACAATAATCAGTGTCCAATCATTCTTCTTATAATGACAAAATACATTCCTGAGGGCAAAGATTCAAGTAAATATCAGAAATAAGATGATAATAAAGGTTGCCGCTGAGATATCAAAAGACAAATTTGAGCACAACAAAACCTCCTACTAAAAGAACAACAAAAAGAAGACAGAGCAGATTGAAGTAGCGGTCAATGAAAGTACTTGCCCGCTCCCCCCATTTATGGACCAGCCAGGCCACTGCAAAGAACCTGAGTCCCCGGGCCGCGGCGGAGGCCAGCATGAAAACCGGGATATTCACCTTGGCCACTCCCGCGGTTATAGTAACCAGCTTGTAAGGCAGGGGAGTCAGGCCAAAGATGAAAACTATCCAGGCATTCCAGTGATCATAAACCTGGAAAAGATACTTCCCGCCCAGGGCCGGGCCGAAGGTTTCCACTAAATAGGCGGGCAGGGCTATATCCTGCCTGCCCATCACCTGAACAAGTTCTACATGGGCCAGATTTTCAACAATCCATCTGCCCAGGGTCTCCCAGGCAAAAACCCCGATTCCGTAACCGGCCAGCCCTCCCAGAACCGAAGCCGCGGTACAGAAAAGGGCAAATCGCAGCCACCTTGACGGCAGTCCGGCCACCATCGGAATCAGCAGAACGTCGGGCGGTATGGGAAAAAAACTGCTTTCCGCAAAAGATAAAACAAAAAGGAAAGGCAGGGCATAAGAGGTATGCCCCCAGTGCAGGACCCATAAATAGAGGCGCCGGTGAAGGTGCCAGGAGGGTGGAGAGGATGTTTTCATGACATAGCCTTTTCCGCCAGCCTTCTGACCTCAGACATCGCCTCCAGGCAGTCGAAAGCAAGAATATTCCTGTCTCTCATTACTATTCTGCCGTTAATTATGGAAGTCGACACATCAGCGGCGCCGGCACTGTAAACCAGAGAACTCTTGTTCAGAAAGGGCACGAGGTTTGCTCTTTCCAAATCCACAATAACCAGATCAGCCCGGCTCCCTGGTGCCAGGCCGGCGGCCGGGCCCTCCATCCCCAGCACCCTGGCCCCTCCGGTAGTGGCAATCCGTAATACTTCGGAGGCGGACATCACTGTGGGATCAAGACGGGAGACCTTCTGCAGTTTAGCCAGGGAATCCATCTCTCTGAACATATCACAGTTGTTGTTACTGGCCGGACTGTCCGTACCAAGACCCACGGCAATCCCTTTTGCCAGAAGATCAGGAACCGGAGCCGTACCGCCGGCCAGTTTCATGTTGCTCTCCGGGCAGGTTACCACTCCGGCCTTCCTTGCTGCCAGTATCTCGATATCTCTATCATTCACGGCCACACAGTGGACACAAACTGTTCGGCTGTCCAGAATTCCGAGATGGTCAAGATAGTGCACCGGCGAAAACCCGGTCTGCTCCTGCAGACGACTGACCTCTTCCGAGGTTTCGGCAAGATGGATAAAGAAGGGGGCCTGTCGGGATTCGGCTGTTTCCTTGCCTTTCTCCAGGGTCCGGGCCCCGCAGGTGTAAGGAGAATGGGCAAAGAGAGCAGGAGTGATCCGCTCCCTGCCCTGCCACCTGTCCAGAAAATTTCCGGCCACCACAAGGTTTTCCGCGGGATCCGCCACTCCCGGGGCGGGAAAATCAACAATCCCCTGGGCTGCCACAGCCCTGATCCCGCTATCTTCAAAGGCCAGGGCTGCGGAATCCTCAAAAAAATAGCCGTCAGCCACGGTGGTGGTGCCGCTGGTGATCATTTCCGCAGCGGCAAGCTTGGTACACCAGTAGACGGTTTCCTCATCCAGAAACCGGGCTTCAGACGGAAAAATATATTCTTCCAGCCAAGTGGACAGTTCCAGATCATCAGCCATTCCCCGGAACAGAGTCATGGCGCTGTGATTATGACAGTTTACCAGCCCGGGCATAACCAGGGATCCCCGGGCATCAATAATTTCAGCCTCCCTGCCCTCAGGGACCTCGGATACCGGGCCGGTCTGCCTGACGGTATCACCTTCTATATGGACGTACTGGTCACTTATAAATTCAGCCTCAGTACCATCCGGCATAAGAAGACAATTGGTGATAAGTATCTCCGGGTTCATAATAAACAGTTTCGGGTTCTTGATTCCGAGCCTTGAACTTTTTGACAAGACGACCTTAACCGCATCAATGTACCTTATCAAACAACTTTCTTTTATTTCAAGAAATTACTGCAGCCTGCAAAAAAATATATTTAAAAAAAATTCAAACAGAACGGTTAAGATAGATTGCCTGTAATTTCCGGATGCATTATTGTATTTATTTGAAAAAAATTCCGACAAATGAGACTCTGGAGAACTAAAAAAGGAGGGCTGAAACCATGGACTGCCTTTTCTGCAAAATTCTGCAGGGGGATATTCCTGCTGATAAGATTTACGATGATGAAGACGTCGTAGCCTTCCGGGATATCTCCCCTCAAGCACCCGTCCATTTTCTGGTGATACCCAGAAAACACCTCAGCGGTCCGTCTGATATCGGTGAAAACGACGAAAAAATGATGGGTAAACTTCTGCGGACCGGCGCCAAGCTTGCCGACCAGGAAGGAATAGGGGACGGTTACCGGGTAGTTATTAACAATGGTGCTGAAGCCGGCCAGACCGTCTTTCATCTTCATGTCCATATTTTAGGAGGGCGAAACCTTTCCTGGCCCCCGGGTTGATAACATGGCGATCCCTATTGTTTCCTTTATTGCCAGACCCGGTCATGGCAAGACCACAGTCATTGAAAAGCTCATACCGGCCCTTCGCCGGAAGGGTTACCGGGTCGGCACCATCAAACACCATGTCCATACCTTTATGATGGACCAGCCGGGCAAGGACACCTACCGCCATAAAGAGGCGGGAGCCCGGACAACCGCACTCGCCTCTCCGACCGGATTGGGTATAATCCAGGATGTGGAAAGGGATCTGTCCCCGGACGAAATCGCCGCTCTTTATTTCCATGATGTGGACCTGATCCTGACTGAAGGGTATAAGGGCGGCACAACCCCTAAGATCGAAGTCTTCCGGAAAGAAATATCTCCCCACCCCCTGTCAAACCGGGACAATACCTGGCTGGCCTTTGTCAGCGATAACCGGATCGGCAGTGATCTCCCGGTCTTTAGTCCGGACGACGTTACAGGCCTGGCTGATTTTCTTATCCGCAAATTTCTGAAGTCATAAAATATGGAGAGAGTCAGTACAGCAGAAAAAACAACCGGGGTTATCCTGGCCGGCGGCCGCAGTTCGCGCTTCGGGGCCAACAAATCCCTGGCCCTCTACCGGGGCAAGCCCCTGATAAGCCACGTGGCCGAGAGCCTGGAGAGAATTTTCCCGGAGCTGCTGCTAATCACCAACGAGCCTAAAACTTTCGCTTTCCTGGGCTGGCCCATGACCGGGGATTATTACCGGGGATGCGGCCCCCTGGCGGGCATTCATGCCGCCCTCAAAACAATAGAAACAGAACAGGCCTTCCTGATCGGCTGTGACATGCCTTTGATCAGACCGGCTTTTATTACCGCCCTCTGCAGCCTTCCCGGTGACTGGGATGCTGTCCTCCCCTGGCACCAGTCAGGTCCTGAACCCCTTCACGCCGTTTATCGTAAATCCGTCCATGACTTTCTGGAAAACCAGCTGGCCGGAGGTAATTATAAACTGATAGAAACCCTCAAGGCACTGCGGCTGCGCATCGTGGAAACCGATGAGATCAGAGCTCTGGGAGGAGATCCTTCCGTTTTTTACAATATCAACCAGAGAAAGGATCTGGAGCAATTGATAACTACGGATTACCGGGAAACCACCTTGGATAATTCAACTTGACTTTTTGCCTGCAACTTAACATGATATCATGGAAAAATAAGGGGCCGATTAGAAATCAGAATTTACCCGGGTTATCCTGCCTTGTGGAGAAACCGAAATCCGGGCTCGGGACGAAAACAGGAGGCCGGCAATGTGTCAGATGAGTGTTGTTATGAATGAAAACGGTGAAGAAAAGACGGTAATGGAGAATGTCGCCCATCTGGAAACAACAGATGAAGGTATATCTCTTAGAACCCTTTTCGAAGAATCGGCTCTGATTAAGAATGCCTTTGTCAGAAAGATAGATTTCACCGGAGGCAGGGTCTATCTTGCCTCCCGGGAGGCAAGCCCGTAAAAGGGGTCAGAGGTCAGTAAGGAGTAAGGAGTAAGGAATAAAGAGTTCGCAAAGGGAGCTTAAATTAAATGGCGGAAAAGACTAACCAGGAAAAATTAAGAATACTTCTGCCCCACTGGCTGGAACATAACCGCAGCCATCAGAAGGAATTCCAGCAATGGCTGGAAACAGCCAGAGACCAGGGACTGATAGCTACAGCCGCCTCCATAGAAAAGGCCTTAAAAAGCATGGAGGAAACGGACCGGGCCCTGGAAGAGGCCCTGGATAATCTGGGAGGACCACTGGAGAGCGGGCATCATCACCACCATTGAGATCAGGAGCTGGAGGGTTCAGGGTGGTCAATCGTGGAAAACCGTTTTTTGGACCTCGCCCACGTCCATATAAACGAGATGATACCGGTCCGGTTTCCGGACGATGGCCCGGCGCAGGGAGGAACTTACCCAGTGAGAGCCCTCCACCAGATTGTAGAGATCGGAATCCACCCCGATGAAACCGTCCAGGAGATGGACCAGGGTATGCAATACCTTGCTTTCAAAGCCCTGGGGCATTGATTGCAGGTCAGCTGTCCGGTCGTAACCATGTGAACTCAATTCCCGACATAAGTCTGCCACTGCCTCTCTGTTCCCGGCAATTCCCTGATCAACCTGCTCCCAGAAAGATTCATCTGCGGCTGTAAATGACAGGGAGTCATTAATCTCCACGGCACTATACCTAATCAGGGTGGTCTGCTCCAAGAAGAGATTCACCTTATGTCGGGCTTTTTCCCGGTCGGGGGCCTCCACCAGAAATCTGTGATGGGTTATATATTGCATAAAATAAAGGATTTTGATTTTAATCTTTATTCGTAATAGTTCACCAAGAGCAACAAGTAAGGCTCTGGCTCCTCAGGTGTAAAAGTTTACCAGTGCTCCAGGTGTGGCCAAGCAGGAAGGCGTAGCATATTATTACTATGTAAGCCGGCCTGCTTGGCCACAGATGGGGTGCTGGTGAACTTTTACCTTTATTCAAACATGGGCAGATCCGAGATCTCTTGGAAACTGTTTACATGGCAGACGGCTTTCAGCTCCGGATTCTTGAAGGCGATCAGATCTATTCCTGCATTTTCGGCGTGTTCTTCATCCACAATGGAATCCCCGATATATACGGATTCCTCCAGCGAGCGCTTGTAATGGTTGACAATTTCAAAAAGGGCATCCGGCCAGGGTTTTGGGCGCGGCGCACTGGAGGCGGTCATAACCTTGCCGAAGTAGGAGGACAGACCGAAGATATCAAGAATCCTGGTAATGGTGGTCGTCCGGTTGGTGGAAATAGCCAGATCACAGCTTTTCCCCTTCAGAAAATCCAGAAATCCCGGGAGATCCGACTCCATGGCCATATAGTCGAGAAAGGGGGTATAGTCCACTTCCCGCCGGTGATCGAGCGCTCTGTCAATATCTTCCGGGTAATGACGGAATATATGGCGTATGGAATCCATGACGCTGTGCATATGGACATATTCCAGTTCTTCCTCACTCATGGGCGGGTGGCCGAAAGAGGCTAAAACATGATTATAGAATCTCTGATTGGCATTTTTGGAATCGAACATGACTCCGTCACAGTCAAAAATAACGAGTTTTTTTAGTGGCATAGTAAGATAAAGTGAAAATTGAAATTAAAGATGATTTTGGAGTTTCACGTGCAACAACACCTAACACTTGACACCTGAACATGCAGAATATAGTCCCGAACAACCAATTTAGCAAAGAAATTCAAACCGACTTCCTGGTTCTGGGCAGCGGGATCTCCGGTCTCTCCTTTGCCCTTAAGGCGGCGGAATTGGGGACCGTTACCATCGTAACCAAAAAAAACAAAATAGATACCGCCACCAACCTGGCCCAAGGGGGGATCGCCGCCGTGCTCTCCCAGGAAGATTCCTTTGAACTCCACATTCAGGACACCATGAGGGCCGGCGCCGGTCTCTGTAAGGAAGATGTGGTCAGGATGGTGGTGGAAAACGGTCCTGCCCGGATCAAGGAACTGATCGAAGCGGGCGTGGATTTCAGCAGCAGAGAAGGCCGGCCCGGCTCCCTGGACCTGGCCCGGGAGGGGGGTCATTCCATAAGAAGAATTGCCCATTCCCAGGATCTCACCGGCAGAGAGATTGAAAGCAGCCTGCTGAGCAAGGCCGCTGAAAATAAGAACATAACCATCCTGGAAAACCATCTGGCTGTGGATCTGCTTATCGCCAGCAGGGCGGGCGTCCTGCCGACAGGAAGCACCAGGGATAAATGCCTGGGAGCCTTTGTCCTGGACCGCAGCGACAACACCATTTCCTCCTATCAGGCAAAAGTTACCGTCCTCTGTACCGGCGGCTCGGGCAAAGTCTATCTCTACACCACCAACCCGGATATAGCAACCGGAGACGGCATAACCATGGCCTGGCGGGCCGGAGCCCGGATCGCCAACCTGGAATTCGTCCAGTTCCATCCCACCTGCCTCTATCATCCCCTGGCCAAAAATTTCCTGATCTCGGAAGCTGTCCGGGGAGAAGGGGGCAGGTTAATTGACCAGAGGGGCAACAGTTTTATGGAAAAGTATGACCGAATGGGTGATCTGGCCACAAGAGATCAGGTGGCCAGGGCCATAGACCGGGAGATGAAAGCCAGCGGAGATGACTGCGTCTATCTGGATATAAGCCATCGGGAACCCGAATACATCAAGAAACGATTTCCCAATATATACCGGAAATGTTTAAGCCTGGGCATAGATATGACCAGGGAACCGGTGCCGGTGGTTCCGGCTGCCCATTATATGTGCGGCGGAGTACTTACTGATAAAATGGGCCGGACCAATATCGACAACCTCTATGCCTTCGGTGAAACCGCCTGTACCGGCCTCCACGGCGGCAACCGCCTGGCCAGCAACTCCCTGCTGGAGGCGGTTGTCTTTGCCCACCAGTCTTACCTGCAATGCCGGACAGACTGGCCGGAACTCCAGGACCAGCCGTTCCCAAAAGTCCCCCCCTGGTCTTCCGGCAAGGCCGAACGCATCGAGGAATGCGTCCTGATCAGTCATAACTGGGACCAGATCAGGAGGTTGATGTGGAACTATGTGGGGATTGTCCGTTCGGAGAAGAGACTGAACCTGGTCCAGCGCCGGATGGATTTTATCCTCCGGGAGGTCATGGACCACTACCATGACTACCTGCTCACTCCCGACCTTATAGAACTGCGCAACATCGCCGTTCTGGCGGACCTGATCATCAAATGCGCCATCAGCCGCAAGGAATCCCGGGGACTGCACTACCTGATTGACTATCCCAACAGAAGCCCGGAACCGCCCCGGGATACCGTGCTTAAAAAAGATCTTTAGCCTCCCGGCTTTCCTTACTCCCGAACCCGGGCCAGGGTAAAGACCTCCACCCTTTCGGCCCCGGCCCGGGACAAAACCCGGGCACACTCGTTCACAGTGGTACCGGTGGTCAAAACATCATCTATCAGCAGGATACTGCGGCCCTCGATCTTTTCCGGTTCCGCCACCCTGAAGGCCCCTATGGGATTACGCCGGCGCTGCCGTCCGCTCAGAGAGGTCTGAGGCCCGGTGTCTTTGTCCCGGCGCAGTACAAAGGGATCGATTTTAGCCCTTTCCAGGGGAAAAAGGGCTTGGGCCAGGAGAAGGGCCTGATTATAGCCCCTGTGGCGCAGGCGTTTTTTATGAAGAGGCACCGGTATGATAAGGGAAGGGGGAGACAACTCAGCATCGGCGTTTTTCTCCTCTTTCAATCGGGCAAAGGTCTTCAGGCCGGCAGTACAGCCTCCGTATTTAAAGGCATGTATGAGGGGGGCTGACTGGCTGTTGTAGAGGAAAAGAGACCGGGCCCGGTCGTAAAAGAGTTTTTTCTGCCGGCAGGTGGAACAGAGATGGTCCCCGCCTTCCCGGCTGATAAAGACCTTGCCGCATTGGGGGCAGAGGGGAGACACGCTGAAAGGGATGGTCTTCAGGCAGTTTGAACAGATAAGTACCGAAGAATCCCTGAGGGAGACCTTACAGAGGAGACAGACCGGGGGAAAACAAAGATCTTTTAGAGAACTTGCAAAATTGCTTATTATCTGCTTTGTTGGCATATCGGGATCTGTCTGAAAAATCATTAATTTTGATCGTCAAATATAAATAATGGAGTCAGATGCCCGGGAATCCGCAAAAAATACGATAACCCTTAATGAAAACACTGATCGCCCTTATTCTCTCTGTAATAGCAGGGATCCTGGTATTTATCAACCTTCAGCGCCGCCAAGGGGAATTCTGCCCTCCCTGACTGCTGCTTTATGCGGCCGCGGGCACGGCCCTGATCGTCTATCTTATTACGACTACCGTATGGCAAGGGATTTTTTAGATTTTTTTCTGAAAATCAACCTATACTAACTACTAAACCATGGAAAATCAATTTCCCCACAGCCCGGTGCTGGTAACCGGCGGAGCCGGCTTTATCGGAGCCAACTTTGTCCACCACTGGCTCCGGGGCCAGGGCGCCCCGTTAATCAACCTGGATAATCTTACCTATGCCGGCAACCCCGAGAACCTGGCCGGCCTTGAGGATAACCCGGATCATATCTTTGTCCAGGGTGATATAGGGGACCGCGAGCTGGTAGCGGATCTGTTGCACCGCTACAAACCCCGGGCCATCGTCAATTTTGCCGCGGAAAGCCATGTGGACCGCTCCATCCACGGCCCGGACGCCTTCATCCGGACCAATGTGGTGGGGACCTTTCATCTTCTGGAGGAAGCCCGGGCTTACTGGTCCGAACTGCCGGAGGAGGAAAAAGAAGACTTTCGTTTTCTGCAAGTCTCCACGGACGAGGTTTACGGCAGCCTGAAAAGAGAGGAACCTCCCTTTACCGAGAAAAGCTGTTACTCCCCCAACAGCCCCTATTCCGCCTCCAAGGCCTCAGCAGACCACCTGGTCCGGGCAGCCTGGAAGACTTACGGCCTGCCGGTTCTTACCTCCAACTGTTCCAACAATTACGGTCCCTTCCAGTTCCCGGAAAAACTCATCCCCCTTATTATCCGCAATGCCCGGCGGGGAGAGAGGATCCCGGTCTACGGGGACGGCGGCAACATCAGGGACTGGCTCTATGTAACTGATCACTGCCAGGCTCTCTGCTGCGTCCTGTCCCGGGGCAGACCCGGGGAAGTCTACAACATCGGGGGCAACCAGGAAAAAACCAACCTGGAAATCATCCATACGGTCTGCTCCATCCTGGACGAACTGCTGCCCGACTCTCCCTATAAGCCCCACGAGTCCCTGATCAGCCATGTCCAGGACCGGCCCGGCCATGACAGGCGCTATGCTATAGATTCCGGTAAAATCAGCCGGGAGCTGGGCTGGCAGCCCGAGGAATCCTTTGAATCAGGGATAAGAAAAACCGTGGTCTGGTACCTGGAAAACCGGGACTGGGTGGAAAAGGTCAGCAGCGGCGAGTATCAGGACTGGTTAACCAAAAATTACAGGAAAAGATAATGAGCAGAAAGGGAATAATTCTGGCCGGAGGATCCGGCACCCGACTTTATCCGGTAACCAGGGCTCTGTCCAAACAGCTCCTGCCGGTCTATGACAAACCGATGATCTACTACCCCCTGTCTATCCTGATGCTGGCCGGAATCCGGGATATCCTGGTAATCTCCACCCCCCAGGATACCCCGCTTTTTAAACAGCTCCTGGGAGACGGAAGTCAGTGGGGAGTCAGCCTGACTTACGCCGTCCAGGAAAGGCCCGAAGGTCTGGCCCAGGCCTTTACCATAGGCCGGCGCTTCATAAACGGCCAAGCCTGCGCCCTGATCCTGGGCGACAACATCTTTTACGGCCCCAATCTTTCCGGGCTCCTCAGGCCCGCTGCAGAAAAAACCCACCGGGCCACGGTTTTTGCCTATCAGGTCCAGGATCCGGAACGCTACGGGGTCGTGGAGTTCGATAGCGAGGGCAGGGTCCTGGATATCCAGGAGAAACCGGAACAGCCGCAGTCCAGCTACGCCCTGACCGGGCTTTACTTCTACGATCACCAGGTCTCTGATATTGCCGCAGACCTCAAACCTTCCTCCAGGGGAGAACTGGAAATAACCGATGTCAACAAATGCTATCTGAGACAGGGTATTCTGGACGTCTCCCTGATGGGCAGGGGCTACGCCTGGCTGGATACCGGGACCCATGAATCCCTGTTGGAGGCGGCCCGCTTTGTGGAAATCCTGGAGAGAAGGCAGGGCCTGAAGATAGCCTGCCCGGAGGAGATCGCCTGGCGCCTGGAGTACATCGACGACGAACAACTGCAGAGGGTCGCCTACCCCCTGGAGAAAAACGGTTACGGCCAGTATCTCCTGAACCTGCTGAAATAGAGGCCCGAAAACCTAACCCCAATCAATCAATTGCTGATCTGTTGAAATGAAAGTCACACCTACAGTTATCCCGGAAGTCCTGCTCATCGAACCCAGAGTCTTCGGAGACGAGCGGGGTTTTTTCTTTGAAAGCTACAATCACAAACACTTCCGGGAGATGACCGGCCGGGACGTGAACTTTGTCCAGGACAATCACTCCCGTTCCCGTAAAAACGTACTCCGGGGCCTGCATTACCAGATAGAAATGGCCCAGGGCAAGCTGGTGCGGGCAGTGCAGGGGGAAATCTTTGACGTGGCCGCGGATATCCGCACAAATTCCCCGACCTTCGGATGTTGGACCGGAGAATATCTCTCCGCGGAAAACAAGAGGCAACTCTGGATTCCCCCCGGCTTTGCCCACGGCTTTCTGGTGGTAAGCGAGGCCGCAGAGGTCCTGTATAAGGCCTCGGACTATTACGCCCCTGAGCATGAACGCTGCATCATCTATAACGATCCTGATCTGGGCATAAAATGGCCGCTTGAAAATACTCCGGAGCTTTCCGCCAAAGACCGGGAAGGCAAATGGTTCAGAGAGGCGGAGGTCTATCCATGGCAACAATCCTCTTAACCGGCAAGAACGGCCAGGTGGGCTGGGAACTGCAGAGATCCCTCCAGCCCCTGGGCAAGGTCCTGGCCCCGGACCGGTCGGAGCTGGACTTAAATGACAGGGAGTCGATCCGCAGGACTGTCCGGGAGACCAGGCCCGACATAATCGTCAATGCCGCGGCCTACACCGCGGTGGACCAGGCGGAAGAAGATGAAGAAGCAGCCCTCCGGATCAACAGCCGAGCCCCGGCACTTCTGGCGGCGGAAGCTGCGAGCTGCGGCAGCCTCCTAATCCATTACTCCACGGACTATGTCTTTGACGGCGACAAGGAGGGCCCGTACTGCGAAAATGATCATCCCGCCCCCCTGAATGTCTACGGGAGCAGCAAGCTGGCAGGTGAGGAAGGAATAAGGGAAGCAGGGGCCGACCATTTGATCCTGCGGACCTCCTGGGTCTACAGCCTGAGAGGGAAAAACTTTCTGCTCACCATGCTCCGGCTCTTCCGGGAACGGGAAAAGATCGCCGTCATCGCAGACCAGACCGGCACCCCGACCTGGGCCCGCCTGATCGCCGAAACCACTGCCTTAGTCCTCCATCAGGCCGGGGGGGAAAGAGAGCGGGGAGATTTCTCCTCCGGTACCTTCCACCTGACCGGCAGGGGATGGACCACCTGGTACGGCTTTGCCGGTCAGATAAAAGAAGAAGCCCGCCTTATTTGGGGTGAGGACAGAATGAAAATCAACAGAATCCAGGCCATAGCGGCAAAGGATTACCCCACCGCCGCGGTCCGCCCCCGAAACTCCAGGCTGGATATCTCCGCCCTGGAGAAAAGATTCGGCCTGCAGATGCCGGACTGGGCTTCTTCCCTGAAGATTTGCCTGGAGCAATTGACGGACCAGACATCTAAAAAGGGACGGAATCTTATCCGAGAATAATGGTCCCGGATTATGCCATACCGAAGCTGAAGATTTTCATCATTACTCGGGCTTGATCAAGTCTGTCCCTCCGCTTAGGAATCGTCTGAATTCTCCGGCCCCCTGGAGATCCGTTCCCGGTTATTCACCCAGAATTCCCACAGAAAGGCCATAAATATACCCATAAACAGGCCCAGGACGAGCCCCAGAGCAGTGGTGAGCTTCCTATTGGGAGCGACAGGTTGCTGAGACTTGACAGGTTCCATCAGTACCTGGGTGGTGAACATGCTGTCCAGTTTATTCTGCAGGCTGCTGATCTTAATGGCCTTTTCCTGTTTCTGGCTCTCCGTGGTCTTTATCTGCCCCTTGATCTCGTCGATTTTTTCTTTCAGTTCAGGCTCGAGCTGTACTCTCCGCTGTTCTTCCAGGTTCTTCCGGGCCTGGATATTGCTTATCTCGTTGGCCAGTTCCTTGAGCTTGGTTTCCATCTGGCTGATTTCCCCGGGAATAGTCAGGAGAAGGCGGTCTTGGAGCTGGGAGAGGTACCTTTGCACGTTCTGAACTTCACTGGAAAAAAGCATCAGACCGACAGCCCCGCCACCGGTGGATTTTTCACTGGCCGCCAGTTTTGACTCCAATAGTTTGTCGTAGCGTTCCGTGGTTTCAGCAATGCGCTTTTTCAGATCTTCCTTTTCCTGTTCCAGGAAATCGATTTTTTCTTTGAGAAAGGACTGCTGGGAGGAAACATTTTTTATTTTATTGTCAAGCTCCTGAATAAGGTTGTCCTTGGCTTTTAACTTGTCATCATATTGTCTTTTTAAATCGGATATCCTGTTTTGAAGATTTTCTATTTCAGTGTCCAAGTTACTCCTATCTAACTCCTGCCTCTCGATTTCATTCTTGATATTCAACTTGGCCTGACCAAGGATCCGCTCATGATCATTAATCAGTTCCCGGTTGAGTTCATTCAGGAAGGTTGCCGCCAGAGACGGGTCCGGGGCCTCCATGTTCATTTCCAACACGCCCCCCTCCTCGGAGGCCTCCACGGTGAATCCTTTATTTATACCAAATTTCACCCCTTCCGGACCGGCCTGGTTATCGAGTTGGTGGTAAACGGTCCGGGCGGAGGCTTCCAGGCGTTGCTTTGCCGCCTTGGGAGACTCCACGTATTTGTATTCACCTTCAGCCGATTGGAGCTGTCCCACTTCGATCAGGGTATTATAGCCATACTGTTCGGAAGATAACAGACCATATCCCAGTCCAAGCAGGGTGATTAGCAGGGTAATCCCCACAATGAGCCATCTCTGCCGATAAAGCACTCCCACCAAATCCGCCAGGTCAATCTCATCCTCAGGCGGCAGGTTGTCATAACTTCGAGTCTCCTGATTTTCCCTACTTTCCATACTTGGTATCCCTTATTAATATTGATTCATCAGCTTAATGAGTACTGAATCCGGGAGATTCAATGAACCTAATATCTTGGCGTTCCGTGCCGGTAAGAGACGCGGAACGTGGAAACGAGGAACTTTCGTTTTCGATCCCGAACTCCTTTCCTTATTCCTTACTGACCTCTGTCTTCTGTCCCCTTGAGCCTGCCTTTAGCTCTCTTTTACAGGTGGAGCAGAATTTCAGGACAGGCATTATCTGACAATCTCCAGATGCGCCCCCGTTTCCTCATTTTTCTTTTTAGGTTCAAGTTCCTGCTGAAAAGTACTCAGATCATATTCAGGCACAATTGCCTGCAGATGTGATCTGAGATGTCCTATATTGCGGTTGAAGGCGGCCTTTTCAAGTTTTTTCAACTCGTCAGTCAACCAGTTCCAGTCGATTGTCCGGCTCCCGGCCAGTTGAAGTTTGGGATGACTGGTGCCCTGGAGATTTTCATGTTCATGGAAGACCTCTTCATACAGCTTTTCACCGGGCCTCAAGCCTGTATATTGGATCTCGATATCTTGTCCGGGTTCAAGACCGGAGAGACGGATCATCTGTTCAGCCAGATCCCTGATAAGGACCGGTTCGCCCATATCGAGGACAAAGATCTCACCACCCTTACCCATGGCCCCGGCCTGGAGGATCAGGCTCACGGCTTCGGAAATGGTCATGAAATACCGGCGGATATCGCGATGGGTTACTGTAACCGGGCCTCCGGCACTGATCTGCTTTTCGAAAAGAGGCACTACAGAGCCCGCTGATCCCAGGACATTGCCGAAACGGGTGGTGATGAACCTGGTTTTGGAAAAGGGTGTTATATTCTGGCAATAGAGTTCGGCAATCCTTTTTGTCGTACCCATGACATTGGTGGGATTAACCGCCTTGTCAGTGGAGACCAGGACAAAGCGCTCGGCTTCATACTGATCAGCTGCTTCGGCAACCACCTTGGTGCCGCCGACATTATTATTAACCCCTTCAGCCGGATTAAGTTCGACCATGGGTACATGTTTGTAGGCGGCGGCATGAAAGACCACGTGGGGCCGGAATTTCCGGAACACCCACTCCACCCGTTCCCTGTTCTTGACATCACCGAGTACGGATATGGTCTCAAATTCCGGAAAATTAGTCCGTAATTCCTGGTCGATTGCATATAGATTAAATTCCCCGTTATCAAACACAATCAACCGCGAAGGCTGCTGCCCGGCAATCTGCCGGCAGAGCTCCGAACCGATAGAGCCGCCGCCGCCGGTAACAAGGACGCATTTATTCTCCAGGCAGCCGGCAATGGCCTCACTATCAAGACACACAGGATCACGGCCGAGAAGATCCTCGATGGTCAGGGGCCGCAGATGTCCGGCCTCGACCTCATTCCCGGTCATCTCATCAATGGGAGGCAAAGTACGGCTCTCGACTCCATAATCACTGCAAATCCGGACAAGCCGCTGCATAATTTCCTTGCCGGCGGAGGGTATCGCCACCAGGACCAATTCCACCTCAAATAGATCAATCAGCTTTTCAATGTCATCCAGGGTGCCGCTTACCCTGACTCCGTGTATCTCTCTGCCCTGCTTGGATTTATCATCATCCACAAAAGCAACAGGGGCATATTCAGGCCGGCGCAGAAGATCCCGGACCAGGAGTTCTCCGCCCTGCCCGGCCCCGACAATAAGGGTCTTCTGACCTTCCCGGCTCTGCAGTCCCAGATGGCGGTCTTTTAATAACCTGTAGAAAAGCCTGGGGCCGGACAACCCGCAGATCAGAAACAGAGGGGTAAGAAAGATAACTGTTCTGGGTAAAGTTTCCAGGCGATTGTATTGAAATAAAGCGACAATAATAACAAAGGTGCCGGCAAGAGCCGCCTTGATAATCCTTATGAAGTCGGGAAGGGAGGCAAAGCGCCATATGCCTCGATAGAGATCAAAGTACCAGAAGAAAAACATATAAACCGGGACTGCAGAGGCCATCATGGTCCAGCAAAAATTCAAGACCGGCCCGGGAACCTCGCTCAGGTTAAACCGGAACCAGAAGGCACAGAATATTGCCACAGGCACCCAGAGAAGATCATGGAAAAAGGCCATCCATCTGTTGATCAGGGTTTTCTTCAAATACCATTTGAACATATATGGGGCTTCCCCTTTAATTTGGAATAAAATCCCTACTTAACCCGGTATAAGAGATAATCTTAGTAAATTTATTCCCGGCTGGCAAGCGGAAATAAGCCGGAATGGCAACTTCACTATGTCATTTTTTTTAATATCAGACCATCTGATCCCGCCAGGTTGACTAAACAAAGGGTCCATACTTTAACATGCTGAGATAAAAGAGAATCATGTCAAGTGATTCACCGGCACTTCAATTTTCAATCTTCGGTACAGGATTCCGGCATGATACCATCACCGTAAAAGTTATATCTCTCTCGCAGGGATACGGGGCAAGGCATTTGACTTTTAATCTTGGGCCTTGGATCTGATCTTGGGTGTCTGTTTGCAACAGATGAAAGACAGCGGTATTATGCAGGCATCTACCTACCCCGCTTTCGCGGGAAAAAATGTTCTTGTTTATTAACACAATCAAAACAGGATGAGTTATGAAGATAAATAATCGGAACTACCGGACCATCTGGCCTGATCCGGAAAACAGTCAGATAATAAGAATCATTGATCAGCGCCGGCTGCCTTACAGTTTTGTAGTTGAAGACCTGACCAGTCTTGAGGATACAGCTCAGGCAATAAAGGACATGCATGTAAGGGGAGCGGGACTGATCGGGGCCACCGCCGCTTTCGGCATGTATCTGGCCGCCCTGGAGGGTCCGGAGGAAGAGTTTGACAGCTATTTTGCTGAATGCGGCCGGAAACTGGTCTCCACCAGACCTACAGCTGTCAATCTGGCCTGGGCCGTGAACCGGCAGCTGAAAGCAGTTGCCCCTGAAAAAACACCGGCTGCCAGGATAAAAAAATCCTTTCTTGTGGCCTGTGAGATTGCTGACAGTGATGCTGAATCCTGCCGGCGGATCGGTGAATACGGCCTGGAAATAATAAGGGATATCAGCGCCGGGAAGAAAGGGAATACCGTCAATATACTCACTCACTGCAATGCCGGCTGGCTGGCCTTTGTAGACTACGGCAGTGCCACCTCCCCCATTTATGCCGCCCACAAGGAGGGAATAGACATCCGGGTCTGGGTGGATGAAACCAGACCCTGGCTCCAGGGGGCGAAACTGACCACCTGGGAACTTCAGCAGGAAGGGGTTCCCCACACCCTGATCAGCGATAACACCGGGGGACTCCTCATGCAGAAAGGGATGGTGGACATGGTCTTAGTGGGCTCGGACCGCACCACTTATACCGGTGACGTGGCCAACAAGATAGGTACCTATCTCAAGGCCCTGGCTGCCAAAGACAATAATATCCCATTTTATGTGGCCCTGCCTTCCTCGACTCTGGACTGGGAAATAGACAGAGGAGAGGAAATACCCATTGAAGAAAGAAACCCAGCGGAAGTGCTTACTGTTAAGGGAATAGATCAGAATAACCGGGAAACAACGGTGAATATAGCTCCTCCCGGGGTCAGGGCCCTGAATTATGGTTTTGATGTAACCCCGGCCCGCCTGGTTACCGCCCTGATTACCGAGAAAGGAGTGGTTACTCCTGACAGGGAGGCGCTGGAAAAACTAAAGATCAGAAAAATCGACTGACTATCCCGTCATGGAAAAAGGGCCTGAACTCCCTTATCCTGTTATTGTCCCTGGTGGGATGTATCCGGTTACTTAAAAGGACGATTACCAGTTCGCTTTCCGGGTCAATCCAGAAGGAAGTGCCGGTAAAACCCAAGTGGCCCGCACTTTTCCGGCTCAGGAGTTTTCCGGCACTGGAGCCCTCGCCTGACGGAGTATCGAAACCCAGAGCCCGGGTACTGTCTTTGACAATATCTTGTCTTTCCAAAAAATTATGTAAGTCCGTATTCCTGATATGGGGGTGCGTCTTCCTGTCTTTCCACATCTCCAGAATAAACTCGGCCAGTTTCAACACCGCTTCCGCATCACCGAAAAGTCCGGCCTGACCTGATACCCCTCCTGTGAAATAAGTATTTTCATCATGAACCTCTCCCCGAATTACCCTCTTGCGCCAGGGACAATTTTCCGTGGCAGCGAAATTTTCTTTCTTGATCCGCTTACCGGTCCCCGGGGTAATAAAAAACAGATTTCTTTCCATTCCCAGGGGCTTGAGTATTTTCTCAGCCAGATAAAGGTCCAGAGACCTTTCTGCCTTGATTTCCACTATCCTGTCCAGGAGGATAAAACCGGGATCACTGTATACTGATTCTTTTCCGGGCTGGTAATCAAGAGGAGAGCCAAGAATATCCCTTACGATACCCTCCTTTCTCTCTTCCGGTGAACCGCTGAATATCCCTTTATAAAAAGGTTTATAGGCCGGAAGACCGGAACAGTGATTCAAGAGATGAAATAAGGTGATGTCCTTTTTATCTACCTTGACCTCCTCCTCCAGCAGCAAGCTGAGCCTGTCATCCATCCTGATAAGATTTTCTTTTAAAAGGCAGAGAACGGCAAGGGACGTGGCCAGGGGCTTGGTAAGGGAGGCCAGATCAAAAACAGTATCTTCCTTAACCTCTTCCCTGCTGTAAAAAAGAGATTTTTTTCCGGAGCAGGAAATAATTCTTTTTTTCCCTCCCTGGAAAGGAAAGGAGACAGCGGCACAGGCTCCGGGAAAAACGGATTCCGATATCCCTTTGACCAAATAATCGTTCAAAATATTCTTAAATGATTCAAGAGGGATATTTGTCTTATATACCATACTTAAATAATTTGTTTTTTTTAATTTTTTGAGTTAATTTGGGATGAGCATAAACCATGCTTTTTACCATAACCAAGTATAATAGATTTTGACAGACAGGGAAGTTGAAAAAAGTGTTGGAAAAGAGGTTCAAAATTTGTTGATAACCTGTTCAAAGGGAAAAATAAAAAGAAAATCCAAGGAAGGGCTTTGAGAAAAAAGAGAATAAAATCAAAAAAATAAATCAATTTTCAACAAATCAACAGAATATAAAAGAAAAAGAAGAGATTAAATAAAAAGCTTAATATAGGAGATAGAGTATGTCCTTTGTGATAAATATTTCCAGAGACGATCTGCTTAACACCCTTTCCTCTATACAGAATATAACCAATAAACCGGCTACGGTAGCTGTACTGAATAATTTCCTTTTAAAGACAGACAACGACTCCGTGGAAATAACCGCTACCGACCTGGAAGTCGCAATCAGAAAAAAAATTCCCGCAGAGATTCTTTCTCCCGGAAATATTACTCTTCCTTCCAGAAAACTCTTTGAAATAGTCAGGGAATCAAACGCAGAAACAATACACCTGGAAATGGGTGACAATAAATGGGTGAAAATAAATGCCGGATCAGGAAATTACAGCCTGGCAGGTTTGGAAAGTGATAACTTCCCTTCTATACCGGAATACGATGAAGAGAGTCTGATAAATTTTGCGGGTAAAGATATAAAAAATCTTATAGACAAAACCATCTTTTCAGTGGCCGCCGATACAGAGAGCAACTTCACCCTCCACGGCATACTGGTAGAAAAAGACGTTAAAGATAACGAAAATCTGCTTCGTATGGTATCTTCCGACGGTCATCGTCTTTCTCTTATAGAAAAAAGGACTCAGACTGATCTAAGCCCGTTCGATCTTAACCAGAAAACTTTTATTCCCAAGTCCGGGGCCCAGGAAATAAAAAAATTCTGCGATAACAAGGAGAATGTTCATGTAGGCCTAAATGACAAGCAGGCTGTCCTCAAGAGCAATAACTCCCTCCTGATCATAAGATTAATGCATGGTGATTTTCCCAATTTCAATAATCTCATCGATAAAGTAAACAGGGCTTCCTATTTTGAAATTGACAGAAAACTGCTTCTCAGTTCCATCCGAAGGATGAATCTTTTTAATGAAGACAACTACAACGTAGTCAAATGGACTCTGACCAAGGACAATCTGACCCTTTCTTCTCAGAGTACGGATATAGGCAGCGCCCAGGAAGAAATCCCGGTGGAATTTACCGGCGAGGATATGGAACTGGGTTTTAACGGACGTTTTTTTATTGAAGGGCTGCAGGCCATATCCAGTGAAAAAGTTTCCATAATCATTAACGGACAAAGTTATCCCTGCCTTATCCATTCAAAAGATGAACCCGATTTTATCTGCCTGATAATGCCCATGGAACTTTAGGATGGAAGTCAGAGATCAGAGGCCCAAATCGGGACCGGGATCGAATAGAGCTAAACAATATTTCGATAGCGATTTTGATCCCGATAAGGTCAGAGAGCAGTAAGTTAAAGATTAGATAGTGTCCGTCAGAAAAAAGATAAAAACTATACCTGGAAAAAAATAATATGTCGGAAAACGATTACGGTGCGGAACAGATAAAGGTACTATCAGGACTGGAAGGAGTCAGGAAAAGACCCTCCATGTACATAGGTTCTACTTCCGGATCAGGTCTCCATCATCTGGTTTACGAGGTTGTAGACAACAGCATAGACGAAGCCCTGGCCGGACACTGTTCTTTTATACGGGTAACAATTCATAATGACAATTCTGTTACCGTAGAGGATGACGGAAGAGGAATCCCTGTGGAGCAGCATCCCACGGAAGGGGTGTCAGCCCTGGAACTGGTTATGTGCTCCCTGCATGCCGGAGGTAAATTCGACCACTCCACCTACAAGGTCTCAGGGGGACTCCACGGGGTGGGAATTTCCGTGGTCAACGCCTTAAGCGCCTGGGCCAGAGCCAGGGTGAAAAGAAACGGCAAAATATATCTCCAGACCTATACCAAGGGAATCAGGGACGGTGAAATACAGGAAATAGGCGAGACTTCCAAGACCGGGAGCACAATAACTTTCCTGCCGGATCCGGAGATATTTACCGAGACCACTGAATTCGATTATGAGATTATCAAGCAGCGCCTCCATGAACTGGCTTTTTTAAATCACGGCATAAAGATCTTTTTAAAAGATGAAAGGAGTGGGGCGGAAGATGAAATTCAGGAGAAAGGCGGAATAATTTCTTATGTGAAATACCTCAACCGCAAGCGCACCTGTATAAATGAAGAACCCATATACATAAGCGGGGAAAAGGAAGACGTCCAGGTCGAGGTGGCTTTCCAGTATTATGACGGCTTCTCGGAAAGGATCTTTTCTTTTGTCAACAACATAAACACCAAGGAACAGGGAACCCATGTAACCGGATTCAGAGGGGCCCTTACCAAATGCCTTAACCGTTATGCCAGCGATGACATCGTTCCCAAAAATATGCGGGCCAAGATGACCGGTGACGATGCCCGGGAAGGGATTACCTGTATTATTTCGGTCCGGGTCCCCGATCCCCAGTTTGAGGGCCAGACCAAGACCAAGCTGGGCAACAGTGAAGTAAAGACAATAGTAGAATCAGTTTGTAATGAGAAAATGACCGTCTATCTGGAAAATCATCCCCAGGAAGCCAAAAAGATACTGATGAAGGCGGTGGATGCCGCCCGGGCCCGGGAAGCCGCCCGCAAGGCCAAAGATCTTACCCGGAAGAAGGGCGGTGTCGATGTCATGATGGCCGGTAAGCTGGCGGAGTGCCAGAGCAGGAAACCGGAAGAAAGGGAGATTTTTTTGGTTGAGGGCGATTCCGCCGGGGGCAGTGCCAAACAGGGCAGGGACAGAAAATTCCAGGCGATTCTGCCCCTGCGCGGCAAGATAATGAATGTGGAAAAGGCCCGCTTTGACAAAATCCTTTCCAGCGAAGAGATTAAACAGATCATAGCCTCTCTGGGTACGGGGATAGGAAAAGATGATTTTGACCTGGGAAGTCTTAAGTACAACAAGATAATCATAATGACAGATGCCGACGTGGACGGAGCTCATATAAGAACTCTGCTGCTTACCTTTTTTTACCGGAATATGTCTTCCCTTATAGAAAATGGCCATCTCCATATAGCCCAACCGCCTCTCTACCGGATCGGCAAGGGAAAGAAAGAACACTTTTTCGGTGATGATGATGAACTCAACAATCATCTTTTCAGTCTGGTAAGTTCCAGATTCATTTTGAAAGGCGGCGGCAATAACCATATTACAGGTGAAGATCTGGTCAGTCTTCTGAAACAGCTTACCTACTATAAAAAGCTGATAATTTATCTTCAGTACAGCAACTTGAATGAAGAAGTGGTTAATTTCCTGTTGTCGGAAAATATTAATTCCGCAGACCAATTTGCTGATGAAGATTTTGTCAGGAGTATCAGGGACAAGCTGCATGATAAGGGAATGATTGTGGGCAATATAAGATCATGCCGCTGGAAGACCAGCTGTTATGAGTTTGATGCCGCCCTTAAAGACAGGGCTCATCTTTTTATAACCATAGGACCACATATACCTCTAATACCTGAATACAGATCCGCCCTAAAGATTTTCCCCAAGGTAAGCAAATACCTGGATACCGAGTTTGTTCTTCAGGAAGGAGAAAAAGAAGTTGAGGCCGGAAACTGGCTGAATCTGCTGGAAAAATTGCGTAACGAGGGTTTCAAGGGTTATTCTTTCCAGCGATATAAAGGACTGGGAGAGATGAACGCCGAGCAACTCTGGCATACCACCATGGATCCGGAGATGAGGAGACTGGTCCAGGTGTCCATAGATGATGCAGAAGCAGCTGACGACATATTTACCACTCTTATGGGAGACAAGGTGGAACCCCGGCGTGAATTTATCACCACCCATGCCCTGGAAGTGACTGAGCTGGATATATAAAGAGGTGCAAGGTTGAAAGATAGCTAATCGCTCAATTTAACTCATAACCAAAAAATACTCTGAATAAAAAATATGGACGACACAACCAATAAAGAAGATCAGCCCCTGACAGTAAGTATAGAAAATGAGCTGAAGAAGTCTTATCTGGATTATGCCATGAGCGTAATTATCGGCCGGGCCCTTCCCGATGTCCGGGACGGACTGAAACCTGTCCATCGCCGAACCCTATACGCCATGCGGGAACTCAGCAATTACCACAACCGGCCTTATCTTAAATCGGCCCGGATAGTAGGTGACATAATAGGTAAGTATCACCCCCATGGAGATACGGCAGCCTATGACACTGTGGTAAGGATGGCCCAGGATTTCTCCATGCGCTATCCCCTGGTTGACGGCCAGGGCAACTTCGGTTCCATTGACGGTGATTCCCCGGCGGCCATGCGTTATACCGAGGCCCGCATGACCAGGATAGATCAGGAGATAATTGCTGATCTGGATAAGGATACTGTTGATTTTACCCCTAATTACGATAATACCCTGAGTGAACCCATTGTTCTGCCTACCAGGATTCCCAATCTCCTGGTAAACGGCTCCGCCGGTATTGCCGTGGGCATGGCTACTAATATCCCTCCCCATAATCTTACCGAAATAATGGACGGTCTGATCAGCATGATTGACGATCCCAACATTACCGTTAATGATCTCCTGAGCCATGTGAGCGGGCCTGATTTTCCCACCGGCGGCTTTATCTGCGGCCGGGCCGGAATAAGACAGGCTTATGAGACCGGAAGGGGATCCGTGCTTATGAGAGCCAGAGAACATGTGGAAAAGGCGGACAAGGGAGAGCGGGAAAAAATCGTTTTTACCGAGATCCCCTATCTTCAGAACAAGGCCAAGCTGATCGAAAAAATTGCCTGGCTCATGAAGGAAAAGAAGATAGAGGGTATTTCCGAAGTAAGGGATGAATCAGACCGGCACGGCATGCGGATAGTCATTGATCTCAAGAGGGATGAAATTGCCGAGGTCGTTATCAACCAGCTTTATAAGATGACACCTCTCCAGAAAAGTTTCGGCATCATTTTCCTGAGCATAGTAAACAATAAGCCGGAAGTTCTGAATCTCAAACAGATCCTGGAACATTTCATTCTCCACCGCAAGAGTGTGGTCTACCGGAGAACCGCCCATGATCTGAAAAAGGCCAAGGCCCGGGCTCATATACTGGAAGGGCTCAGTACCGCCTTAAACAATCTGGATGAAGTAGTGGCCCTGATCAAAGCCGCACCCAGTCCGGCAGAGGCCAACCGGGGCCTGATGGAGAGATTCGATCTCACGGAGATCCAGGCCCAGGCCATTCTGGATATGCGTCTGCAGAAACTGACCGGTCTGGAAAGGGAAAAGATAATCAGTGAACTGGAAGAACTCCTGAAACAGATTGAATGGTATGAAAAGGTTCTCCAGGATGATTCCCTGGTCCGGCAGATTATCCGCGACGAATGTGAGGAGATCAAGGAAAAATACGGTGATGACCGGAAAACTGAAATTATAGAAGCCCCTGACGAAATACTTCCTGAAGACCTTATCCGGGAAGAGGATATGGTGATAACCGTTACCCACAATGGCTATATCAAAAGGAACTCCCTTGAACTCTACCGTTCCCAGCATCGGGGAGGTAAAGGCATTCAGGGGGTCAGTGCCATAACAGACGATTTTGTCTCCAATATTTATCTGGCCTCCACCCATGATACCTTCCTCTTCTTCACCAATACCGGCCGGGTCTTCTGGCGCAAGGTATACGAAATGCCCCAGGTCAGCCGCAAGGCCAGGGGAAAGGCTATTGTCAACCTCCTTGAGCTCCGGGAAGGTGAGAATGTGGCGGCGATTATGCCCATAAAGAATTTTTCCTGCGATACCAGTGAGGAATGCTATATCTTCATGGCAACCAGGGGCGGGGTGGTGAAAAAGACTGTCCTTTCCGAGTTTGCCCGGCCGGTACGCAAGGGCAAGCAGGCCTTAAAGCTCCGTGAGGGGGACGAGATTATCAAGGCGGCTTTAACCAACGGCAGCAGTGAGATACTCCTGGTCAGCCATAAGGGTATGGCGGTCCGCTTTTCCGAGGAAGACGTCAGGGCTATGGGCAGAAATGCCAGCGGCGTAAGGGGAATAAGACTTGCGGAAAACGACCAGGTGGTCGCCGCCGTGGTTCTGGACCGGGAGGACTCCATTCTGGTGGTTACGGAAAAAGGCTTCGGCAAAAGGACCCCGGTGGAGGAGTACCGTTTTACCAAAAGGGGCGGCAAAGGAGTCTTTGCCATTAAGGCCAGCGAGAGAAACGGAAATGTGGTAGGGGCCTGCCAGGTCAGTGATGAGGAAGAGGTGATGTTGATCACTGATCAGGGTAAAATTATTCGTCTAAAGATGGATGAGGTCAGAATAATAGGCCGCAATACCCAGGGAGTGAGATTCATCAACCTGGAAGAAGATGAAAAGGTGGTTGGTCTGGATATTCTGCCCGGAGAGGAAGAGACAGATGATTCCTGAACGGATCGGGGTCATAGGGGCCGGGAGCTGGGGAACCGCCCTGGCCCGGCTTTTAGGCAGTAAAAACAAGCAGGTTGATCTCTGGGTCCACCGCCGGGAGCATGCCGAGGAAATCGCCCGGTGTGGGGAAAACAGAACCTATCTTCCCGGTTTTCCTCTCGGGGAAAATGTCAGGATATCCTCTGATCTTGAGGAAGTGGTCAGCGGTAAAAGATTCCTGGTTCTGGCTGTACCCTCCCATGTTTTCCGTTCAGTCTTTCACAAGATTGTTCCCTCCTTGACCGATGATATGATCCTGATCTCGGCTGTAAAAGGGATTGAAGATGATAAACTGATGACCATGAGCCAGGTTATGGCTGAGGAAATGGCTGATGAGGGCAAGGCAGCGGGGATCGTGGTCCTGACCGGTCCCAGTTTTGCCAGGGAAGTCGCGGCAGAGACTCCCACTGCGGTTACTGTCGCCTCCAAGCGTGAGGAGAGCGCCCGGGCGGTTCAGGAACTTTTCGGCACCTCTTACTTTCGGTTATACCGCAGCAGCGACCTTATCGGCCAGGAGCTGGGAGCTGCCCTCAAAAATATCATAGCCATTGCCACCGGTATATCGGATGGTCTGGGTTTTGGGACAAACACCAGGGCCGCCCTCATCACCAGGGGACTTGCCGAAATAAGCCGCCTGGGGGTCAAAATGGGGGCAAATCCCCTGACCTTTTCCGGACTCGGCGGCCTCGGGGATCTTATTCTGACCTGCACCGGCGACCTGAGCCGTAACAGGACAGTGGGCCTTAAACTGGGAGAGGGGAAAAAACTGAAAGAGATTCTCCGGGAAATGGAAATGGTGGCCGAAGGGGTGAATACAGCCAAGTCAGCCTACAAGCTCGCCCGTCTACAAGGAGTTGAGATGCCCATACTGGAGGAGGCCTACAAGATTCTTTATGAAGACAAAGCCTGCCGGGATGCAGTTGTAACTTTAATGACCCGCGAACAAAAAGAAGAATGATAAATTTTATGAATCTTACCGGTAAAGTCAAAGCCTCGGGCTGAGCCTCCAAAATCAGTCCGGGGGACCTGGACAATATTTTGTGCGGTCTGGATCTTCCTGTTGATCCCAACCTTATCGCCGGGGCTGAAGGTGCCGATGATGCCGGGGTATACCGTTTAAATGACGAAACCGCCCTTATTCAAACTGTGGATTTTTTTACTCCCATTGTTGACGATCCTTTCCGTTTCGGCCAGATAACCGCAGCCAATGCCTTGAGCGATGTCTATGCCATGGGGGGTGTTCCCCTTCTGGCCATGAACCTGGTTTTTTTCCCTCTGGCTAAGCTGGATAAGGCGGTCCTGAAAGACATACTGGCCGGAGGCCTGGATAAAATCAAAGAGGCCGGGGCCTTACTGGTGGGAGGTCACAGCATAGAAGATGATGAGCTCAAATACGGCCTTTCAGTTACAGGTACGGTTCATCCCGAGCAGGTAAAGCTTAATTCCGGCTTTAAACCGGGGGACCAGCTACTCCTTACCAAACCCTTGGGTACAGGTATCCTGTCCACCGCCATAAAAGGTGGACTGGCAGGGGAAGAGGTGGAGAAAATGATAACCGGCTGGATGACAGCCCTTAATAAAAAGGCCTCAAAAGCAATGGCAGAGGCCGGGGCCCACGGCTGTACCGATATTACCGGTTTCGGTCTTATCGGCCATCTCATGGAAGTGGCTAATGCCTCAAAAGTTTCCATACAGTTGAACAGCAGGAGTGTCCCGGTTCTGCCGGATACAGGAGAATTCGCCTCCCTGGGCATCATTCCGGAAGGGGCCCATAGGAATAAGAAATTTTACGAGCCTTGCGTTAAAAGCAGTCTGGAAAAATACGACCCTCTGGAGATTATCCTCTATGATCCTCAAACTTCGGGAGGCCTTATTATCGGGGCTCCTCCGGAGAACATAGAAGTTATCCGCCGGAAGTTGGAAAATGAAAACCTTCTCTCCACCGCGGTAATCGGCACGGTGGAGGAAGGCCCGGCCGGTGTTGTGATAAATTAAAAATCAACAGACTGTTAATATGCTGCCCTCCTATCTACATTGTTTCCAGTTCGACGTCAAAGCCGGTGACCCCGCCGCCAATCTGGCCCGGGTAAAAGAGGCGATGGCAGAGTTGAATCCGGCCGCCGGCGGCCTTCTTCTCCTGCCCGAGCTGTGGTCGGCAGGTTTTTCCTATGACCGTTTCGCCTGGCAGGGCCGGCAGACCGATTTCATTCTTGAGGAACTGGTTGTCGCTGCCGGAAAATACGGGGTTATGATCGCCGGCACCCTGCCGGAAAAAGCGGCAGTCCGGGAAAAGGAACATTACTTCAATACCATGTTCTTCACCGGTCCCGAAGGGGTTATCGGCAGATACCGCAAGCAGCACCTTTTCCCTCCCCTGGCGGAGGAAAGATATTTTTCCCCCGGAGACCGGCCTGACCCTGTTTCCACGGATATGGGAGTGATCGGTGCTCTGGTCTGTTTTGATATCCGCTTTCCGGAGCTGGCCCGTTACCAGGTAAGGCAGGGGGCTGAACTTATCGTGGTTAGCGGCCAGTGGCCGGCCACCAGGCAGCAGCACTGGCAGACCCTGCTGCAGGCCAGGGCCATTGAAAACCAGGTTTATGTGGCGGCCTGTAATCGCTGCGGTGAGAGCGGAGGAACCCTTTACCAGGGAGGGTCCCTTATAATAGCCCCGGATGGCGCGATTATCCGGGAAGCAGGAGACCAGGAAGGCTGGTTCGGCTGCCCTCTGCAGAGCCAGGTTGTCCACAGGGCCAGAACCCTTTTTACCAGCGCCGGAAAATTTCCCTATTCCTTTTTCAGTAAAGACAAGATAGTTGAACCGGAGAGGCTGGTAAAGAAAGTGGACCTTATGAAGCAGAACGGTTCCACAGTGGTTTTTACTAACGGTTGTTTTGATATCCTGCACGCAGGTCATGTCAGCTATCTGGAAGAGGCCAGAAAGGAAGGTGACTGTCTGGTAGTGGGGGTTAACAGCGATTCCTCGGTCCAGGCCGTTAAAGGTCCCGGCCGGCCGGTAAACAGGGAGGAGAGCCGGGCCAGGGTACTTGCCGGACTTGAGTGTGTCGATTATGTGGTCATTTTCGAGGAAAAAACCCCTCTCCGGATAATAAAGAAAGTGCTCCCCCATGTCCTGGTCAAGGGTGCAGACTGGTCCCCGGAAAAGATAGTGGGAGCTGCGGAAGTGGAAGCCGTCGGCGGCCGGGTGAAAAATGTGGAGCTGGTGGCTGATCTGTCAACCAGCCATATTATAAACAAGATTAAGGCTCAGGATTAGATCTGGTATTAACAGGATTAAGGATCAGGAAGGACAGAGAAACTCCCAGCCTTTTTTGATCAGTTCATCTTTATCCAGACCAAGATCTCCGGCGAATTCTGCAAGTTCCTGACGGCTGCAGTTAAGGCATGATTCTTCCCCTTTTTCCATAACATCCTTCCATTCTCTCTCCAGAAAGGAAGTCAGGGCCCCTGCGGTCTTTTGCCTTACCTCCTCGATTTCAAGTCCCTCTTTCCGGGCATATTTTTTCAACCTCTGCCAATTGATAATGGATCTCTTCAGGCCCCGGTAAATGGTTTTATTTCTGTTTTTGGGATTAAGATCCCGCAGTATGATGAACATATATCTGCGGATAACCGCTTGCTTCATAAAAAGTTTATCCCGGAATTCAAGGTTGATTTCAGGTCCTTCCGGATCGTCGGTCAGAAAGTGGAGGGATTCGTAAAAAGACACCTCCGGCATCTCTCCGGAATGCTCGATCATTAAAATTTCGTCTTTCAGGATTTCTTGTTTATCCATCAGGTCAGTCTGGTTAACTTCTTAATCTCCATTGCTTATTTCCGGCTCAGCCTTTGACGGATCAGGTCTATATATTGAAAAAAAGAGGAGAAAGGGATTTTCCATTCAAGCAATAACAGTTATTTACCGATTACAACAATATAATTTCAAGATCTGATTCAAGGAAACCAAATTCTAAAGGGCCCCCACCAGGCGGGGGACAGGATTATTATGAGATACCGGATAAGTTTTTTACTTTCAACCATTTTTATTGCTCTTGCTCTCCAGATACCGGCTGCAGCCTTTGAAACAGGGGGCAGATCCACCGTCCCCGAATACATGCCTTCCCTTGAGCTTAATAAAATCAAATCAAGCCATAACGGTTCCGGCGAGTTGACAGGTAATATAGAAAAGCTTGCCTCAACTCTATCCCGGAATATGGAATATCCTGATCCCTTCGCCGGAGATATAGCTGACGGTCTGCTGGCGACCACTTTTGTTAAGCTCGATAACCTCTATTCCACTTCCTCCTTTGGCCGTTATCTTGCTGAACAGCTTATGACCGAATTCAGGCAGCTGGGCTATAATGTTATCGATGTCCGCAAGTCAAGAAGTCTTATGCTAAAAAAGCAGACCGGAGAATTCGGAATTTCCAGGGATTCATCTGAACTAAAAGAAGAAATTTCCGCCGACGGCATGCTCAGCGGCACCTATGTGGCAGGGCCGGAGGAAATTCTGGTAAATGCCAGAATTCTGGACAATAAAACAGGCAGACTTCTGGCCGGAGCTGTTGAACGTATCCCCCGAACCCCCTTAATTGATAAGATGCTGAAAAGAACTTCTTCAGCCGAGCAGGGAAAAGGAGGGGTCATGTACATGAAAGAGCTGGGAGGGAGACCGTAAAAAAGAATGACTTTCAAGATTAACCGGATAATGACCGAATAAAAAAAGTTGATATTGCCTGTGCAGCATAATCCGGAAATAAGGAAAGGAAAAAATGAAATTAATATGTTTTCGAAATCTGTTGAACAGCTTACCGGTGGTTTTGTTCCTGGTATTTGTTGTTTCGCTGGTAAATGCCAGTCCTGAAGCCGAGACTTCCAGGCAGAAGGGAGCATCAGCGGTTTCTGATGAGCAAGGCGATAAAGCCCGGGAGCTTCCGGAGTTGCGCCGGGACCGTCAGTATGTTCCGAGTTCCCTACGCAGCCGGAGCACGGAAAAGATGATCTCGGATATATCCGGGAAGGCTGCCGGGAAAGTGTACCACGATTTAACGGATAAGGAAGAAAATCTTACCGCCAAAGTAGCAGTGGTGGCGGCAGTACCTCTTTCCGACTTAAAACGGGAAACCGAATTCGGCAGGCTTATGGCCGAATACCTGCTCACGGATCTTGCTGACCGGGGGATAAAAGTCACAGAACTTCGTCTCGGCAAAGAAATCCATATTCTGGCCCAAACCGGTGAGTTCATACTGTCCCGAAATATAGGGGAGCTTCCCAGGATATCCCGGAAACTGGATTATGTCCTGGTCTCGACTTTTAGTAATACCAGGAAGGAGCTTATAGTCCAGGGAAGGCTTGTCAATCTGGAAAATGGGCTGATTAAAACCTCTTGGCGAGATACCCTGCCCTTAAACCGGGAGATCCTGGGTCTTTTTAATAAGGTTCCGAAACCTCATACAATTGCGGTAAAGCAGATGAATTAATGATCCCTTTTCAGGGAGAACATTGTCTGAGGCTGATATGGAAAGCCTTTTAGGGAGCAGGACTAAATAGGACCCACTGTTCCGGTATATCTTTGGGGGAAACCGAAAATCAACCGGTATGCCTATTAAATACCACATAAATGATAAGTGTTTGTTAATATTTAATATCATATCAAGATAACACTATTATGGTTGAAGAAAAAAATAATTCTACAGAAGACAGTGCTGAAGACCCCCTGGATCTGTCGGAAATAGAAGACCTTTTTGACGATAATTTTTCCGGAGATGAGAAAATAGAAGAGGGAGAAAACATATCTGCCCCGGATTCGGAGAATCAGGTTCAGGATGACATAGATGCCTTGTTGGAAGGAATTTCAGAAGATAATGGAGAAGAATGGGAAGAAGGGGACATAGACGCTGAAGGAGAAAGTGCGGCAGTAGAAGAAGAGGAAGGTGGTTCCGAAGAGGACGAAGCCACTGTGGAAGATCTCGATCAGGACAGTATAGATGCCCTCTTCAGTGAGTCAGGGATCAGCGGTGAAGAAGCGGAAGGAGAAGATATCCCGGCGGAAACCGAAGAAGATAGAGATATAGACCAATCTTCAATAGATGCCCTGGTCTCCGGGGGGGATGAAGGGGAAGGAAGAGAGGAAAAAGACACACCTGCCCCGGAACCTGTGGTGGAGGAGGAAGGAGGGGAACTGGATCAGAACAGCATTGACGCCTTGTTCGGCGGGGAAGAAAAAGAAGAATCTGCGGTTTCTGGTCCTGACGAGGAGGACGAAGAAGAAGAAGACGAGAAAGACGAGGAGGGAGAATATCTTGACGAGCTTTTTGCCGGTCTGGAAGAGGGTGAGGAGGAAAAGGCCTTTGTGGGTAATGACTTTGTTTTTGCGGAGGAAGTTGACAATGAGGCCGAAGAGGGCGAGATTGTAGAGATGAGAGACAATGATCAGGAACAGGCGGGCCCAGACGAGAAATCCGCTGCAATGGCAGCGGCAGGTCAGGATGAAGCTGAGGGGCAGGCCCCTGAAAAAAATAAAGGGAAGACGACAAACCATGTCTCTTTATTAAAAAACAGAAAAGTTATGGCAGGCATAGGTGGTTTTCTGACTTTAATTATTGCCATCTGCCTTTATTTTCTCTTGAAAAACGGGGAAGGGGTTAAAGAAAGAAGTGACAGAGTAACCGAACCAGCCCGGCTAAATGAATCCGGGGATCAAAAAAACGGGAAAAAGGAAATTGTAAATTTTATTCCGGTGGCAAGGAACGCCAATTACAGGATAAATGAGGATGGAGACAGGCTCGGAATAATCCTGGAGGCGGTGGACCAGGATGATGACAATCTCACCTTTACAGTAACCAGGGAACCGGATTTCGGCAGACTGTCCGGCACTCCCCCTGATCTCACGTATCTGCCGGATGACGATTTTCCCGGCAGGGACAGTTTTAAATTCAAGGCTGGAGACGGGAAGGCCATAAGCAAGGAGGCTGAGGTGGTAATCAGCGGCCCTGACCTGGCTGAACTGGCAGCCCTTAGGAAAAAAGAGGAAGCCGAAAAAGAGGCAGATGAAGGGAAAAGGAGTAAAGAAGAAGAGGATAAATCACCTCAAATCACAAAATTGGTAGGAATACAACCACCTATCAAGGCATCGGATTTCACTTTTACTACAAAAAGTACGGAAAGTGTGGTTATTGATCTCGCCGGCCACTGGGAGAAAATGAATCAAGGCGCCTATGACCGCACGGTTTTCAGCGAAATGAATACCACCGGCTTAAGGGGGTCAATCAAGCAGATTGATAAGGGGGTCTATCGTTATAAGCCGGATCCATTCTTTTCTGGGATTGAGACTATGGACTACCGGTTCAAAAAAAACGGGATAAGTTCACCAACCGCTTCAATAACCATAAAGGTGCCCCCTGGAGACCCGCCTCCGGAAATCCGTTTAGCAGAGATGAAGCTCCGGGAATATAAGGTTGGGGAGACAGTGGTTATAGATGCCGGCCTGAGCCGCGATGATAAGAGAAAGTCCCTGAAGTTTGACTGGGATCAGGTTGAAGGAACTCCGGTCCGGATAAGAAAGGAAAATCAGGAGGGTTCAAAAATTTCCTTTATTATGCCTTCAGCTTTTTCCAACCAGCCTGATCCGGGACCGCGCCTAAAGCTGACAGTAGTAGATGACAACGGCCAAAGGGATACCAGATTTATAAAAATCAGGTCCGTATCCCTCCGGGGGTCAGCACTCTGGCGGGGTATTGACTTCAGATCCGCCGGGAACCCCCTAAAAGAGGGGAAAGATTCCGGCCGGCCTTACGGAAACTGATTTAGAATCAGAAAAGGTTACCATATATTTTTCAGGGCGGATATTCTATCCTGATAATTCCCTTTAAAAACCGCTGAGCCTGCCACAAAGATATTGGCTCCTGCTTCTGATATCCGGCTGATGGTTTTCTCACTTACTCCGCCGTCTATCTCTATCCCGGTAGCCAGCCCTTTTTCGGTAATCATCTTTTTCAGTTCCCTGATCTTGTCCAGGGAGGAAGAAATAAATGACTGCCCTCCGAAGCCCGGGTTTACACTCATGAGCATGACCAGATCAAGGTCTTCCAGTATATAATCCAGGGTGGTCAGGGAAGTCGCCGGATTGAGGACCGCCCCGGCTTTTTTGTCCATGTCCCTGATTTTCTGGATGGTACGGTGAAGATGAGCTGCAGCCTCGACATGAACTGTTATCCAGTCCGCCCCGGCCTCGGCAAAGGCCTCTATATGCCGGTCCGGGTCAGAGATCATGAGGTGGACGTCCAGGGGAAGTCTGCTTATCTTCTTTATAGATGCGATTACAGGCGGGCCTATGGTGATATTGGGGACAAAGTGGCCGTCCATGACATCAACATGGATAGTATCAGCCCCGGCTTCGGTTACCTGTTCTATTTCTTCCTCCATTCTGGCAAAATTCGCAGAGAGGATGGAGGGGGCCAGTATCTTTTGGGAATTCAGTCTGTCTATATCCATAATCTCTTTATCCCTATAATGAGTATCTGAATCCGGGAGATTCAATTAACCTAATATTCTGGCGCTCCGCGCCGGACTCCTTACTGACCTCTGATCTCTGCCGGATGTTTAATCCTCTTCTTTGCCGACCGTAATCATAACATAGTGCTCAGGCCTGATATATTGCCGGGCGGTTTTCCTGATTTCTTCGGCACTAAGGCTTTTTAATTTCCGGATGAACCTGTGGCCGTAATCCTGGCCCAGACCGTAAATCTGGTTTAATCCCATTTCCATGGCCTGGGACCCATGGGTCTGTAGTCCCAGTTCATAATGACCTATAAGAAGTTCCCGGGCCCTTTTCAGCTCCTCTTTGCTGATATTTTCTTCTCTCAATCTGTAGAGCTCTTCCCACAGGGACTGTATGGCCTTGTCTTTTTTACCGGAGCTGGTGGCTATATATACCCCGAAAGATCCGGTGTTCAATCCTGAAAAGTTAAAAGCAGAAACACTGTAAGCCAGACTCATCTCATCTCTTAACCGGGTGAACAGGCGGCCGCTTTGACCGGTTAAAACAGTCTCCAGCATTTGCAGGGTGTGGCGGTCTTCTTCTTTAAGCCCGGCTCCCATGAAGCCGATGATGATATGAACTTGTTCTTTTTCCCTGGACAGGCTTTCGATTTCCGGCTCCTCCGGGATAGATGGTTCAAGGAAAGAGGTGTCAAGGGGATAGGGGTCAGAAGAGGGCGGCGACCAGCCGCCGAAATACTTGTCCACCGCCTGTTTAACCTCCGGAGCCTTGACATCCCCGGCTACAGCGATTACCAGTTTGTCCGGCCGGCTGTACTGTCGGTATATTTTTTCAAGTTCGCCGACATCCAGATTTCTTATTGCTGTTTCAGAACCTTCGGTGTTCAGGCTGTAGGGATGTCCCTGGAACAGGATTTCGTTAAATTCCCGCCTGGTCACCGAGGGTAGGGAGTCTTCCTGCTGGTCCAGGCGGGCCAGCAGCTCTCCCCTTACTTTTTCCGCTTTCTTGCTGCTGAATGAGGGACGAATGACAATATCACTTACCAGTTCCAGTCCGGGCTCAAAAAAGCGGGAGAGAAAACCGGCCTTAAGGCCGAAAGTATTTCTGCCGCTGAACCCCGAGATATTGCCGGCCAGTTCAGCCAGTTTCAGATCAAGTTCCCGGCCGGACAGACCCTCGGTACCTTCCGGCAGAAGCCTGCTGATAAATTTGAAGGCCCCGTTGGTTGCCTCGGTTTCCCCCCGGAGGCCGCCGGGCATGATCAGGCGCAGGCCCACGGTAGAGATACTGGGATCTTCCCTGACCAGCAGGGTGATGCCGTTATCCAGCTGGAAACGGTGGACATTGTCCAGGAAGGCATCGGTAACCAGAGAGGCAGGGGTGCCGCTGGCAGAGCGGACCTCCTGATCGGTTTTCCGCATGATTTCAACCGCCTCCTCTTTGTCCAGGGAGATTGAGGCGGAATCGGGGATGAGAGAGCCGGCGGTTATTTTATCAGGGGAGAGGTATTTGCGGGCAGCCTTTATGATATCTTCAGAATCGACTTCACGCAGGTTTTCCAGATAGGTTTCCGGACGCGGGTCACCGCTTAACATCTGCAGATTTCCCAGCATACGGGCCTGGCCATTAACCTTTTCCATACCGAAGACAAAATCCTTTTCCAGGTTTAGTTTTACCCGGGCCAGTTCATCCTCCGGAACCTTATTATACTTGAGCTTGAAGATCTCCTCCAGGCCGGCCTCCAGGGCGGGGGCCAGGTTCTCCGGGTCAAGTGTGGCATATATCTTCAACAGCCCTTGATATTGGGGGGTGAAGGACGAGGCATTGACCTGGTGGACAAGCCCCAGCCTGTTTCTCAAGCTGTTATACAGCCGGGAACTTTCCCCGTCTCCCAGCAGGGCGGCGATGATATCCATCACCGGGGCCTCGGGGTGGTTGAAAGAGGGAATGGGAAAGGTCAAAGCCATACGGCTCTGGTTTACCTTTTTCCTGAGGGTGAAAAAGTCGGGGGATTCCCGTTCCGGCTCCCTGGGGATTTCTGTAGTTACCGCCTCATCCGGGGTCATATCTCCCATCAGTTCCCGGACCCGGGAGAGGAGGCGGGGAAATTCAAAATCACCCACGACCACCACATTCATTCTACCCGGTTTATAGAAATTTTCCCGGTAGTTGATGATATCCTCCCGGTCGATGGCGGAGATGCTCTCACTGCTGCCTATAACCGGGCGCCGGTAGGGGTGTTTATGGTAGGAGGAAGCCATGACCTTTTCAAAGAAACTGGTGGCGGGCTGATCCTTTCTCATGGCTAATTCTTCCAGGACCACCCTTTTTTCCCTTTCCAGCTCTTGGGGATCAAAAACCGCATTAAGAACGGCGTCACTCAGGACCTCAAGACCTTTTTCCCGATGACGGTTGGGCATGGTGGCATGATATACCGTGTATTCGTAACCGGTATAGGCGTTTATTTTCCCCCCCAGCCCTTCGACCATCCCTGCTATTTCCCCGGGACCTCTGTCCGGGGTACCCTTGAAGATCATGTGTTCAATCACATGGGTGATTCCGGCCTGTTCCTGTTCTTCATAGATGCTGCCGGCTTTCACCCAGATCTGTACTGTTGCCGCCCGGCTCCCCTCCACATCCTTGGCTATCAGGGTCAGCCCGTTGTCCAGTTCTTCTTTGTAGAGATCCGGAGCGATTTCCCCGGCAACTGATGGTTTTATCGGCATAAAGAGTAATATCAGCAGAAAAGTTAGATAATAATAAGGTAATTTCATGGCATACAGGGTTTCATGGTTCACGGTTTCCGGTTCATTCACTTGCTCCATCTTCTCTTTATTACCGTATACCAGAGAAGGACTCCTGAACCAACCATTATTATACACAGTATCTGTCCTCTGGTTAACAGGTCAGCCCAGAGCCCGATATGGGCGTCCGGAGCCCGGAAGAATTCAACCAGGAAACGAAAGGCTCCGTAAAGAATAAGGAATAAGACAAGGATTGTCCCTGAAGGCCACCCCTTTTCATATTTTTTTCTGCCCAGGGGCCAGAGAATCAGAAAAAGCACCAGCCCTTCCAGCAGGGCTTCGTATAACTGGGAAGGATGTCTGGGGTAAGGGCCCGCTCCCGGAAAAATCATGCCCCAGGGTTGCTCCGTTATTCTGCCGTAAAGCTCGCCGTTGATAAAATTGCCCAGTCGTCCCAGTCCCAATCCTATGGGGGCTGTTACTATGTAACTGTCTGCAGTGTTGAAAAAATCAAGTCCTTTTAGACGGCAGAACAGGTACCCCCCGGCAATTAAAGCTACCAGGCCTCCGTGAAAGGACATGCCTCCCTGCCAGGTGGCCAGAATTTCCAGGGGATTATGCAGGTAATATCCCGGATTATAAAAGAAGATATACCCCAGTCTGGCCCCTATGATCAGACAAATTATCAGGACAGTGTTGAGGTTATCGAACTGGGATCTAAGCCCTTCCAGCTTATACAGCCGGATCTGCCTGCGCACGAGAAGGTAGGTGGCGATAAACCCCAGGATATACATCAGGCCATACCAGCGCACCTGGACAGGTCCTAAGGAAACAATTACAGGGTCGATCTGTGGATAAGGGAGCATTTCAGTCTCTCTAAGTAGTTATGTCTTTAAACTGCAAATAAAATTTTATTGATACCAACATACGGTCAAGGCTCTTATTTTTCAAGTTTAACTTTCCAGGAGTCCTCAAGGCAAAAAAATCATAGAATTATCAGTCCGGAATCCTTCTTGTAAGTTCGCCGCAGGTCAGGAATTGAATTCATGGTTATGGATGGAGAAAAGGGCCCGGTATCCATGACTGAATTTAAGGGCACAGTAAGCCAGAGGAAAATGCTCAATAATCCATTGACATGGATTCGAACAATGTTATATATTATAAATTAATTACAGTTAAGTGGTAACCAATAAACTCTAATTTCAAGGAGAGAAAAATGGCTAAGAAATTGATCACTCTGGCAATGACCCTGGCTTTCACTGTAAGTGTCGTAGGCATTTCTCTGGCCGGCAGAACCGACTGTGAAGTAGAAAAAATTGAAAAAGATACTGTAACCATGAAGTGCCGCTCCACCGAGGGCATGAAAGAAGGTACCAAGGTTAAGGTAATGTACAGAGGCGGCGCCAGCAAAAGCCGCGGGATCGAAGGCTGTTAAGCGTAACAGTAACTTAGATAACGTTTTAAGAGACCGTTTTGTCTTCGGATGAAACGGTTTTTTTTTATTAAGACTTATTCAAAGCTGGGGTATGGAAATATTATATGCAGTCTTTCTGGGTTTACTGCAGGGGGCAACCGAGTTTCTGCCGGTATCCAGTTCAGGCCACCTAATTCTGGCCCAGGAATTTTTTGGTATCAGCCTGGGAGGACTGGCTTTTGATGTCACCCTTCACCTGGGCACACTTCTGGCTATCCTGGTATACTTCCGCAATGATTTTTACAGCCTGGGACGGGCCTTTTTTTTCCTTGATAAAGGGGAACAGGCAAACAGACTCCGACGCCAGATATTCTATATAGTTATTGCCACCATCCCGGCGGTAATTGCCGGGGTTCTTCTGGAAGATACCGTTGAAACCACCTTCCGTTCCCCTCTCCTGGTAGCCGTTACTCTCTCCGCTCTCGGTTTTCTGCTTTGGCTGGGGGAAAAGAAGGGGACCAGAAGCAGGGGTATTGAGTCCATGAGATTAAAGGATGCCGGGATAATCGGTCTGGCCCAGGCCTTTGCCATTATTCCCGGGGTCTCGCGAAGTGGAAGTACCATAACCGCCGGTCTTTTCCTGGGCCTGGAAAGACCGGTCTGCGCCCTGTTTTCTTTTCTTCTCTCCGCGCCCATAATTTTCGGGGCCGGAATATACCAGGTTCCCCAGATCCTGGAACAGGGGATAGACGGCCGGCAGGCCCTTTTTTATCTTTTCGGTTTTGCTTCCTCGACCTTTTTCGGCTATCTTTTTATCTCTTTTCTCATGAGATTTGTCAGAACAAGGTCTCTGGCGGTTTTTGCCTATTACCGTTTTTTCCTCTCCGCCTTGGTGGTAGTGGTTCTTGTTTTGGGGTTTTAAGAGAGTTTGAAAATTAAAAATAAAAGATCAAAGACAAGGAAGAGGAATTTTTGTTATGAAAAATGATCAGCTGCCTGAGAAAGGGCAGGAAATTGTTAAACGTCTGCGCCGGAATTACCGGGTGGGTTTTGAGCCCTACAAGGTAAGGGATATCAACCTGGATCTTCTGAAAGTAACCGATCTTGAGCACTTACTGGGAGGCAAAGACCCTTTCGCCGACGTCTCCAGTTTTCCTTTCTGGGTAAAGCTGTGGGAGGCGGCGATGGTCCTTTCCGAGGTAATGGCAGTTATGGAACCGGACCAGGACAAGAGGGTGCTGGAATTGGGAGCAGGAATAGGGGTTCCGGGGCTGGTGGCTGCAGCCCGGGGATTCCAGGTTACTCTCAGCGACTATGAACCCCACATACTTGACTTTCAGAGAGTGAGTGCAATGGCCAGCCACCTCGACAATGTGGATTTCAGGATAATTGACTGGAAAAAACCGCCTGATCTACCCCCCTTCGATATTATTCTGGGAGCGGAAATACTTTTCCGGGACGAGTTCTTTGAACCGCTGCTCAATGTCTTCAACCGTTACCTGAAACCGGGGGGCGAGATATATATGGCCCATGATTCCCGGCGCCAGAGTCTTCCCCGCTTTCTCAATCTTGCCCAGAAGGATTACGAAATCGGCACCCGTTCCCGGCAGATGACCTCGGAGGACGGGGAGTTGACCATCCTGTTGAATCGTCTGCGCAAGCGCAGCACCAATACTTCCTGATACAGATGCGGTTTTCTGATATAGACTGGAATCTCCTCTGGCAGGAGGCCCGGCAGAAAAAGGCCTGGAGGAAAAAGACCAGGGCGGACTGGGACAGAAAGGCCCCGGGTTTTGCCAGGCGCAATTCCGACTCTCCTTTCATAAAACGCCTGCTGGAACTCATGCAGCCTCAGTCCCACTGGAGTGTCCTGGATGTGGGCTCAGGGCCGGGAACCCTTGCCCTGCCACTGGCCCGCCTGGTCAGGCGGGTAACGGCCCTGGACTACTCCGAGGTTATGGTGGAGGAACTGCATAAGGCCGCCTCCAGAAAGGGAATCACCAACATTGACACCGGGGTTGTTTCCTGGACTGATGACTGGCTTGAGGCCGGGATCAGGCAGCACGACATTGCTATCAGTTCCCGGTCCCTTTCGGTTTTCGACCTCGAGTCCGCTCTCTGGAAGTTGAACAACTGGGCCAAAGAGAAGGTGTTTGTAGTGGACAGAGTGGGCAGCGGTCCTTTTGATCCTGATTTGTTCAAGGCTGTAGGCCGGGAGTTTGAGCCGGGACCTGATTATATTTTTACTGTTAATCTCCTTTACCGGATGGGTATTAATGCCGGGGTGGATTTTATAGAATTGGATTATACAAAGAGGTTTTCCAGCAGACAGGAGGCGGTTGATTCCTGCAGATGGATGCTGGAGCCGCTTTCCGGGGAAGAGGAAAAGAAACTGCATGATTATGTGGATACCGGACTCATTCGGGTAGAAGACGGTTCCCTGCTGCTTCACAGGCGTCAGCCCGTGAAATGGGCCTTTTTGTCCTGGGATAAGCAGGCGGCGGCAAGCACTTGATAAACGTACTATTACGAGCTCTGAATTAGTGATATTATGAGAATTATAATCGCCGGGGCCGGGCAGGTCGGTCAATATCTCTGTGCAAAGTTGTCCGAGGAAGGCCAGGAGGTTGTCCTGGTGGATAATGATGAGGCTAAGCTCAAACGGGTGGAGAGGAATCTGAACCTCCTCGCGGTCCATGGCAGTGCTGCCTCGGCCCGAATCCTGGAAGAGGCCGGAATAGACAGGTCGGACCTCTTCATTGCCGTGACGGACAGTGATGAAGTGAACCTGATTTCCTGCATTATTTCCCGGCAGTACAATGTCATAAGCAGGGTGGCCAGAGTTCGTAATGAAGACTTTTACGGCTCGGGAAGGGCCCTTACCGAACAGGCCCTGGGGGTTGATCTCCTTATCAGCCCCGATATCGCCATGGCTGATGAAACCATCAAGCTCAGTCATCTTTCCGATGCTTTTGATGTGGCTGAATTTGCCGGAGGTCAGGTGGTTCTTTTAGGATATAATATAAACCAGGGCAATCCGGCTATAGGGGTGTCATTGGCCCGGCTCCAGAAGAAACAGAAACAGAACAATTTTGTTATTGTCTCAATTATAAGGGAAGAGAAAACGATAATCCCCCATGGGGATACGATCATCCAGGCGAATGACAAGATCTATGTTGTGGCCAGGAAAAAGGATATCCTGGCGATTGCCTCTCTTTTCCAATTCACCACCAGAGCTGCTAAAAGAGTCTTTATTATAGGAGGGGGAGCCATAGGCTATCTCATTGCCAAAAGGATGGAGCAGCACAGGTTCAATGTCTGCCTGGTGGAAGAGAAAAAAGAGCGCTGCGATTTCCTTACCAGTGAGCTGGAACATACCGTGGTCCTTAATTTCGATGGTCTGGAGTCTGACGCCCTTCTGGAAGAGGGAATCGATATGGCGGATTTGGTGATCTCGGTAACAGAAAACGATACCACCAATCTCCTCTCCAGTCTGCTTGCCAAGCACCACGGTGCTAAAAGATGTATAACCAAAATCACCAGGCCTGATTTCAGTCCTCTTCTGGGAAAATTAGGCATTGATGTGGCTCTGAGTCCCCGTCTGGTGGCTGCGGATATGATTCTGAGGTTTGTCCGGGGACGCGGCAAGATCCTTTCCGTGGCCACCCTCCAGAACAGTGATGCGGAAGTCATGGAAATGCTGGTCCCGGATGATGTCAAATTCAGGGATGTGCCCCTGAAAACTCTGGAATGGCCCAGAGACGCGGTGCTTGGGGCGATAATTCGCAGAAAGAAGGTAATTATTCCTTCAGGGGAGACCAAGTTGAAGGCAGGAGATAAAATGGTCATCTTTGCCACCCGAGAGGCGATCAGCAGGGTAGAGAATTTTTTTGAATGATGCCGGCTCCCGCTTGCCTGAAACCTGAAAACTGAACTTATTATGAAATGTCCGGAATGCGGCAAATCGATCCAGGTCTATAAACATCCCCTGCCCACCGTGGATGTGATAATTGAACTGGAAGGGGGGATTGTGCTGGTGGAAAGAAAAAATCCCCCGGTAGGCTGGGCTCTGCCCGGAGGTTTTGTGGATCCGGGGGAGTCTCTGGAAAAGGCGGCCTGCAGAGAGGCCAGGGAGGAAACCGGGCTCGAGGTGACCCTGATCAGGCAGTTTCATACTTATTCCGATCCGGACAGGGACCCCAGATTTCATACCATTTCCACCGTGTATATAGGCCGGGCTGAGGGCACTCCCCGGGGCGGTGATGATGCCGGGAAAGCCCGGGTCTTTACCCGGGATAACCTCCCTGATCTGGTTTTTGATCACGGCAGGATCATCCGGGATTATTTCCGGGAAAGATAAAACAAAAGTTGTTTTTACTTTTTTTCTCTGGTAAAAGGGGATTTTTGGAGAATAATGTTAAGGAGGAAGATGTCTAATGGTTAACAATCAAACAACTCAAACCCCAACCACTCAATCTGATAATCTGGAAAGCGGCCAGGAAGATCTGAGTTTTGAATCCCTCTTTTACGAAGAGGAAATCAAAATAGCTACCGTAGGCGAGGTAGTTCCCGGTACCATTATTGGAATATCAGGTGGTTGTGCCATCATCGATATTGAAGACAAATCGGAAAGCGAGATTCCTTTAAGTGAGTTTAACAATCCCACGGATGAGGGACAGGTTCAAGTCGGTGATACTTTTGACGTTTTTGTGGAAAAACGTGAAGCTGAAGGGGGACTCAAGCTCTCCCGGGAAAAGGCGATAAGTATAAAGGTCTGGGAAAATATCGCCCAGATCCAGGAAGAAGACGGAGTTATTCAGGGAAGGGTAGACAGCCGGGTCAAAGGTGGTCTTTCCGTGGATATCGGTGTCCCTGCTTTTCTGCCTTACTCCCAGATTGATCTCAGACCGGTCAAGGATCTTGACAGTCTTATCGGTGAAGAGTTCGATTTCAAGATCCTTAAATATAATCGTAAGCGCAATAACGTCGTTATTTCCCGCAGAGCCATTCTGGAAGAGGAAAGGCAGAAACTGCGCGACCAGATGAGGGAAACCCTGGAAGAGGGGGCCGTTCTCAGAGGCACCGTAACCAATATTACGGATTACGGGGTCTTTATAGACCTGGGCGGCCTGGACGGTCTCTGTCATATTACCGATCTCTCCTGGGGAAGGGTTTCTCATCCCTCCAAGCTTTTCAGAGTAGGGGAAGAAACGGACGTCAAGGTTCTAAAGTATGACAAGGAGTCCGATAAGGTTTCCCTGGGTATAAAACAGCTTAAGCCCGATCCCTGGACCACCGTGGAAGAAAACTATCCGGTGGGCTCCAAGTGCACCGGCAAGGTGGTAAGCATCACTGATTACGGGGTTTTTGTTGAACTGGAAGAAGGGGTCGAGGGTCTGGTTCATATCTCGGAAATGTCCTGGTCCAAAAAGACCAAACATCCCTCCAAGCTGGTTTCGGTCGGCGATGAAATTGATGTGGTCGTCCTTAATATAGATGTCAATGCCAAGCGCATTTCCCTCGGCATGAAGCAGCTCCAGGAGAACCCCTGGGATGTGGTTATGCAGAATTATCCTGTCGGCTCCATAATAGAGGGCAAGATCAAGAATATCACCGACTTCGGTATATTCATAGGTATTGAAGAGGGAATTGACGGTCTTATCCATGTCTCCGACATTTCCTGGACCGAGCGGATAAGGCACCCGTCCGAGAAGTACAGCAAGGGTGAAACCATCCAGGCAGTAGTCCTGAATATAGACCGGGATAATGAGAGGTTTTCACTGGGGATCAAACAGCTGACCCCGGATCCCTGGCAGGAGGCTGTGCATAAATATCCGGTAGGATCGGTTATTGAAGGTGTGGTTACCAATATCACCGATTTCGGTGTCTTTGTGGAGATTGAAGACGGTATCGAAGGCCTTATTCATGTCTCGGAGATAAGCGAGGAAAAAACCGAGACTCCTGTGGGCATGTACAATGTGGGAGATAAAATTACCACCAAGGTAATCAGCCTCTCTCCGGAAGACCGCAAGATCGGTCTGTCCATAAAGGCCCTTTCGGAAAAAGGCAAAAGTGAAACCGGTGCTGCTGCAGAGGAATACGCCGACAAGCAGAAAGATACCGGTCCCGCCACCCTGGGTGATCTTTTCAAGGAAGAATTTGATAACCAGGAGAAAGAGAACGAATAAGCATTCTTGTGTCCGCTGTTTGTTCTGACTGCGCATTCGTCTGTTGCTTACGGTTTTCAGTTTACTGTTTAAGGAGATTTTCCGTAAAGATCCAGTGAACTGTTAACCGTAAGCTGCCAACCGGTACTTCACTTATGGCTGCAAAATTATCATTTCCCCAGAGGCACCCCATAATAAGCGGGTTTTTAATTCTCGGTTTTCTCCTGATCTTTTTTCTGGGAGGGTTGAACTATCTCCTCAGATCCTGCACCTCTGATCTGGCCCGGAAAGGACATCTTATTTCAGGAAAGGATGAGGTGATCGGGGTTGTGGAGGTGAAGGGAATGATCACCTCCCCTGATCGGATTATCAAGAATCTTGCCGCTTTAAGGGGAAACAAAAGCGTTAAAGGAATAGTGGTCCGTATTGAAAGTCCCGGCGGTGCGGTAGGGGCCTCCCAGGAAGTTTTCCGGGAAATAGGCCGCAGCAGCAGGGAAAAGCCTGTTGTCGCCTCTATGGGTTCGGTGGCAGCCTCCGGGGGCTATTACGTCGCCCTGGGAGCCCGGAAGATTGTAGCCAGTCCGGGAACCCTGACCGGAAGCATCGGGGTTATTCTCAAGTTTCCCAATCTCCAGGAACTCTATAAAAAGATCGGCTACGAGTCCCAGGTTGTAAAAAGCGGTGAGTTTAAAGATATAGGCTCGACTGACAAAGAGCTTACCCAAGAAGAAAGGGATCTGTTAAACAACCTGCTCGACAATGTCTATCAGCAGTTTGTCACGGATGTCTCCCGGGAGAGGGATTTACCTGTGGAAAAGGTCAGGGAGCTGGCTGACGGTCGGATTTTTTCCGGAGAACAGGCCCTGGAGTCCGGGCTTATTGATGAAAACGGCAATTTTTATGATGCGGTCCGCCTTTGTGCTGAAATGGCGGATATGGCGGAAAAATCCCCCGAACTTTACTATCCCGGCGAAAAGAAGATGGATTTATTTAAAATCTTAAGTCGGGAAAATCTTGACGGGCTACTTGGTCTCCTGAGGAAGGGCTCGCCCGTTATTGCCTCTGAATTAACAATAGAGCGTCAGACCAGGTAATTTCGGAATCCTGTGGAAAAGGAGAATGGAAGTAAATTTTATCAGGGGTGGCTGAAATGCTGAAAAAAAATCTGATTGACCAAGTCCATGCCAAGGCCGAGCACTTCTATAAACATGAGGTAGAGGCTGCGGTAGATATCATCCTGGAGTCGATTACCAGGGCCCTGGCTGATCACAACAGGGTTGAACTCCGGGGTTTCGGATCATTTTCCGTGAGAAGCAGAGGGGGTTACTGTTATAAGCATCCCCAAAGCGGAGAGGAGATGAAGGTACCGGACCGCAAGAAAGTCCACTTCACCATGGGCAAATCCCTTAAGGATAATCTGATAGGGCGGCAGGCACCCTGACTTTCTTCTGTTGTTTCCTGACTACCGGATATTCAGGCTGTCAAGATCACCGTCGCCTTCCCTGAGAACTTCGATTTTATCTTCAATCATGGAAATGACCGTTGATTCCGAGGGGGGGATGGAACCGCCGTCTATAATCAAGTCCACCATATTGCCAAACCTCTCCTCAACCTCCCAGGCGTCGGTGACCCGGTCCTCCTTGTCCATCAGGGCACTGGTGTTTAAGATCGGATTCCCCAGTTCCTTAACCAGCTGATGGCAGATTTCATTGTCCGGTACCCTTATTCCCACGGTTTTCTGTTTGGACATCATTATCCTGGGCACCACTTTCATGGCCGGTAAAACAAAGGTGTACGGGCCGGGCAGGGCCTTTTTCATCACCCGGTAACCGGTGTTGGATAAATTGCAGTAGAGGCTCACATGCTTCAAGTCGGAGCAGATAAAACTGAAGGGCTTGTCCTTGGGCCTGTTCTTGAGCTGGTAAACCCTTTTAACCGCCTTCTGATTATAGATGTCGCAGCCGATACCATAGACAGTATCAGTGGGATAGCAGATAATTCCCCCTTTTTTCAGGGCCTCGGCCGCCTGTTTTATCAATCTCGGCTGGGGATTTTCAGGATGAATATAAAGCATGAATTTTAGGTTTATTGAAGAACGTTTTCTGACTTAATTTTAATATTAACAGTGTCATATGAACGAGGCAATATATCTTGTACGGCATGGCCGGACCCAGGCCAACAAGGATAACCGTTTCGCCGGCCGGACGGAAGAGCCCCTTCACCCTGAAGGAGCCCGGGAGATAGCCGGGGTCGCAGAGAAGGCGGGGCTGCTGGACCTGGATCTTATCTGTAGCGGTCCTTCCCTCCGGACCCGGCAGTCGGCCGAGATTATAGCCGAAAGCTGCGGACTGGACTACCGGGTGGAAACGGGCCTCCATGATATCGATCTCCCTCACTGGGACGGGTTGACCAAGGAGGAAATCCGGGTAAAATGGGGACCGGAGTATCCCACCTGGCTGGAGTCCCCGGAGGCATTCAGGCCCGGACAGGGTGAAACCCTTTTTGATGTCCGGGATCGGGCGGCCGGAACCCTGCAGGAATTAAGGGGAAGCGGCAGAAGGGTGCTGCTGGTGACCCACCTGATAGTAGCCCGCTGTCTGCTCATCCATGTCGGGAACCGGCCGCTTGCCGATTTCCGTACGGTCAAAATGGGCAACGGCGAGATCATCCGCCTCTGTTAGCCCCCAGCCTGATACAGGTAATCAAGACCTCCTCTCATCCGGCAGCCGAAGCCGCCTCCATGGCCCTGGCAAACCCCGGGGTCGCCCTGTCAATGATTTTGTCCTCCACGCAGAAGGAGAGGCGGAAGTAGCCGGGAGTCCCGAAGCCCTGTCCGGGTACAGCCAGGATCTTTTCTTTTTTAAGCAGTTCTACGAATGCGGCGTCGTCTTTCAGGGGGGATTCCGGGAAAAAATAAAAGCCCCCTTTGGGCAGGACGAAATTATAACCGGCCTCTTCCAGGATGGCCCGGAATTTTTCCCTTCTATCGCTGTATATCCGGTTGTCCACACCCGCCCCCTGGACATCCGCCACCACCCGCTGCATCAGGGCCGGGGCATTGACAAAGCCGAGGATGCGGTTGGCCAGGTTCATCGCCCCGGCCAGCTCTTCTTTGTCCGTGATCTCCGGATGTATGGCAAGATAGCCTATCCTCTCTCCGGCCAGGGACAGCTCTTTGGAATAGGAGGACACCACAATGGCGTTTTTACAGGCGGCCAGAGTCCCCGGGACTTTCAGGCCGTCAAAGACGATATTGCGGTAGGGTTCATCCGAGACCAGGTAAATGGTGCTTCCGTACTGCCTGCCCCTGTCGCTGAGGATGCCGGCAAGCTCCTCCAGCTCCCGGGCGGAGTAGACCTGGCCGGTGGGGTTGTTGGGACTGTTTATGATGACTGCCCGGGTTTTGGCGGTGACCGCCTCCTCCAGGGCCTTCAGGTCCAGGCTGAAGTCTCCGGCTGTCCGGACAATTACCGGGACTCCGCCGTGATTGTCTATATAAAAGTTGTACTCCACGAAATAGGGAGAGAGGATGATCACCTCATCCCCGGGGTCAAGAATGGATTTTATGACCACATTCAGGGCCCCGGCAGCCCCGCAGGTCATAATAATGTCATTCCGGGACAGTTCTACCCCCTGTTCACTGCCGACCTGGACCGCCACTTTTTCCCGGACGTAAGGATAGCCGCTGTTGGGCATGTAGCCGTGGATCCCGGGATCGCGGCGGGCCGCCTCCTTTTGCAGGGCCTCCTGAAGAAGGGGTGGAGGTGGCAGATCAGGATTGCCCAGGCTGAAGTCATGGACGTTTTCAGCGCCGTGCTCCTCCTTTAGCCGGGCCCCTTCTTCAAACATCCTGCGTATCCAGGATGAGCGCGCCATAAAGTCGCGCATCTTTGCAGCAACCGCCATATTCCCTCCTTCCTGTTCCCGGCCCCCGACCTCGTCTTAGTCACCGGTTTTAGTTTATCAGCCTGATCTGTTTTCCATATGTTTGTTGGTATGTTTATTCAGGAGCTTATGGCCCTTTCCAGGATCTTGTAGGTCCGGTCCACCATATCCCGGGGTTCCACCAAAAGACCGGCCTGGACCATGGCATTGTCATATATCTGCTCAACCACGCTTCTGGCAAACTCTTCATCCCTGGCCCGGAGATCGGCCAACCCCTTGATCAGGCTGTGACCGGTATTTATTTCCAGATTTTTGGCACTTATGGGATAATGTTCCCGGGTGGCATGCATGACCCTTTCCATACTGCTGGTAAACATGCCGTCCGGGTTGACGATCATGGCCGGGCTGGATTCCAGGCGGCTGGAGGCGGTGACATCCTTCACTTTGCCGTCCAGAACCTCCTTCATCCATTTGGTCAGGGAATCAGCCACAGGCTGGTCCAGCTTCTCCTCTGCTTTTTCTTCTTCCGTTTCTTCCGTTTCGGGAAGTTCAAGATCGGAGCTGTCAGCAGAGACCAGTTTTTTGGAGTCGAATTCTCCCAGGTGGTTGAAAACAAAGTCATCAATGGGCTCCATGGTGTAAATGACTTCAACACCCTTTTTGCGGAAAGCCTCGAGATAAGGCCCTTTTTCAATGGCTTCCCGATTGGGACCGTTTATATAATAGATCTCGTTCTGTCCCTCTTGCATGCGTTCCACATAATCAGACAGGGAAATCAACTGGCCCGGTTCCGATTTGGAAGATTCGAAGCGGAGGAGGCCGGCGATCTTCTCCTGGTTAGTGTAGTCGGTGGTAGCCCCTTCTTTCAGGAAGATGCCGAAGGTGCGCCAGAACTGTTCGTATTTTTCCGGCTCTTTCTTGGCCTGTTCTTCCCAGAACTTGAGCAGCCGCTTGGTGATGATCTGGCGTAGTCTGGCAACCAGGGTGTTATCCTGGAGGGACTGGCGGGAGATATTCAGGGGGAGGTCTTCACTGTCTACCACTCCCTTAACAAAACGCAGCCAGTCCGGCAGAATGTTTTTGCTGTTTTGTTCAATCAGCACCCGCTTGCAGTACAGGCTGACCCCGGGGTTCATCCGGCCGAATCCCATGCCTTCCATGTTTTCGGAGGGGATAAACAGCAGGGCCTTGATAGTCAGAGGGGCATCGGTACTGAAATGAAGATGACTCAGGGGCTCGTCAAAGGCATTGGCTATAAACTTGTAGAACTCGGTGTACTCTTCCTCGCTTATCTCTTTTTTATCCCGGGCCCACAGGGCCTGAACGGTATTTACGGTTTCACCGGTGACCTTGATGGGAAAGGAGACGAAATTGGAATACTCCTTGATTATCCTTTTGATGGTCTCTTCCTTGGCGTAGTCCTTGGCATCCTCTTTGAGCTCCAGGATGACCTTGGTTCCCCGGTGGAGGCCTTCAGCCGGGGCCAGGGTGTAACTGCCGCTGCCGTCGGAGGACCATTCGCAACCGTCGGCATCCGGCTTGTAGGAACGGGAAAGGACCCTGACCCTGTCCGCCACCATAAAGGCGGCATAAAACCCTACGCCGAACTGGCCGATAAGATTTAATTTGTCTTCGCCCCCTTCCTGCAGGCGCTCCAGGAAATTCTTGGAACCGGAATGGGCGATGGTTCCCAGCTGGCTTTCCAGCTCAGCCCGGGTCATGCCGATACCGGAGTCGGATATGGTCAGAGTGTTTTCATCTTCGTTGACGCTGATATTAATTTCCAGGGAGGCCTCGGGATCAAAGACTTCATCCTCGATAAGCTGCTGATGGCGGAATTTTTCCAGGGCATCCGCCGCATTGGAGATGAGTTCCCGGAGGAAAATATCCCTTTCCGTGTATAGGGAGTTAATTACAATATCCAGAAGTTGTTTCACCTCTGCCTGAAATTCCCTTGTCTCTGTAGTTGCCATCCTGTTCTCCTTTTCTGGTGGTTAAAAATTATGAAATTATTCGGGTATTATTCCGTTGTTATTAAAATGCTGACTAATAATATGACATTAAAAGAGGATGTGCTAAGGAAATGATACTTGTCCGCACTGAACTGTTCCAAATGTAAGATAAACATCAAAGCTGGTCTGTCAAGCAAGGTAAAGGTGGAGAGTGCAAGGTTTTAAGTTGCATTAGGGTCAGGGGGGTGGTATTTTTGACCTTTATTAATCGCTAAGTGAATAATCCGAGCCTTAAATTCAGATAAAGATGACTATTCGTGAAGACGCCTTAAACGGCAAGATAACCCCTATTTTTGAGGCCTGCGCCCGGAAGGAGGGAACCACTCCGGAAAAAATCAGGGAAGGGGTGGCCTCCGGGGTGATCGCCATACCCAAGAACATACATCACAACTTTGACAATCTCATGGCGGTTGGGCAGGGCCTGACCACCAAGGTCAATGCCAATATCGGGGCCTCCAGGGACATGCCGGAGCTGGAGCAGGAGATGGAGAAACTGTGCGCCTCTCTTAGAGCCGGAGCCGACACGGTCATGGATCTTTCCATGGGAGAAAACCTGAACAGCATCCGGGGCAGGATTCTGCAATACTGCTCCGTGCCCCTGGGTACAGTTCCTGTTTACCAGACCATATCCGAGGCCGTGGAAAAGGACGGCCGGCAGATCGGCGAAGTTACAGTAGATGAGATGCTCGCCACCATAAGGCAGCAGGCCGAAGACGGGGTGGACTTTATGACTATCCACTGCGGCCTGACCAGGGACAGCCTGGATCGGGTCCGGAATCATCAGCGTCTCATGGGAGTGGTCAGCCGGGGGGGGTCCTTCACCATTGAGTGGATGCGCTTTAATAACAGGGAAAACCCCTTTTATGAATACTACGACGATATCCTGGCCATCCTCAGGGAGCATGAGGTGACCATCAGCCTGGGGGACGGCCTGAGACCGGGCTGCCTGGCCGATGCCACCGACCGGGGCCAGGTCCAGGAGCTTATCCATCTGGGGGAGCTGACCCAGCGGGCCTGGGAGGCCGGGGTCCAGGTTATAATCGAGGGACCGGGCCACATGCCCATGGACCAGATTCAGGCCAATATCCTTTTGCAGAAACGGCTGTGCCACGGGGCTCCTTTTTACGTACTCGGTCCCCTGGTTACGGATATCGCCCCCGGCTATGATCATATAACCGGAGCCATCGGCGGAGCTATTGCCGCCGGAGCCGGGGCTGACTTCCTCTGTTACGTCACTCCGGCTGAACATCTGAAACTGCCTTCCTCCGATGATGTCCGGGAAGGAGTTATCGCCTCCCGGATTGCCGCCCATGCCGCTGATATAAGCAAGGGCATCCCCGGGGCCATGGCCAGGGACGAGGAAATGGCCAGGCGGCGCAACAGGCTGGACTGGAAGGGACAGATCGAAATGTCCCTGGATCCGGACAAGGCCTGGCAGTACAGGGAGGAAGGCGGTACCTACAAGGGGGATGCCTGCTCCATGTGTGGTTCCTACTGCGCTCTGAAAATTTATCGTAGAGCCACTTCAGGAGATGCCGAGGAATAGTTGAGCCATGTCTGATATCCTGACCCCGATCGTCGAAATCATCAACAACACCAATGTCCTTCAACAGATCCGGGAGGTTCGGCCCGGAGCTCTGTTTACCAATGTCTATTTTCTGATACCGTTTGCCGCTCTAATGCTCTGGTGGCTTTACCGCCTGGCAGTGAAAAACTTTATCCTTACCGGTCTTGTCCTTGGGCTCTGGCTCTTTTCCGGCAGCAGTTACACCCGTAATTTCATTATAGGTGATGAACTGCAGCTGGATAAGGTTCTGCCTGTGGCCGGGGTCGGAGTAGTGGCGGTTGCCGTCATAGTCTATATACTGTTTATCCGTTCGGATTAAAAATCACGACTTCAGACCTCCGGATTTTAAATTCACCAATGGCCAGTCTTCAAGAGATCTATAACACCCTGTATGAATACTTCGGCCCCCAGCACTGGTGGCCCGGAGATTCCCCCCTGGAGATAATGGTCGGGGCGGTCCTCACCCAGAATACCAACTGGAAAAACGTGAGCCGGGCCATTGCCAACCTCAAGGAGGAAAACCTTCTTTCCCTCGCTGCCCTGGCGGCCCTTCCCGAGGAGGAGCTGGCGGCCAGAATTAGGCCGGCCGGCTACTATAACATCAAGGCGGGAAGACTGAAAAACCTGGTGCACCTGGTAAATGAAGAGTGCAACGGCTCCGAGAGCCTGAGCGATCTTCTGGATCAGGATAAGGAGAGCCTGCAGGAAAAATTTCTGGCAGTCAAGGGAGTGGGCCGGGAAACCGCGGATTCCATTATCCTTTACGCCGCAGAAAAACCGGTGTTTGTGGTGGATGCCTATACCTACCGGATACTGGTCCGCCACGCCCTTATCCCGGAAGAGGCCGGTTACGGGGAGATCCAGGAACTTTTCCATGACCACCTGGAAGAGGATGTCTCTCTTTTCAACGAGTATCACGCCCTTCTGGTCCGCCTGGGCAAGACTTTCTGCAAGAAGCAGAAGCCCCTCTGCTCCTCCTGCCCCCTGGGCAATCATGAGCCCCTGCTGGAAGAATACCTGTGAAATGTTGCCATGACCGATCTCTACAGCCTCTGGACCAGACAGCTTTTAAGGGAGTTTGACGAGATTTGCGGGGCCTATGCCCTTAATTTGCCCCCTCCCGCCTTTGAGATCAGCCGTTCCCAGAGGGTCTACGGCAGCGGGCATCCCGACAGCAGAACCATAAAGATCAGCGACCACCTGATCAGGAACTTTTCCTGGGACAAGACCCTCCAGGTCCTGAAACATGAAATGGCCCACCAGGTCTGCTCCGAAGTCTTCGGCAACAACGACTCCTCCCACGGCCCCGCCTTTCAGAAGGCCTGCGACCTGCTCAGGCTTGAGCCGATTTTCCGCAGAAGCAACAGTGACCTGGCCGGGGAAGTGGAATCCCCGGAGGAAGGAACAGAGACCACCAGGGCAGGGCGCAGGTTTATCGCCAAGGTGGAAAAGCTTTTATCCCTGGCCCGGTCAGCCAACGAGAATGAAGCAGCCCTGGCCATGGAGAAGGCCGGGGCCCTGATGGAGAAGTATAATCTTCGGGACTTATCTGCAGAGGGAGGGGGTTACACCTGCACCATCATCAACAGCCGCCGCAAGAGGCTGGAAGGCTACCAGCGCCGGATCTGCACCATCCTGCAGGAGTACTTTTATGTAAAGGTGGTTCTCTCCCGGCTCTATGATCCGGAAAAGGATCAGTATCACAAGACCATGGAGCTTCTGGGGCGTCAGGAAAATGTGGAAATCGCCGGATATTGTTATTATTTTTTGGAGAACCGACTGCCCATGCTCTGGAAACAGCACCGGAAGACCAGCCGGGATAAAGGAATCAGGGCCCGCAACAGCTACTATTACGGCCTGCTGGAGGGCTTCCGCGATAAGCTTAGAAAGCAGGAAGAAAACCGCAGATCAGGCCCGGCAAAGAAAGAATCCTCCATCCGGACCAGGAGCATTGTCTGCCTGGAAAACGATCCCGGCCTGCAGGAATTCCTGCGGCAGCGTTATCCCGGATTGGCCAAAGGACGAAAGACCACCTCCCGGGTGGACAGCGGTATTTTTGCGGCAGGCAGGGAAAAGGGCGGGACAATCGTTTTTCACAAGGGAGTCACAGACAAGCAGGGCGATAATGGCAGGCTCCTTGAATAAGAGATAATATCAAGTTATCTTAAACATAACGGAGAGGTGCCGGAGCGGTCGAACGGGGCGGTCTCGAAAACCGTTGTCCCTTGCCGGGACCGTGGGTTCGAATCCCACCCTCTCCGCCATATTTGGTTCGGGAAAGTTGCCGGCAAATTTACTTCCGGTATATCAAGACCTGGTCTCCCTTATCATTGGCAAACCGTTGCAGGGGCTTTTCTCCCAGTTGTCCGATTACCTTCTTTTCGGAGAGCTCACTGCGATGGTCCACCCATAAGGCCAGATAATCATAATCTCTCTTATTCCATTTTTTCAATCTATCCGCTGTAATCATCGTTTTGGACCCCTTTTTTAAGTTACCACTGTAAAAACTTACCCTGACATTGTTGGTAAAAATCCGGGCATCTTCGGCGGTATTCCGCTGCAGCCAATTGCCGGCATCTTTCAGGTATTTTTTCGAAACATGTCCGCAGTCATTGATCAGGGCCTCCCCGCTGTTGGCGAAAAGCAGCAGAACAACCGCATAATAGACCACCTTTCTGGGCCAGGACTGCTGCCTGCCCCCATTTTGCCGCCAGCTGTCATACAAGGCTGAAAGGGTAAAACCAAGAACAAGCAGCAGGATAAGGACGAGAGGGATGACAAAACGTTCAATAAAGAAATAGCGGTTAATAACAGCTACGGCGATAATCAAGAGGTTTAAAAACACTACCCAGAGCAGTACCGGCTTTGCCAAAGACTGCAGCCGGGATAAACTCTCCCCCGGCCTCCAGCAGAGAAGAAGGGTATAAACCGGGGTCAGGGCCTTTATTAAAGCAATTAGGCAAATAAGGACAGGGATAAGCAGGGCCACCCAGATTGCCGCATCAGCCGAATACTTATTTAACAGTCTGTCTTCAATAATTGCGGCATGTTCTGCAATTCCCTCCGAGATGGTGGCCCAGAACTGTTGGATAGATGACAAGGGTTCTGAGAGGCGGCTTTCGGCCAGCCACCCCATATCCAGCCCGGTCAGATAAAGCACCAGTAGGCCGAGACAGCATGTTAGGGTCAAAAGGTGGGCGGTCAGAAAATGTTTTAGTTTTGCTTTCCCTCCCCATCCCTGGTGGAAAAGTAGAATCAAGGGCAGCAGGAGCAGAAAAACCAGGCCCTCAATCCGGAACAGGGTGGCGATGATTATGCTCAGGTTCCAGCCCCAGGCATATGATGGCCGCGGCGACCTGTAAAAACGGCTGAAACAGAGAATGGCCAACAGGTAAAAGGACCAGTAACCATGACCCCTGATCACCATGGATCTGGTTTCGTTTAGTTCGGAAAAAAAGACAATGACAAAGGCGGCAATAACAAAGGGTACGGTTTTGTCCCGGTCCAGCTCGTGGATCATGCTTATAAAAACATAGGTAAGCAGGGCCGCGCAACAAGCGGTTATTAAATGAGCCGAAGCCTCAAGCCCAAGGGAAGTGACCTTGCTGACCCCGGCAATAACCAGGGAATAAAAAGGCCAGCGGTAAAGATCGAAACCCCGGGACCAGTTTCCCTGGAGAAACTGGTCAGCTACCTGCATATAAAGGATGCCATCCAGGTTGATGACCGGGTCTAAAAAAATAATCCAGTAACACAGGGCAAAACTGATCAGGGAGGCCAGGATCTTTAAATGGTTGTCGGTCAGGGTCATCTTAAAACCTGATTGCTTGAAATTAATTAAAGGCACTTTTCCTTTTATTAAGTTTGATAATCGCCAAAAAAGCAAACCAAAAGGAGAAAAAGCTGCGGTCTCTGGTGGATGGTGACAATTCTGGAAATCAGTAACAAAAGGCCATTAAAAAATAAATGTCCTTTTGTTACTTCTTACATAAGAAGGGCAAGGTCAAGCCCGGTTTTCAGAAATCGAATTCCACGCCCACGGAGGCCATGATTCCGGCATCTTCCTGATCGTCGGCTACACCGCTGAAGTCCGTGGTGGTGGAGGCCACATCCATGGTTAAGAAGCCGAGGGTCAGCCCCAGGGTCCCGTAAGTATACTCCGAACCGGCCAGGTTGCCGCGCAGTCCCAAACGGACATCCGGAACATACCAGGTGCTGGTGGCGTAGCTGGCGGAGATGGTCCACCACTGGGTCTCTTCGTCGTTGAGGTCGTTGGCTTCTTGCAAGTCCAGGGACCCGGCCAGGGTCCAATTACGGTTCTGACTGAACCACTGGGCGTTCAAGCGGTACTGTGCTTCCAGTTCAAACTTGTCCTCGATTGCAAAGGCGGTATTGGCGTTGCCGGTGGACTTGTCCTGAACATCAAACTCGGGCGAGTTTAGATTCATACCCACAAGGCCGATCATGTAGTTCTCGGAGGTCCAGTTTATGCCGATATCAGCGGTGATACCGGACTCGGATGATCCGGAATCAATGTCGTCGATGTAGTCACCGGTATCTTTGTCCTTAGCCCCCAGGTTGTCATCGGCGATTTCGCTTAAGTCAATGGCTCTGGCATTGGAGAGCAGGCCGAGATAGCGGGCGGTCACTCCCACCGAAAGCCGACCATGATTGTTGTCGATTATACTGCGGCCGTAGCCCAGGGCAAACTCATCCAATTCCTTATAGTGGATGGCAATAGCGGCGTCGCCGCTTTCTAAGCCGATATCTGTCCCCCGGAGTGTTGCAGAGACGTCGTCTTTACGGATAACTTCTCCCTTTGAGGCCCTTTGATGGGTATAGTCAAAGGAGATACCCCCGCCTAAAACATCATTTTTGATTATCAAGGGCACGGTGGCCCCGCCGATAGCGGAGAAGTTACCTCTGTCGTAGCGCCTTAAAAATTTGTTTACCTCCTCTTGCAGTAGTTCTGCATCTTCATAATCGTTTCGATCCAGTATAGGCTTGATCTGATCGTCTAAAAAATCCTTGGAGTCTTCCAAGCCGTCGGTTTCTGCCTGAATCTGTGCTGCGGCCCCCAATCCGTAACGGCTGCCTTCGATATCCGCCGCATTCAGGTCATTGTTGGCCGGATTGGCCAGAGCGCTGTACAGGGAGTTGGGGTTGGAGCTATCACCATAACCGATGTTGGGGCCGATCGGGGTGTAGCTGGAAGGTGCCGCCAGGGCGGTTCCGGAACAAGCGATGAAGATTAGAGTTGTCGACAATCCTGCCTGAAGCCTTTTCTGCATACTGCCCTCCTTGTCTTAGTTTAAGTGCAAATTACAATATCCGCCTCTGTTGCCTCATGGAGAATTGGTGCTGTGAAACGATATAAAGAGACAGCCGGCCAGCATGATCAATTTTGGATTATTATCATAATTATTACATGATACAAACTTTTATAGAGAGGGGATTATAGATCCAGAAAGATGGTGTCCCGGTTGAGTACTTCACAGCCATCCTTTTTTACCACTACCATATTCTCCAGCCTTATGCCTCCCCAGCCTTGGATATAGATCCCGGGCTCCACTGTCACCACCATGCCCTCCCGGAGTTTTTTCCGGTTCCTTCTGTTGAGGGAAGGGGCTTCGTGGACGGCAAGACCTACTCCGTGGCCCAGGCCGTGGTTAAAATAATTTCCCATCCCCTCGTCGGCGATCAGGCTGCGGGCGGTCCGGTCCACCTCCCGGGCCGGGATCCCGGCCCGGATGACCTGGATTGCGGCCTGCTGGGCCCTCCGGACCAGGCGGATACGTTCCGTAGTCTGCCGGTCCGGTTTGCCCAGGATGATGGTGCGGCTCATATCAGAGCAGTAGCCGTCCAGGATAAGACCCATGTCTATGATTACCGGTTCGCCTTCCCGCAGGGGACGTCCGCCCGGGACGGCATGGGGGGCGGCGCCGCTTGGACCTCCGGCCACGATGGTGGGAAAGGAAGGCCCCTCCGCCCCCTTAAGCCTCATGGTCCGCTCCAGGTCAAGGGCGACCTCGATCTCGGTCATACCGGGTTCAAGTCTTTGATATGCCTCCTGGAAGACCTCTTCGTTAAGTCGCACCGAGGCCTTTATCTTCTCCAGTTCCCCGGGCCCCTTGCGGAGTCGCATCCTTTCCACCAGATTCTCCAGGGGAGTGATCTCGATGCCTGTACCCGATAATTTGTCTGCCAGTTCAAGATAGGTGGAGTGGAGCAGGGCGCGGCTCTCAAAGGCCAGCTGCCTGATTTCCTGTTCCTTCAGGAGGTCCCGCAGGGAAGACAGCAGACTGCGGGAATAGATAACGGTACGGAAATCCGGGGCCTCTTTTTCCGCCTCCAGCCGGAAACGGGGGTCGGTGAGCAGGCAGGGGCCGCCCTCCGCCGGGATCAGCAGCCATCCGGAGGTCTCGGTCAGGGAACCGTCCGGAGGGCTGAAGCCGCTCAGGTAACGGCGGTTTTCCGGAGAGGCGATAAGGACCGCGTCAAGCCGGCGCTGCTTCAGGCTCTGTTTGATACGGTAATGGCTGGTTTTCATGTTTTTTCGATCTCAAGGTTTACAGGCAGGTCGTACAGGCGGCTATGCAGTGCCGCCCACGCACTGAGGAGGTCGTGGCTGCCGGACTTCAGGGTAAGAGTGATCCCGGCTGCCGTACTTTCCGGCAGCTCCTTTTTTTCCATTCCGATCTGGTATTGACAGCCCCAGTCCCAAACAATCTCCAGAATCCGGGGCCACCTGGGTCTTACCCGGGGGTGGTCAGGGCTTAGAGACAGCAGAAAAGTACTGGAATTTCCTTTGCTTGTGTAAGACAGGTCTTGCATTATGAGCGATTTTAGGATATTACAAATTAGCTGCTCTTCAGAAGAATTTGTAAAACTTCCTTTTTATCATAAGGCGGTCTTTTCGTCGAGCAGGTCTTGTTGGTAATGGCGGTTTTTTACTGTTTTTTTAAATTAAGGCAAATATATTGTTGCGCCTTCTACCACAATGTGGTAGACAAGAAGTGCTGGTGCTTAACCGAACCCGGATTATCCCCGGCCTTTTTCTGGGAGAGCAGGTATCAGGCTGGTGATTTTTGGAATATTTCATGGAGGTAAATCCTGTCGTCCCTGTGGTTAGGGGGGGGATCTTAATAACCTGAAAAAAAGAAAAAGGAGGATGAAAAACAAGCAGATTTTTTACATTTACATTACGGGATTAAAAGCTCTAAAACCTGGTGGCGTTTGTCGCGGCACTTTTGGAACTGTTTTTTATTATAGCAACTATTAAAAAGAAGGAGGAGAAAGAGATGAAAAAGACAATGATTGGTGCTTCGGTAGCAGCAGCCTGCCTGCTGCCCCTCACTGCTGCAGCAGGAACCACCCTGTATGGAGAGTTAAGTTATTCCTTCAACTCTGTGGATGAAGACAGGGAATTTAATCCGGACGGCTCGACCGGTCAGGACGGTTTAAGCGGTAATGATAATGTTTCTCTCTTCGGTCTGAAAGGCTCTTACGGAGATGATATCAAGGCCTTTTTCCACCTGCAGACCGGGGCCAAAGCCGATCCCGGGGGAGCCTTTGATCAGCGTTTCTTTTTCGGAGGCCTGGAAGGCGATTTCGGTAAAGTTGCTTACGGCCGGATGACCAACGCCTATAAGTTCCCCGGATTCAAGATGGATCCCTTCTACAATCTCAGTCACATAGGTGCGGGAGGCGGTTTTGCTGCCGGAGCGGGAACTTACGGCCTGTCCCCGGCCACCGACGGCTTCACCGATAATGCGCTCCAGTATACAACCCCCAGTCTGGCCGGGTTCAAGCTATTAGGCGGTGTCTACGTTGATGACAGCAATGAAGACGATCACGGCTATTCCGCCGGTATCTCCTACGACGGGGTGGAGGGACTTAACGTCGGGGCTGTTTTTGCCTCCAACGACGACACCGGAACTATCCCCAACATTGCCGCAGACGGTGACGCCCTTCGCGGTTATGCCAACTATGAGGTGGATATCTTTACCTTCGGCCTCTCTTACGAGAATGTGGATCTGGCTGCTGCTGATACCGATGCCAACTACTTGTATGCCACCGGTACCGTGGCCATCCCCAATGCCAACACCGATATTTCCCTCTCCATCGGTAATGTGGATGACGGGCCGGCTGAAGGCTTAGGCTTTACAGCAGGCGCTTTTTATAACATTACTGAAAATACCGACATCCATGCCATTTACAGCCTGGCCTCCCTGGATGCGGATGACCAGTACCCTGCCTCTGATTCCGAACCGGAGGTTATCTCCCTCGGTTTCACCCATAAGTTCAGCCTGAGTTCCAACTAAGATAATCCCGTATAAAGAAAAAGCCGGTCTCTGCTGCTTGACAGCAATTGGTAGAGACCGGCTTTTCTCCTTGCAAAGCGTAAGGGCGGCTGTTATCTGCCGAGTTTTTCCAGGTTATCGATAACCCGCTTTACAGGCACTCCTTCCCGGATTGGAATTATGAGCTGATCACCATCCTCCTGCACCGTTTCCGTGACCAACTCCCGTTCTTTTTCCGGCAGTTCTTCCAGGCCGCCTATGATTTGGCGGCTGATCTCACCTTCGACTTTAACCCTCTCGTCCCCGAAAAACAGGTACTCCTTTTCCGAGCTCAACACTTTCATACCTCGTAAATCAATGGTGTAAAGTATCTCAGGGCAGACCTTTCCCTTAAAACCAAACAGATCTTCTTCCCCGTACTCCAGGCATCTTTCCCGGGTATATTTTAAATAATCTCCGGTTATATCAATATCGTAGCCGTCTATCGATTCGGCCAGGAATTTTTCAGGGGTGCCGGGATACCCGCTTTTTGACTGCGGCCGGGTTTTGGTTGGGGTTTCAGATGACTGATCAGGGCTGAGAGGGTCATCCGTTGTAACTTCGGTTTTGCTCCCGTTGTCTTGCCGGATAGGCTCTTTCTCCTGCACCGGCCCCCTGCAGATATCGGCAATCTGTTCATGGGTAAAGCCCTTTTCCAGATAATAGTCCACATCACTTCGGCTGCAGGCGCCTTGGGACTGTCCCGGGAAAACCGGGAGGAGGAGGCAGCCGGCCAGCAGCAGTGCGGATTTTTTAAGTTTTTTATTTTTCATTGTATCATCCCATCTCTTTTATTCTGTTCATGAAAATAAGTATTAAATTATCGGATAACCCACCTGGAATCCCTCTGTCAAGATCAATTTAAGCCGGGGTTACGGCAGCAAGCCTGCAAATGACGGGAAATACCGGGTGAAGGCCGCCTCGGGGGCAGGTATGCTCAGGAGCATCCCTCAAGCAGGAGAAGATAGCCGATATAGCCCGCCAGCATAAGCACGCCGTGCCAGCGGCTTATTTTCAATTGAAAATAGAGCGCCGCCATAATGAAAACAGGGAAGGCCAGCATCGCCGGGATATCCCGGCCTAATACATCCGGGGAAATAGTAAAGGGTTTTACCGCACCCGAGATTCCCAGCACCATTAACAAGTTGAAGATGTTGCTGCCGATTATGTTGCCCAGGATCATGTCGACATGCCCCCGGCGGATGGCGGATATGGAAGAGGCCAGTTCCGGAAGCGAGGTTCCCAGGGCTGCCATGGTCAGGCCGATTATCAGAGCGGGAACCTCCAGGTAAAGGGCCATATCCACCGCCCCCTTGATAAAGAGATCCGAGCCCAGGCTAAGGCCGATCAGGCCGGCGCCGCAGAGCAGCAGGCTGGAGAGGAGGGGATCCGTCCCCGGGCCGTCCATCTCCTGTTCCGGCTGTGTCCTGCCTTTCCGCCAGGACAGCCAGCAGAAAAAGACCAGCCCTCCCATAAATACAAGGCCTGTTATTCTGTTGAAATGGCCCTGCCAGGCAAACAGGGCCAGGAGAATGGTGGCTCCCAGAACCCAGGAAAGTTCCCAGATATAATAGGAATGGTGGCTGAAAATCGGCCGGATCAGGGCGGAGATGGCCAGGATCAGGCCGATATTGGCGATATTGCTGCCAATCACGTTTCCCAGCATGAGATCAGGTTCACCCTGGAGGTTGGCTGAGAGGCTGACAAAAAGTTCCGGGGCGGAGGTGCCGAAGGCTATAATGGTCAGGCCCACCAGCAGGGAGGTCATACCCCAGCGCCGGGCCAGTTTGACTGCCCCGGAGATCAGGAGCTCCCCCCCTGATATCAGGATAACAAGTCCGGCGATAAAGGCGGTTATGGAACCGGGTATAGAGGAGAAATGGGTTTCCATTTTACGGCTCCGGCTTATGAATTAGGGTTTGATCTCTAAATGTAAGAGGTTGAATTTTTTTTTTAAAATCTCTTGAAAGAAAATGATAAGCAATTTAATTTATACTTAGACTGAACCCTGAGCTCAAAAACACTCCTCTTCAATCCGGGATATATTAATTTAATGGCAGTCTTCTCTGAGAGTTCCGTTCAGCTTGTTAAAGAAGCGGCTGATATCGTCGATGTTATCGGCGAATATGTCCAGCTTCGTAAAAAAGGGACCAACTACCAAGGGCTCTGTCCTTTCCACAGCGAGAAGACCCCCTCCTTTTCGGTTAATCCGACCCGCCAATTTTATCATTGTTTCGGCTGTAAGGAAAGCGGAGATGTATTTTCATTTTTTATGAAATACAACAACCTCGGCTTTCAGGAATCCCTGGAGGCCCTGGCCGACCGCTATGGGATCACTCTTTCCCCCAATGACCTGACCCGGGAGGAGAAGGAGAGGCTGCAGCAGAAGGACTCCCTTTTCCGGATCAACAGCGAGGCCGCCCGTCTCTACCATGACTTTCTGGTTAAAAGCCCGGCTGCCGCCCAGGCCAGGGAATACCTGGAAAAAAGGGGGCTGAGCTCCGCCACCATAGCCAGGTATCAATTAGGTTATGCCCCTCCCCGCTGGGATTTTTTCAAGAAAAGTCTTTCCAGCCTCGACCTGTCCCTGGAAACGGCAATAAAGGCAGGCCTGATCGCCCGCAATGACCGAGGCAGGACCTATGACCGCTTCCGGGACCGGATCATGTTCCCCATTTTTGCCATGGACGGCCGGGTTGCCGGATTCGGCGGCCGGGTAACCGGGGATGGTGAACCCAAGTACCTCAACTCTCCGGAAACGGAGGTGTTTAGTAAAAGCCGTCTGCTTTACGGCCTTTATCAAAACAGCGACGCGGTTCGTAAAGCGGGCCGGTGTCTTGTGGTGGAAGGCAATTTCGACCTCCTGGGCCTTGCTGAGCAGGGACTGGATTATGTGGCAGCCCCTCTGGGAACCGCTTTGACCCGCCGGCATGTTCAGGCTGTCAAGCGATATACCGGGGAGGCGGTTCTTCTTTTCGATGGAGATGAAGCCGGCCGCAAAGCGGCCATGAACTCCATTCCTCTGTTTCTAACCGAGAGATTGCCGGCCAGGGTAGTTCCCCTGCCCCGGGATGAGGATCCCGACACCTTTATAAAACGTGCCGGCAAAGAGGAACTGGAAAAGAGGATCGACAATGCCTCTTCCCTGCCCGAGTTTGTCTTTAACTCCCTGGTTGAGCAGTACGGCCTGAGCCTGGAAGGCAAAAACAGGATCATCGAAGAACTGGCACCCATGGTTAAGGCCGTAGACAACAATCAACTCCAGCAGTCCCTTTTTATCTCTCATTTTAGCGATAAGTTAGCCATAAGTCCGGCGGAAATGGAGGACAAACTGTTTAAAGACAACCATCCCCATCCCCTTCCGGCCAAAAGCAAAGCCCCGGACTGTCAGCTGCCTGTCCAGGAAAGGCAGCTGCTGGAATTTCTCCTGGTCTACCCTGATGTGCTGCCCCGTATGCTGGGGGCGGGCATGACGCGGGTCTGCTGCCACCGGGTCTTTCTGGATATCGTCGGCAAGATGGAGGAGATAGGTTTTGAGTCTGCCGGTTCTCCGGAAATGCTTTTAGACGTTCTGGAGGGACAGGCCCGTTCCCTGATATCGGCCCTTCTGATGACCGCTCCTTTCTACCCCGAGGATTCCAAGGAGATAATGGTTCAGGAAATGGAACAGTGGCTGCAGGGGAAAATCAGGCAGCAGCGGAAGAGCGAACTGGTTACCCGGATAAGCGAGGCACAGCAAAAAGGCGATGATGATCTTCTTCTTCACCTTCTCGAGGAAAAGAAGAAGATTGATGAAAATGGTGCTGAAATTACGGCATCTTAGTCTTTATGCCCTTTCTTTTAGGTATTCTGGACCGTCCCTGAAAAGTGAGTGGGCGGAAGCTTAACAAAGGATATGATAAGCATATGAAAAACTTAGATGAAGAGTTTGAAGAGCAGGTCCCGATTGAGGAAGAGGCCGCCGGCGATGTTGTCGGAGAGGAGGATGGCTCCGTTAATGAGGAGCATAGCTCCATCAATCCTGTGGCTGATTCCGCTAATGAAGCCAACCCCATGCTTACCTATTTACAGGAGATGGGGAGGATTTCCCTTCTGTCTTCAAAAGAGGAAGTCGAGCTGGCCAAGCAAATGGAGGAGGGGCATCAGCAGTTGCAGAATGCGGTGCTGGCTGTTCCCGTCTCCATTAAAAAACTGGGTGCGATTGCGGAACAGCTTGAAAACGGGGAATGCCGGATAACCAGCCTGCTGCACGGACTGGACAAGACGGATCAGGAAGGCAACGAAGAGATAAAAGCCCGGTTTGTGAACAATGTCAGGGAGGCGGAACGTATAAACCGGGAAAGAGCCGCCTTTCAGAAAGATCTGAATCAGCCTTCCACCACCAAGGATTCTGCGGTCATGGCTATTGTCCGCATTGAACGCAGTACCCATTCCATAGTCTCCTTGTTCCGGGAGATGATGCTCAGCCGCAAGTATCTTGATGATATGGCTGCTGAAATAAAAGCAATAGGCCGCAAGTTTGAGGCGGCCGGAGAACATCAGAGCAAAGACCGGGACCTCGCGGGAGATGGAGAAAAAAGGGATGCCCTGTCTGAACTGGAACAGGCTCACCAGATTGACCGGGAAAACCTGGAAAATATTATTGCAACCATTGAAAGGGGTGAAGCCATTGCCAGTGAAGCCAAGAATAAACTGATACAGGCCAATCTCAGGCTTGTGGTTAGTATGGCCAAAAAGTATACGAACAGAGGGCTCAGCCTGCTCGACCTGATCCAGGAAGGCAACATCGGCCTGATGAGGGCGGTGGAGAAGTTTGAATACAGGCGGGGCTTTAAGTTCAGTACTTACGCCACCTGGTGGATAAGGCAGGCGATTAACCGGGCTTTGGCTGACCAGGGCAGGACTATTCGCATGCCGGTTCATATGGTGGACACGATCAATCAGCTGATAAGGCACTCCAAAGAATTCGCCCGGGACTACGGCCGGGATCCCTCCCTGGAGGAACTGGCCGGGATGCTTGATCTTGATCCGGCCAAGGTTCAGAATATTCTTACGGTCGCCAAGGATCCGGTCTCTCTCAATGTCCCCATCAAGAGTGATGAAAGCAGTTTCCTGGGCGATCTGCTTGTGGATGAGGACTCGCCTTCCCCTCCGGAAATTTCGGAGAAAGAGGCTTTGCGGGCCGGCATCAGGGAGGTTCTGAGTCTGCTGGATCCCAGGGAAGAAAGTATTCTTAAACAGCGTTTCGGCCTTGAAACCAACCAGGATCTTACTTTGGCTGAAGTAGGCAAGAATTTTTCGGTTACCAGGGAGCGGATCCGTCAGATAGAGGTTAAGGCGATTCAGAAGCTCAGACATCCCAACCGGAAAAAGCAGCTGGAGAGTTTCGCAGAGGATGAGTGAGCTGATAGACTGGTTACGTCTGTATCTTACACCAGGTCTCGGTATCCGCAGCTGGCAGAAGCTGCTCAGCGCTTTTGATGGGCCCCGGGAGATCCTGGAGGTCTCCCGGGACGAGTTAAGGCGCCTGGCCCCGGGAATTAACAGGGAGGTCCTTGAAGCCGTTCAGGGGCAGGAGCAGCGGGCGGCTGCGGAAGTCGAGCTGGACAAGGCTCTCAGGGCCGGAATAAGAATAATCACCATAAAGGATTCCCTTTACCCTGAATATCTCCGCCACATCTTTGATCCACCCCCGGTTCTTTATCTCAAAGGCAATCCCGATCTCTTAAACAGCAGGTGCATAGGGGTGGTGGGAGCCCGGTCCGCTACTGTTTACGGCCAGAGAGTGGCGGCTGACCTGGCCAGACGCCTGTCCCTCCAGGATTTCACCATAGTCAGCGGCATGGCTCTGGGCGTAGATGCTTCCGCCCATGAAGGAGCCCTGAAGGGGTCCGGAAAGACAGTGGCGGTACTGGGCAGCGGCCTTGATGTGGTCTATCCCCGGCAGAATCAACACCTCTATGACAGAATTGCCGAACAGGGAGCGGTTATCAGCGAGTGCCCTTTGGGGTCTCAACCGGAACCTTTCCGTTTTCCGGCCCGGAACCGGCTGATTAGCGGCATCTCCCTCGGGGTAATGGTTGTGGAGGCGGCCCGCAGGTCTGGTTCGCTGATAACCGCCAGGTGTGCCATGGAACAGGGAAGAGAGGTGTTTGCCACTCCCGGAAGAATTGATTCCCGGAACAGTGAAGGGGCCCACCGCCTGGTAAAAGAGGGGGCCAAGCTTGTTCATACCGTGGAAGACATCACGGAGGAATTCTCTCCTGCTGAAGGCGTGACCGCCGGGCGGGAACCAGGGCAGGAAGAAAGTCCGCCTCCCTCTTTAACCAGAGAGGAGGAGAATCTCCTCCCCTTTCTCGACCTCTATCCCCAGAGTTTTGATGAGATTCTGACCAGAACAGGTTTGAGCGCCGCCAAGCTCAATGAACTCCTCTGCCTTTTAGAATTAAAAGAAATAGTTGAAATTTTACCCGGGAAAATGATACAAAGGCTGTCTGTCTGAAACGGTGGCCGGAGATCGGAAGTCGGAAGTTGGAAGTCGGAGATCAAAAGACAAAAGGAAGAAGACAGAGGTCAGACAACAGCAGCCTAAGTTTTTAATCTTGCACCTTGCACCTTGAACCTTAAGCCCTTAAAATATTTATGTCCAAATCATTGATAATTGTCGAATCACCTGCCAAGGCCAGGACCCTCCAGAAATATCTGGGCAGCAGCTACGAGGTAAAAGCCTCTGTCGGTCACATCCGTGATCTGCCCGGTAAAGAGATGGGGGTTGATATAGAACACGGTTTTCTGCCCCAATACACAACCATTCCCGGGAAGGGGAAGATTATTTCGGAAATGAAGAGTGCCGCCAAAAAGGCAGATGCCGTCTATCTGGCCCCTGACCCGGACCGCGAAGGTGAAGCGATCGCCTGGCATATAGCCGAGGCCATCAAATCCGCCCAGGGCAATATTCACCGGGTCCTTTTCCATGAACTTACCAAAAAGGCGATTATCTCCGCCCTAAATCAGGCCACGGAGATAGATCAGAATAAATTCGAGGCCCAACAGGCCAGGAGGATTCTGGATCGGCTGGTGGGCTACCAGATCTCCCCCCTCCTGTGGGACAAGGTGAGACGGGGGCTGAGTGCCGGAAGAGTTCAGTCGGTGGCAGTCCGCATGGTATGTGACCGGGAGCAGGAAATAGAATCGTTCCAGCCCGTGGAATACTGGTCCATAACCGCCGACCTCGAAGGAAGCAGCCCGCCGCCTTTTCAGGCTCAGCTGGAAAAGGTTGCAGGCAAAAAGGTTGATAAAAAAGACAACCGGATAGACAGCGAAGAAACGGCCCAGAGGCTGACAGAGGAGATAAGGCAGGCGGAGATCAGGGTTGCTGAAGTAAATAAGAAGGAAAAGAAGCGCAACCCCCAGCCTCCGTTCATAACCAGTTCCATGCAGATAGAGGCCAGTAACCGGCTGCGCTTTTCCGCTAAAAAGACCATGACCCTGGCCCAGAAACTCTATGAAGGTGTGGAGATAGGTTCTGAGGGTCTCAGCGGCCTGATAACCTATATGAGGACCGATTCCACCAGGGTAAGCGACGAGGCCCTGAACCAGGCCCGGGATCAGATCCGCAAAACCTACGGTGATGACTACCTGCCGGCAAAACCCCGGAAATTCAAATCCAAGGATTCAGCCCAGGATGCCCATGAGGCCATACGGCCTACAGATGCCGGCCGCACTCCGGAAAAAATGGCTCCTTTTCTGGATAAGGATATGCATAAACTGTATACCCTTATCTGGCAGCGTTTCGTGGCCAGCCAGATGGCCCCGGCCGTGTTTGACCAGACCACCATCATCCTGGAGGCCGGGGAACACACCCTAAAGGCCGTGGGCAGCATACTGCGTTTTCCGGGCTACCTGAGCCTGTACCAGGATTCTGCCAAATCGGGCAGCGAGCAGGAAGAAAGCCTCCCCGATCTAAGCGAAGGCGAGCAGGTTGAATTGCTGAAACTGGAGCCCAGGCAGCATTTCACCCAGCCTCCGCCCCGCTATACCGAGGCCTCTCTGGTCAAGGCCCTGGAGGAGAACGGAGTGGGACGGCCCTCTACTTATGCTGCCATCCTCAGCACCATCCAGGAAAAAGAGTATGTGGAGCTGCGGGAAAGAAAATTCTTCCCCACCGACCTCGGCAAGGTGGTTAACGATCTTCTGGTCCGTCATTTTCCGGAAATCATGGATATCGATTTTACCGCTTCCATGGAGAGCAAGCTGGATGATGTGGAAGAGGGGGAGCTGGACTGGCAGGAACTGTTAAAAGTTTTTTATACCCCCTTTCGCCAGACCCTGGAAAAAGCCAAGGAGGAGATGGAGTCGGTCAAGGGCAAGTCCGTTCCCACGGACATCAAGTGTGAGGAATGCGGCGGGACCATGGTTATCAAGTGGGGAAAGATGGGGGAGTTCCTGGCCTGCGACCAGTATCCGGACTGCCGCAATACCTGTGATTTTGAGAGGGATCAGGAAGGCAGGATAATTCCGAAAGAAAAGGAAAAGGAAGAAGAGTCAGAGGAGGTCTGTGAAAAGTGTGGCCGGCAGATGATTTACAAGAAAGGTCGTTACGGCCGGTTTCTGGCCTGTTCCGGCTATCCCGAGTGTAAAAATATCAGAGCGGAGGGAACCGGGGTCCAATGCCCGGAGGAAAACTGTCCGGGGGAATTAGTAAAAAAAGTTTCTAAAAAGGGAAAAATATTTTATGCCTGTAACCAGTATCCCAACTGCAGTTATGCCCTGTGGAACAAACCGGTAAATCAGGCCTGCCCGGAATGCGGCTCCCCGTATCTTATTGAAAAGGAAACCAAAAAACAGGGCCGCCATTTAAGGTGTCCCGACAAAAAATGCGGCTATACCAAAAAGCTGGACGAGGAATAAAAAACGTGGCCCGGCATTTGCAAAGTTGTAAGCAGGACCAGTAATTTAAACCGGACCATAATGTTCCGGAGGTACGGTAACCAGTTGAAATTTTAAACGTTTCGCTTCACCCAGAACCACTAACAAACACTGTGCAATGTTCCTGAATATACATACCAACTGTAAGCATAATCTCTTACATGAAATTTGTCGGTTTTATCAAAAAGATAAATCAACCCGAAAAGTTCAGTAAAGGAGCTTGAGTTATGATCTCCGGTGTAAGAAATTCCCTGTCGGCTCTCCAGGCTTTCCAGACCAGGCAGAATGCGACTGCCGACAATGTCGCCAATGTGAATACAGAAGACTATAAAAAAACAGAGGTCACTCTGGATGGGGGGCAAAACGATTCGGTCCGGGTCCGTACCGAAAAAGTTGACACCCCGGGTCCCCTGGTCTCCGAAGAAACCGGCCGGGGCAGTGAGCTGGTGGAAAAGTCAAATGTGGAACTCAGCGAGGAACTGCCCGAGTCCATGTTGAATAAGCGGCATTTTGAGGCCAATGTCAAGATGATTGAGCAGGCCGACGAAATGACCGGGGCCCTGCTCGATATAGTCAGTTAGCAGCCGGGTGTTATCCTCTCGAGAACCTTATCTCCCCGTCCATTATGGTCAGAACCGCCCTGCCTTTCAGCTGCCGGCCCAGAAAAGGTGAGTTCCTGCTTTTGGAGACCACTTCCTCCGGCTGGTAGGTAAACTCCTGTTCAGGATCGATCACTGTTAAGTCCGCTACTGCCCCCTCCTCCAGCGAGCCTCCTTCCACCCCCAGAACACGCGCAGGGTTGAGGGACATCAGCTCTACCATCCCGGCGGGAGTCAGGATTTTTTCCCTGACCAGGGCCAGAGCAAGAGGGACTGCGGTTTCAAGGCCTGTTATGCCGTTGGCCGCTTCCTCGAATTCCAGATCCTTTTCCAGGGTGCTGTGGGGGGCATGGTCAGAGGCAATCACATCGAGAGTTCCGTCTTCCAAGCCCCGGCGTACTGCCTCCCTGTCCCGGGAATTCCTCAGTGGTGGATTCATCTTGGCATTGGTATCGTACTGTCCCACCGCCTCTTCGCTCAAGGTGAAATAGTGGGGGGCCGTTTCCGCTGTAACCCTGACCCCTCGTTCTTTTGCCCTTCTGATCAGGTCAACCGCTTCTCCGGTGGAAATATGGGCCAGGTGAATGGGCCGCTTCAGGTATTCGGCCAGGGCGAGATCCCGGTAGACCATAATGGTTTCCGCCACGGAAGGAATACCGCGCAGCCCCATCCTGGTCGAGATGGGGCCTTCATTCATGCCCCCGTTTTTACTGAGTGACGATTCTTCAGGATGGGAGATGACGAGCATGTCATAGTTTGCTCCATACTCAAGGGCCCGCCGCATAAAGAGGCTGCTGATCACTGGACGGCCGTCATCGGAAAAGGCAACAGCCCCCGCCTTCTTTAACTCCCCGAAAGGGGCCAGCGACTCTCCTTCACTGTTTTTGCTTACCGCCCCCACCGGGTAGACCCGGGCCGGACAGCCGGCGGCCTTGGTAAGGATCATCGAGGTCACCGTTTCCGAGTCATTGACCGGACGGGTATTGGGCATGCAGGCAACCGCTGTGAACCCTCCGGCAGCAGCGGCCCTGGTTCCGCTGGCTATGGTTTCCTTATACTCTTCACCGGGCTCCCGGAGATGGACGTGCATATCTATAAGACCGGGAGTCAGCCATTTGCCCTCGATGTCAATATGTTGACATCCTTCCGGGGCTTCAAGAGACCCAGGGCTGGCGACCGCTTCAATCCTGCCATTGCTTACCAGTATCTCCCCTTTTTGATCCAGGTTGTTGCGGGGATCTATGATGCGGGCATTGCTAAGAAAAATTTTTTTACTATTTTTCATAATAAGGTGTCCGGGTTTGAGAGATCAGAATATATCCTTTCAGGAATTGCCGCTAATTGTCCATTCTTTCCCCTGTCAGCCTTCTCCCCCTAAAGCATGGAAGAGAAGAGCCATTCGCACTGCCACCCCGTTTGTTACCTGATCCAGAATCACGGATCTGGGACCGTCCGCCAGTTCGGGGTCCAGTTCGACCCCCCGGTTTACTGGTCCGGGGTGCATTATAATGGCGTCGGTTCTGGCACGCTCAAGCATTTTGTTGTTTAAGCCGAAAAAAGTGGCGTACTCGCGCCGAGAGGGGATCAGGGGGTCAAACTGCCTTTCCTGCTGAATTCGCAGCCCCATTACCACATCTGCATCTTCCACCGCCTCTTCAACCGAATAACAGACCTTGGCCCCTAATTCTTCCACTCCCCACGGCATAAAGGTCGCGGGACCGCTGACATATACTTCAGCACCCATTTTGTTGAATCCGAGAATATTGGAATGGGCTACCCGGCTATGGCCTATGTCTCCGATAATGGCAACTTTCAACCCTGATATGCTCTCCTTTTTCTCCTGCACTGTCATCAGGTCAAGCAGGGCTTGGGAGGGGTGCTCATGGCAGCCGTCTCCGGCATTAATGACGGCAGCTTTGGTGTGACGGGTGACAAGGAGAGGGGCGCCGGATCTGGCATGCCGGATAATAATGATGTCCGGATTCATGGCGTTGAGGTTTTTTACGGTATCTATCAGGGTCTCCCCTTTTACCGCACTGCTGCTGGAAGTGGAGATGTTAAAGGTATCTCCGCTCATTCTTTTGCCGGCAAGTTCAAAAGAGAGGCGGGTGCGGGTGCTCGGCTCAAAAAAAAGGTTGATTATTGTTTTGCCGCGCAGAGTTGGAACCTTTTTGATAGGGCGGCTGGAAATTTCTTTAAAGGATTGGGCGGTATTCAGTATGAAATCGATGTCTTCGGCAGACAGGTCTGCTATTCCCAGGATATGTTTATGGCGGAATTGATAATCATTGTTCCGGGATTGAGAAACCATTTCAACCATCCTGTAGTATTAATTGGGAGTTAATACTTAGTGTCCCTCCAGGAAACGGCCCTTTTGCCCGATCTCTGTGTCACAGCAAAAATAAAAAATGCTCACACATACCCAATATGCTGCGCTTTTTTATTTTCACTGTTCCTTGACCTCGAACAAAAAATCTCGTTTCTGGATGGACACTAAGTAGGATTATTATATCGCTTTTCTCCGGGCCTGAAAATCTGTAAATCAATCCGATCCGTAACCCTTATTCCATAACCCTTATTATATTGATATCTAAAAACTGCAATTAGTAATTGGCTGTTAGCGGTTAGCCGGGCAAATGACCTGATTAAGCCAATGGGTGACTGACTTGCAGTTTACCATACCTGAAGGTACGTTATGATAAGGTATCTGACTGAATATTCCATTCAGGAAATTTGTGAATCTCCTTAAATGGACTCTACCATGATAATCAGCTGTTATCTTAAGAAAACAGCTGATTGCAATATTTAATTAATAACATCTCCGATCCGGGACCATCTGGGGCTGAATTCCTCCCTGTCCCATGACCAGTAGAGGATAAAGGCCTTGCCCTTTAAGGCCTTGAAATTGACAAAGCCCCAGAATCTGCTGTCGTGACTGTTGTCACGATTGTCTCCCATGACGAAAAGGGAGTTTTCAGGGACCGTGGCCGGCCCGTAATTGTCCCGGGGGGACAGTTCGCCGGGAATAACCTGGGAGTCAAGATGGACAGCGGATTCCACCTTGAAGCGTTCGCCGTTGACATATACTTTTTTATCGACAATTTTAATCCGGTCTCCGGGGAGACCTATCACTCTTTTGATAAAATCCTTGGACGGATCCGGTGGATATTCAAAAACAACAATATCTTTCCGTTCCGGTTCCCCCACAGGAATCAGAACCGAATCGGTAACAGGATTTTTTATACCGTAAATAAATTTATTTACCAGAAGATGGTCGCCGATCTTAAGTGTAGGCAGCATAGAACCTGAAGGTATTTTAAAAGCCTGAACCACAAAAGTTCTGATGAAAAGAGCCAGAATAAGGGCAATTATGATAGCTTCTGCGTATTCCCTTATCGTTGATTTTTTCTTTTTTGACAAGGATAACTCCTTTGGTATGAATGTTGCTTTCTGTTCCTGGTAAAGAGTTTTCTATTTTTAAACCATAAATGATTATTAAACAAGCAAATTTCACACATCGGCAGTAGAAGGCGAGGATGATTTAAAAAAGCTTAATCCGGCACCGGTGCGCAGGAGGCAGGCTTGTGATCATCCGGTCAGCATGTTTGCGGAAAACGGTCATGCCCAATATGTTGTAGTTGTAAAAAGGTGATACCCCCTAAATATCGGACAAGTTTAAATTCAAGATTTTTGAATTATTTTTTTGCAAAAAAATTAGACAGTTATCCTTTTGTTGGTTATAATCGGAATCAATAAAAAATTTAACTAAAAAAAATAGAGCTATTAAAATTATATATCTTATAAAAAAGTCCTGAAAATGAATTTTACACCATCTCTGCATACCGGACAGCAACTTACTGTAGCCCTGGATATAGGCTCTCACAGCGTTAAGGTTTGTGAGCTTAAAAAAAGCGGCAAAGGATTGAAGCTCAACAAGCTGGGTAGTGCCGTCCTGCCGGAAGGGGTGGTGGTGGACGGAGAGGTCCAGGATCCCGAAGCTGTCACCGCTATCATCATTAATCTTTTTAAGAATCTTAAAATTAAGAATAAAAAAGTTGGCTTTTCCATATCCGGGTACTCCGTTATTCTGAAGAGAATAAATCTCACCCTGGCGAGTGACCAGGATCTGGATAGCCATATCTATTCAGAAGCTGAACAGTATATCCCCTTTGATGTGTCCGAAGTATACCTTGATTATCAGGATATAAGCAACACCTCCACCAGGAAAGGGCAAACCGATGTTATGCTGGTAGCCGCCAGAAAAGAGGTTGTGGATGCCTATCTTGATATTCTGCGGAATGCGGGTCTGAAAACGGCCCTGGTGGATGTGGATGCCTTTGCCCTGGAAAACAGTTATGAGACAAATTGTGCTTCGGAAAATAATGTCCTTTTAGTGGATATCGGTGCCTCTACCATTAATCTCAATGTTGTCTCCGGAGGGAGTTCTCTTTATGCCAGAGACGCCTCCACCGGCAGCGGCCTGATCACGGAACAGATCCAGGAAAGGTGCGGTGTGAGTCCGGAAGAGGCCGAGTCCTTCAAGGTAGGGTTAAAGCCGGTTCCGGAGGAGTTAAGGGGAGATGTAGAAGAGATATTTGTCGATGCGGTCAATGACTGGCTGAAAGAAGTGCAGAAGGCCATTGATTTTCATGGCACCAATCACCCGGAAACAAAGCTGGATAAGATTGTCTTAAGCGGCGGCGGCTCAAAAATAGAGGGCTTGGACATTCTGTTCAGGAAAGAAACAGGACTTCCGGTCGAGTATTTTTATCCTTTTGCAGGGGTTCAGGCGGATGACAAGAAAATCGATCCTGAATATTTAAAAACCATAGCCCCGGAAATGGCTATTGCCATGGGCATGGCATCAAGGACGGCACCGTTTTAACAGTGGCAGGTGGACAGGGTAAACTGAGGACCAAAAACTCTTAATTCTGAACTAATAATAGAGATGATATATATTAATCTGTTACCGATAAGAGATATGCAGAAGAAGGCCCGGACCCGGAAAGGGGTCTGTATGTTTTTTTTATCTCTGGTCGGTGTAGCAGCTGTATTGTTAGTGATTACTGCCGCTCTTAACAGTCGTATAACTGGTCTGGATCAAAATATTGATGATCTCAGGGCTGAGAAACAGAAGTATAATAAGATCCTGCAGGAAATAGAAAAAATAAAAAAAGACAAAAAGAAACTGATGACCAAAATCAAGGCCATCAAGACCCTGAAAAGCAGGTCCCAGGTTCCGGTCCGCCTGGTGGATACTGTTGCCAGGGCGGTTTCAAGTCCGGAGGACAGCCTGTGGTTGAAGAGCTTCAAGCAGAACGGCGACACTCTTTCCCTGAGCGGGGCTGCCATGGATAATTCCAGGCTTGCCAGATTCATGGATGATCTCGACGCCTCTCCTCATTTTCAGCAAGTCAACCTTGGCCAGTCTTCCATGACTGAAGTGGCGGGGCGTCATTTGAAATCCTTCAAGCTTACTCTGAAAATAAACACTGATCTCCTGGCCAACCAGTAAAAAGGTAAAAAGAATGGATATATTCGCCACTTACCTTACCATAACCTACTGGAGGTACGGTAAATGAGTCCCAGTTCAGGCAAGATACAAGAGCAGATCACCTCTTTTATCGACGACAAGATAGTCCCTTTAGATCTATCCAAGAAAATCGGGATCTGGCTGGCAGCTCTTCTAATCCCCTGTTTGGCTTTTTATTTTCTGTACTATACCGGTAAAACCGAGGAGATCGAGAAATTAGAGAAGCAGCAATCCCGCCTGGAGAGCGATCTGGCCAGAGTGAAAAAGAGATCCCGGAAAATAAAAGAGCACAAGGCGGAAATGAAAGAAGTGAAGACCATGTTTGATATGGCTGCCAGGCTGCTTCCGGAGAAACAGGAAATACCCTCTCTTCTGACCAGCATATCGGAGATCGGCAGGTCCTCCGGTCTTGATTTCCATTCCTTTACTCCGCAGAAGGAAAGGAAAAAGAGATTTTATGCCGAGATACCGGTGAATATAAAAGTCCAGTGTTCCTATCACGAAGCCGGAGTATTTCTGGATAAAATCAGCAATCTTGACAGAATAGTGACCGTCTCGAATCTGAGTATGGGGGGGGCTAAAAATAAGGGAGGAAAAAATAAGGAAGGAAATATGATGCTTAATACGAGTTTCCGGCTGATAACCTACAGATTCCTGAATTCTTCGGGAAAGAAATAAATTTAATCGGTGTTTAAGCCCTAACAAGTTTAAAGGTTAAATTATGGATAAATTTCGCAGCATTAAGCCTAAATCAAAATCACAGTCATGACGTCCGCAATCATGGATTCCATAAGACCATATATTAAATTTTTTCTGTGCCTGGCACTGCTGCTTTTTATAATTAGTCCGGCGGCTGTTTCCGCTGCACCAAAGGACAAGGCGGACGACTCTGAGCAGGGGAACAGTGAGGAGTACTCCGACCGGGTGCAGGAGCTGGCTGAATTTCTGGAGGAAACCGGTTCCGATTTCAGTTATCTGAGAGGGGACCGAACTGATCCTTTCAGCCCTTTTATATCCCAAAGGCCGACAGAAAAGAAAAAGAAAGAGATAGACAAGGATAAGCTCAAAGGGCTGCGTAAGTTCGAACCCGGTCAATTGAGTCTGGTGGCTATTGTTGAATCCGGTAAAGGGGAGGCAAAGGCCATGGTCCAGAATGCCGCGGGTAAAGGATTCGTAATCAGGCCGGGAACCAAAATTGGCAGATATGGTGTTGTCGACAGCATTTCCTCCAATATGGTAAAGGTGAAGGAAACATATGAGATGACCAGTGGCGAAACTCAGACCGAGATCAAAGAAATGCTTCTCAACAAAGAGGAGGAAGAATAGTAATGCCCCTTAGGATAATTTTTTTCATAGTTTTTGTAAGCTCCTGCACTTTCATATCTCCGGCCCTGGCAGATAATGCAACCGAGGATGATGGTTCTTTTACAATAGAGGACATTGCCTGGGAGGCTGAACAGGGTTCCTGGATTTACACACTGAAAGGCAGCCAGGTTCCCACCTTTACCAGATACGAACTTTTTTCACCTCACCGGCTGCGGCTTGATATTGCCAGAGGTTCCATAATGGAAGGTCTTGATTTACCTATGGAACCTGAAGAGGGGCCGGTCAGCGAGATTCGGGAAAAAACCGTCAATAATACAGAGGTGGATATATCCCGTCTTGAATTTTTATTAAAAGAAGATGTTGAATATGATGTGCAAAGCCAGGGCAATATTATTCTCGTCAAGTTGTCACCACCCGAGCAGTCAGAAAAAGAGGGAGAGGAGTCTGCCGCTGCGGAGAGTGACAGACAGCTTATTTCGGATATCAGTATCAGCAGTAAACCCGAAGAGGGTCTGATCAAGATAGATGCCGGCGCCCCCATTCATTCCGTTGAGGCCAGCGAGGTGTCCGGGAGTAAGACTGAGCCGCCGCAATTGATAATCGATATTGATTCCGTGAGCACAAAGGAGCTGGTCAGGCAGGGCCCTGAGGAGTCACTGGTTTCCAGAATCAAGGCTGAACCCTACCAGGACGGAAGCCGCTTGCGGATTGATTCAGCATCCAGTCGTTTATTCGACTACAAGCTCCTGACTTCTGAAGACGGATTAGATATCAGGGTGCAGACCCGGGAGTCCGGGACCGATAAACTCCTTGCCGCTATTACCGAAGGCGATGGCAAGAAAAAGAGGGGCTCGGACCGGAAGCCGGAAGAAATTTCCCCCCAGACCAAGATATCCGAAAAGAAAACTCGGGGTCAGGATACGGCCTATGATGAAGAGCCCTTTTCCCGGTCAGGCTATTCCGGTGAAAAGGTTACTGTTGATTTTTACCAGACCGGACTTCATAACGTCTTCCGTATCATAGGGGAGGTAAGCGGCAGAAATATCATTGTGGCAGAAGGAGTGAGCGGAACCCTGACCCTGTCCCTGAACGAGGTTCCCTGGGATTTTATGCTGGACATTATCCTCAATCTCAAGAACCTGAATAAGGAGGAACAGTTCAATACCATCATAATTTCGCCTGCGGATAAAAAGTTTGAATGGCCGGGGCAGGGTGACAAAGAGGATCTGGTCGTCAGCAGGCCTTCCCCTGTCGTTAGTAAAGAAGCTGAAGATACAAGAGGTAAAATGGAAGAGGCCCAGCTTCTGCGCCGTGCCAAAAAGGCGGAGCAGGCGGGAAATACGAAGGAAGCTTTGAGTTATTATGAAAAAGTTTTCAAGCTTGACCCGGAAAGGGGGGATGTAGCCGCCCGGATCACCAGACTTGCCCTTACCAAGTTAGAACTTAATGCCAAGGCGGCTCACTATGGTAGAATAGCCTGTCGTCTCAAACCGGAAGAAAAAGAACTGGCATTATTGACCGCAACCGCCTATGCCAGGATAGGTAAGCCCAAGGAGGCAGTTGAGTATTATGAAATTGCCACCAGCGGGGCGCAACCTTCAGAGCAGGCGTTGAAAGGTTATGCAGCCTTCAGTGAAAAATACAATAGTCACCGGATGGCCCTGAGGCTCTGGGAAAAGTATGAAGAAATATACGGAGCCTCTCTGGAAACCATGGTAAGCAGGGCCCGGATCCTAGACCTTCTGGGCAAAAAGGAGAAGGCAACGGAAATATACCGGCGGCTTAAATTGTCCGGCTATGAGATTCCTTCAGATCTGGCCGAATATATCGACAACCGGGTCGGTAATCGAGGTGATTTTACAAAAGACGATTAGGCAGTGTTTATAACGAGGGAAACTACCTTATATTTGGGGCATTATATTTTTAAATTTTAATCGGGGTAGCAAGAGAATGAACAGCAGAAAAGACTTCATGAGAAAGAGCTATATATTGCAGATTCAGGCCTTGATAGCTGTCCTTTTAATATTCACCTCCTGCGCAGGGCAACAGTCTTCTTCCTTGGAGGACCCGGATGATAAGGCGGACCGTTTTATAGCTAAACATAAGGAAGATACTGAATCCAAGGCCGGCAAAAAGTCGGGTCAGCTGCCTGAGCGCTTTCAGAAGGCCGATTTTTCCATTGAAGACAAGGTTGAGTCCGATGTTGAGGAGGTGGATATCCCCGTAGGAGTGGATATCAGGTCCGATCATCCTGTCTCCCTGAGAAAGATAATGAAAAAACTGGTCCAGCTCAAGGGCATGAACGTAAGCTGGGCCAATGACGTGGATCAGGGGGCTTTGGTGGATGTGGATATCCGGGCCGGAGATAATTTTTTCCAGTCTATTGAGAATCTTCTTGGGCAACTGGATTACTTTCACGAAATCAAGGGCAATTCCATTCTGGTCAAGCATAAGGATACCCAGGTTTTCCATGTCGCCATGCCTTTTACCAAGGATGATTATTCCAGCGGTGCCGGTGGTGATGTCCTGGGAGGATCAGGGGGTTCAGAGCATGAATTGACCGGGACCATTCAGCTCACCAGTGAGCAGGAAAGCGAAGGTAGCTTTAATATCTGGTCAAATATCCGCGATAACCTGGACCAGATTCTGGAAATCTGGACCAAAAAGGTAGAAACCACTGATGACTCTGCTGGCCAGCAGGGGGAAGGTGAAGAAAACGGGACCTCGGTTACAACCAACCGGCAGCCGGGTAAGGGGTATTATACCATTGACAGGCCTGTCGGCCTGGTAACAGTAACTGCGCCCAAGTCTCTGCTGGAGAAGGTGGAAAACTACTTTGACCAACTCAAGAATCAGGTATATCGCCAGATCTCCATTGAGGCCAAGATCGTTGAGGTAACCCTTTCCGAAGATAACAGGACCGGAATTAACTGGGAAGATCTGCTGCAGAACAACAGTAACCCCTTAAGTTTCAGTATGGATTTTCAGAAGCTGAATCCCTCATACCAGGGCGATGGTACTCAGAACAGGTTCCTTACCCTGGATACCCATAACTTCGGTCTGATTATTGACGCCATGAAGGATCAGGGGCATGTAGAGGTACTGGCCAATCCCAGAGTCAGCGTCATGAATGGTCAGCCGTCCCTTATATCCATCGGAGAGAATAAAACTTTTATTGATAAAGTAGAGGCCACCCAGGAAGAAGGGGTGGTAACCTACAGTGTAACCACCAACAAGGTCATGTCCGGACTGGGGATGGGAGTGGTTGCCACCATCCATGATAATAATGAAGTAATGCTCAAGATGACCCCGGTAACTTCCAAAGTCAAGGAGCCCATAGAATACCGGCAGTTTGGTCAGGAAGGCAGTGAGGTAGGCCTGCCCCAGGTGGCTATCCGGGAACTCACCAGCATTGTCAAGGTGGAAAACGGTAGGATGCTGGTGGTGGGAGGACTGATCGACAGCCGCAATGAGTACGGCAATAACCGGGTGAGCTGGCTGCACAGCATACCTGTACTGGGCAAACTGTTCCGGCAGGACGGTATGAATAAGGAACGTAAGGAGCTGGTTATTCTGCTCAGGCCCAAAATAATATAAGACCGGCAGTTACGAATTAAGGGATATGATTATCCCCCCTTAATTCGTAACTTTTTAATTCTGATTTTCTTTCTTCTGTTGATGCTGATACAGGGCCATGAAATTAACCGGTTCCATCAGAAAGGGCATAAAGCCGCCGTCAACAGAGACCTGACTCATGATCTGCCTGGTAAAGGGAAACATCAAAGTCGGACAGTCCACGGCCAGTGCCATGGGGACATTTTCATCGGGAATGTTTTTCAGGATGAAGACCCCGGCATGTTCCACTTCTATAATGAACAGATTCTTGCCTTCCTTGCCGTTTTTTACCGTACCGGTCACAGCAATAGTGACTTCATAATGATCGTCTTCCAGGGCCCGGTGTTTTACCTCGAGGTTGATGTCTACAGTGGGCTCCTGTTTTTCCATAAAGATTTCCGGAGCGTTGGGGTTTTCAAAAGACAGATCTTTCAGGTAGAGTTTCTGCAGCCTGAATACGGGTGATTCCTGTTGATTCTGCCCTTTCTGGGCATTGCTCTGGTTTTCTTCTGCCATGTTTTATCCTTTTAGGGCTGAATTATTTATAATTTCCTGTTGTCTGCTCCCTTGTCCATCTTTCTTTAATCACTAACCTTTTATCTCTCTATCGTTCAGTCGTCAAGCTTTTTCCTTGCCCCTTGAGCCTCAAACTATCTGCTTTAAAAACATGCCCGTATAGGAACCCTTGGCCCCGGCCACCTCTTCGGGGCTTCCTGAGACAACTATTCTGCCTCCTTCCTCGCCGCCTTCCGGACCCAGATCAATAATATGGTCCGCAGTTTTTATAACATCAAAATTATGCTCAATGATAACCACGGTATTGCCCTTCTCCACCAGGCCGGACAGGGAAGCCAGTAATTTCTTGATATCCTCGGGATGGAGGCCGGTAGTCGGTTCATCCAGGATGTAGAGAGTGCTGCCGGTACTTCTCTTGCGCAGTTCCCGGGCCAGCTTGATTCTCTGGGCTTCTCCTCCGGAAAGAGTTACTGAGGACTGGCCCAGGGAGATGTAAGATAGGCCCACATCCATGAGGGTCTGGAGTCTGGAGGCGATTACCGGAATGTTACGGAAAAAGTCCAGGGCCTCTTCCACATTCATCGCCAGGATATCGGCAATGGTCTTGCCGCGGTAGGTTATCTCCAGGGTTTCCTGGTTATAGCGGCTGCCGTTGCAGGTCTCACAGGTCACGAATATGTCGGGCAGAAAATGCATGGCTATTTTGATGACCCCCTCTCCTTCACAGGCCTCGCAGCGCCCCCCTTTGAGATTGAAACTGAACCGTCCGGGTTTATAGCCCCGGGCCCTGGCCTCCGGAAGGCGGGCTATCAGTTCCCTGATCGGGGTGAAAATCCCGGTATAGGTGGCTGGATTGGAGCGGGGAGTCCGGCCTATCGGGCCCTGATCAATATTTATGACCTTGTCTATTCCCCCAACTCCCTGCAGGCTGCGGCAGCCCAGGGCCGGTGAACCGTTGCGCTTTATGCCCCGGCTTACTCCTTTGTAAAGACACTCCATGACCAGTGAGCTTTTCCCCGATCCGGAGACTCCGGTAACACAGATCATCAGGCCCAGAGGGAACACCGCATCTATGTCTTTGAGATTGTTGGCATGGGCACCTTTCACCTTTATGCTCTTTTTTTTGTTGGGTCGTTTCCGTTGGTCCGGTTTTTTAATCTCCAGGCGGCCGGAGAGGTAACCACCGGTCAATGATTCCGGATGTTCCAAAATGCCGGGCACCGGCCCGTTGTAAACGACCCTGCCTCCGTGGACACCGGCTCCTGGTCCTATATCAAGAACATAATCGGCCGCCAGGATGGTGTCCTCGTCATGCTCAACCACGATCACAGTATTGCCCAGGTCCCGCAAATTGGTGAGGGTCTTGATAAGCCGTTCCTTGTCCCGCTGGTGCAGGCCGATGCTGGGCTCATCCAGGATATAGATGACCCCGACCAGCCGGGAGCCTATCTGGGAGGCCAGCCTTATACGCTGGGCCTCTCCCCCGGAAAGAGTGGCAGCCTTGCGATCCAGGGAAAGATAGCCCAGACCCACATCAATAAGAAAGCCGAGCCTCTGATCTATCTCTTTTAGTATAGGGGCAGCAATCATCTCTTCCCGCGCTCCCAGCCGGAGATCTGCCAGCCTGTCCCTGAGATGCACGACACTTAAGGCGGTCAGGCCGGCAATGGAGTTCTCTCCAACCCTGACCGCCAGGCTTTCTTTTTTCAAGCGGCCACCCTGACAGACGGGGCAGGGTTGTTCGGTCATGTAGGATGCCAGTTCCTGGCGGATTACAGCTGAGGATGTCTCATGGTACCTTCTGTCCAGACGGGAGAGCAAGCCGTCGAAGGGTTTTTTGCTGGTTCTGGTCCTGCCCCGGCGTTTGTACTGGAAGTGGAGGGGATGAGCGCCGGTACCGTAAAAGATTATGTCCTTTACCTCAGCGCTCAACTTATTAAACGGGGTATTCAGGCTGAAATTGTACTGCTCAGCCAGGGCCTCCAGAAGACGGGCTTTATAAGAGTCGGGGGCGAAGTTCTTCCAGGGGGCGATCGCTCCCTGTCTCAGGCTAAGAGAGGGATCAGGGACCAGAAGTTCCGGATCGAAGAAGGCGTTACTGCCCAGCCCCCCACACTGCGGACAGGCGCCTTTGGGGCTGTTAAAAGAAAAGAGCTGGGGGGAGAGATCCATCATGCTGATCCCGCACTGCCTGCAGGAGGCCCTTTCGCTGAAGAGCTTTTCTTCCCCGCTGTCAGGGAAGTTGGCCAGGAGCAGCCCCTCGGAGAGCTGGACCGCTGCGGCCACCGACTGGGACAGCCTCTGTCTGGCAGAGGGCTTGATTACCAGGCGGTCCACAACCGCCTCTATGCTATGGGTTTTGGTCTTGGCAAGCTTGACCTCCTGGTCCAGGTTGGTTATTTCCCCGTCGATCCGGGCCCGGACAAACCCCATGCCCAGCAGCTTATTGAGTATTTCCAGATGCTCCCCCTTGCGGTTATCTATAACCGGGGCCAGCAAGATACAGCGGGTGCCTTCTTCATAACTTAAAAGGATTTTCACTATATCCTCCACTGACTGGGGGCTTATTTCCAGACCGCATTGCGGGCAGTGCTGGCGACCGGCCCTGGCAAAGAGGAGGCGGAGATAGTCGTAGATTTCGGTGATGGTCCCCACGGTGGAGCGGGGATTACTGCTGGTTGTTCTCTGTTCTATAGAGACCGCCGGAGAAAGACCGTCCAGCAGATCCACCTTGGGCTTTTCCATCTGCCCCAGAAACTGGCGGGCATAAGTGGAAAGCGACTCCACATAGCGGCGCTGGCCTTCGGCATAGATGGTGTCAAAGGCCAGGCTTGATTTCCCGGAACCGCTCAGGCCGGTGAATACCACCAGAGAGTTGCGGGGAATATCCACGTCTATATTGGCTAAGTTGTGCATCCGGGCGCCCCGGATCCTGATCTGTTGTGGTTCCATATTATATTAGTTACAAGGTGCAAGGTGCAAGGTTTTTTAAATCTACGGCTTAGCCCTCTGCCCTCTGATCTCCGCCCTCCGACTTCCGCCCTCCGACCTCAGTCTCTCACCAGCCGGGCGGCAAAAAAGCCGTCGTTATACTCCCCGGGGACAAGCTTCAGAAATCCCTGTTCGTCCAGCACTTGGCTGCAGCTTTCAGGCAGTTCCGGAAAATCAGGCTTGAATCGGGGATGTCCGGCAATAAACCGGGTGATAATCTCTTCGTTTTCCTCGGGTTCAGTACTGCAGGTGGCATAGACCAGGGTCCCGCCGGAAGGAATAAGTCCGGCGGCCTCCTCCAGAAGGGCGAGCTGAATGGACTGATAAGGCTGCAGTTCGCTTTCACCGGCGGCAAGATTCCAGCGTATGTCCGGATGACGGCGGATCACCCCCAGTCCTGAACAGGGAGCATCTATCAGGATGCTGTGGTAATTCTTTTCTGTCTGTCTTCTGAAATCCTCAAGAGTAATATTTAAAGGAGTGATACCTGAAGTCAAGCCCATTCTTTGCAGGTTTTCCATCAGGAGCTTAAACCTTTTCTGGTTGGGCTCCAGGGCGGTTATACTGCTGGCCGGCGGCACCAGGCTGCTCAGCTGGATGGTTTTACCCCCCACACCGGCACAGGCATCAAGGTAGGAGCCGGGCTGAAAAGGGGCCAGCATTCTGGTTATCAACTGGGCCCCTTCATCCTGGACCAGGAACCAGCCCCGGTCATAACCGGGCAATTCACTGACCCAGCCCCTGTATTCCGGCAGGATCACGGCTTCCCGGACATATGGTCCCGGAATAGCCCTGTTGCCCTCCTGAGTCAGAAGTTCTATAAATTCTTCCCTGCTGACGGCAGATAGATCAAGACAGAGGGTAAGGCAGGGTTGCCGGTTGTTGTTTTGACATATTTCCCGGGCCCTGTCCTCGCCATAACGCAGCCTGTAACGCTCATAAAGCCAGTCCGGATGACTGAACCTGACCTGCGGAGGCAGGTTTTCCTCCTCAGGAAGACCGGGACGGTTACCTTCTCGGGCAAGGGCCCGGAGTACACCGTTCACATAACCTGTCAGCCATTTGGGCTGACCGGCCTTTCTCATTGCCTTTACCGTTTCATTTACAGCGGCGGAAGGAGGGACCCGGTCCAGGAAAAGGAGCTGGAAAGCACCCAGTCTCAGGGCCTGCAGAGTGAAGGGCTTCATCTTAGGCAGAGGATGACTGGAAAAGCGGCTGAGGACAGCATCGAGATAACGCTGTTGGCGCAGGACTCCGTAAACCAGGGCCATGACCAGATGGCTGTCCCTGGAATCGGTCAAGCCGGCCTGATTCAACTCCTGCTCCATGACAGTATCCACCGGTTCTTTTTCCCGGGAGCTCCGGCAAAGGATCTGAATACTTAAGTATCTGGTGCTGCGGGATTTCAAGATTGGTATTCTTTGTAGTGAAATTATTATGGCTCATCCGGATAATAAGTATCTGAATCCGGGTGATTCAATGTCTCTGATCTCCGACCTCCGACCTCTGACCTCCGACCTCTGACTTCCGATCTCCGACCGGGGTTACTGCTTGCTGAGACCTATTACCGCCCCGAAACGGCCGGTCCGGCCTTCCCTGCGGTAGGAAAACCACTCCGGGCCGCACTTGGTGCAGAGGGCGGCAGTATGAACATTTTGCCCCAAAACCCCGGCCCGGCGCAACTGATCTCTGCTGACCGCCCATAAGTCAAAATAATCAGGCCTTACCTGGTAGCGGGAGAATTCCCGGGGCAGTTCCTGCCTCCAGTTTTTGAACTCGGCACAGCAGGGACCCAGGGAGGGACTGATAAATGCTGATAAGTCAGAAGGCCGGCTCCGGAAACGTTCGGTCATCCTGTGGATGGTCTTACCGATAATATCAGCTGCGTTGCCCCGCCAGCCGCAATGGATATTGGCTGCCACTCTTTTTACCGGGTCCAGAACCATAACCGCCTGGCAGTCAGCAAGCTGGATCATCAGTGCCGGGCCGGGGACATCGGTTATCAGGGCATCATAGCCTGGAAATTCCCTGTCTTCCTCCGGTTCCTCTTCAATAACCAGAATGCCGCTGCCGTGCACCTGCCCTGCAGATAACAGCCTCTCTGCGGCCAGGGATTTTTTGACCCGGTCTCTGTTAGCACGCACGTTGTCGGGATGATCCCCCACACCCAGGCTCAGGTTCAGGGAATCGTAGGGCGGCGGACTTATTCCCCCGGAGCGCTTGAATATGCCGTGGAAAAATATCCGGTCAGGAATTTCCGGGGATTCAAGCCGGAACGGAGTAAGGGGTTTGCTGAAGTTGTCCATGTTTCAAATCAATCGGCTTAACTGTCTGTACTTGAGCCTTAATGCTACCGGAACTGTCTTGCCTTATTCTACGTGTTGAGAACCCTGAAAAAAAGAAAAAAGGACAACCTCCATACCGGAGATTGTCCTTTTCTTAACGGAGCGCCGGGAACAGCCTGGTTCCCGCTAAAAGATGCGGGAAAAATGTGCTCCCGGAATCATACCTGTAAGGATTTTTCTCTAAAAGCGGGCCTCAAAGGTCAGGTAGACCTGATCCATCTCCTCGATAGCCGGATACATCTGGGCGGCCAGAGGATCATCCGCCAGGTCATCTATATCCTGGGGTTCACCCAGCCAGAAGCCGCTGCCGGTGTAGTCATAGTCGTAGTGCTGATAGCCCAGGCGCATGAAGGCCTTGGAATACTCGGAGATCTTCCAGCCTGCGGGAATATCGTAGATCATATAGGCCTCATAGACACTGCCGCGGGTGGCAAGCTTGGCCTGATAGAGGTCGTCATGACCCGGGGTAAAGGAGATCCAGTCTTCGGAGCCGAAGTTATACTCCAGCCCCAGTTTCAGACCGAGATCATCCAGGTCGTAACGGGCCCCGGCATAAACACTGTAACCGTCTTTGGAATCAGTGGCATCTTCATCCCACCAGCTGGTCAGGAGTCCGGTCCCCATCTCGTCAACGCCGCTGGGATCGGTACGGCTCCAGCCGGCGCTGAGAAAGTAGTTCAGATTCCGCCATTTGTCCATGGCCGCGAAGCTGGTATGTTGGATGTCACCGAGGTTGGTCCGGTCCAGCATGCCGTTTTCATCTGAGTCTATCACACCGTTTCCGTCCACGTCACGGACTTGATAGGGTGTATCATATCCGTGTAGTGACATTTCCAGGATGTTGGGAAAATCAACGTCACTGGGGATGTTGAACATGTTAAAGACCCTGAAGGACTGGAAGTTGATGAAAAGGTCGTCCTTCTTGTAGACATCCCAGTTGATTCCGGCGAAATCAGTATCATTGATGTGATCATCATTAGTGGTGACTCCGGACTCAAAGCCCCGGCCTATGCAGAGCCTTACCCGGCCGGAACCTTCGTTACCCAGGGGATTGAAATAGGCGTAGCCGAAGGTGGCGCCGTCAAAGGGATAGTTCATGAAGGCTGTGGGAGTGGCCATGGTGTCCGCGGGATCGTTGCCCATGCGGATATGCTCCGGGGGGCCGTCGGTGGTGGGCCGGCGGCCGATGGAGAACCAGATGGGGAGGTCCGCGATATTGTTCCAGTTTACGTAGGCCTGGTCCACGATCAGGTCGTTGTCATCCGGCTGCCTGGCAGTGGTGCCGTCAAAGGAGAGAGCACTGGTGGTAAAGGGGCCGCCGAATTCCAGGGGAGTGGACTGGCCGCCGTAGGTCTTGTACATGGCCAGGCGTCCCTTGAAGGTGACGTTTTCCATGGCCTTGACCTGCATATTCAGGCGCAGGCGGTTGGTGAACAGGGAGTCGTTGTCGTAGTCCTGGGCGGGATCAGGGGTGGCTGCTGTAAAAGGTATATCGGCCGGCGGTTGACCTCCTCCCAGAGAACCAGCTGGAATCACTCCGTTCTGGATGAGTTGATTCCTTTGGGATGCCGACATGGACCTAAACATTGGAACTAATTGGTTCTCAATATACCCGACTGAGGCATTACCCAATGTCATTGCATCAGCGATAGATACCATAGAGTCAGCCACATTCCCGGCACTGTACTGAGACGGAGCCTCGGCGCTCATGGAGTCTACCCGGGCCCGGAAGTCCCCGGAAAACTTAAAGCGGGAGGCCAGGTTCCAGTCCTCGATGTTGGCGTCAACATCATCCTGGATATACTGCTGGTCAGCCTTGAGCTCTTCCAGCTGCTGAGAGAGATTGTCGATTTGCTCCTGCAGGTCTTCCTGGCTGGCAGCGCCGGCGGTCAGCGGCAAAGCCAGGAGGCCGGTCAGGGCCAATGCGGAAAATTTTTTTACCATTTTTCCCTCCTTTAATTGGAAAAATTTTGTAAATGGGTTTGCTCGATGGTACTTAAACTGAGGCATTTTGACGCATTTTGACCGTAATTTCTACTTCATAATGGTGTAGTTGTCAAATAAGTTGACAATTTTTTTTGAGGTGATATCCGGAAATCATTACTCAGGGAGGCAGAGTTTATCCCTGGATTCAGGGAGCCTGTTTAAAACCCACTGTTTATAATGGGTACATAGTTTGCCTGCTGTGTGCCGTATTATTCAGCAGGGATGTCTGCCTGATGCGGTTTAAAGTTTACAGCTTACCCATGAATATATTAATGTATCCTCACCATTACACCCCAAACTTTAAACCCAAGACCTAAAGATATATGTATTTCCAGGATATCATTTTAAGATTAAGCCAATACTGGGCCGAGCAGGGATGCATTATTGAACAGCCCTATGACATGGAAGTGGGGGCCGGAACCTTCCATCCCGCCACCATTCTGCGGGCTTTGGGGCCGAATCCCTGGAGGGCCGCTTACGTCCAGCCCTCCAGGCGGCCCACTGACGGCCGCTACGGGGACAACCCCTATCGCCTCCAGCGTTATTACCAGTTTCAGGTGGTACTGAAACCTTCACCTCTGGACTCCCAGGACCTGTTTCTGGGCAGTCTTAGGAGTTTTAATCTTGAGCTAACTGACCATGATGTACGGTTTGTGGAAGATGACTGGGAGTCCCCCACCCTGGGGGCCAGCGGCCTGGGCTGGGAAGTCTGGCTGGACGGCATGGAGATCGCCCAGTTCACTTATTTCCAGATGGCGGGCAGTCAGGAACTCGACCCCATAACTGTTGAGCTTACTTACGGCCTGGAGCGTATAGCTATGTATCTCCAGGGCAAGGAAAGTGTCTATGATATAGAGTGGAACCGGGAGGTCCTTTACGGGGATCTGGCGCATCAGGCGGAAAAGGAGTTCTCCGCCTATAATTTTGAATATGCTGATGTTGATTTTCTTTACTGGCTTTTTAATTCCTGTGAGGAAGAGGCCTTTAAGATGCTGGATCTGGATTTGCCCTTACCCGCCTATGAACATTGCCTGAAATGCTCTCATACCTTTAATCTCCTGGATGCCAGGAAAGCGATAAGTGTTGCGGAAAGGACGAGATATATCGGCCGGATAAGGAAAATCGCCCGGGAGGTGGCCGGGAAGGTGATTGCCCGGGGCTCTGTCTGATACTCATTTCTTCCCCAGTCTGGCTAAGGTGATAACAAGGGAGATAAGGGGGACGATCAGAAAGGCGGTAAGGGAGAGGGCGGTTCTCTGGAAGTCGTAATCAGTGAGGATTCTTCCCCACCTGTATTCATCGAGAGCAGGTTCCAGTCCCATTCCTATGAACAGTGCAACCCCCATTACGATAAATTCAAGGATGAAAAGGGATTTACCGAAAATCCAGGCTCCGTCCAGAATGGTTCTTATCCAGATCATCCTGCCATAGAGGGAGTTGAGTACGGCAATACTTTTCCTCACATCAAAAAAAAGGGCCAGGGCTTTTTTATAAGACGAGGGGGTGGTTTCACCCATCAGTTTGCGGATACGGGCAATTTTCTTGGAGGCGGATTCCAGATTATCCCCAAAGCGGCTGAAAAAATTTTGGTACTTATAGTCCTGCCAGAAAGGCTTATAGACTTTCATCTCATGCTCTGCCTGCCTGACCCGGCGCTGAAAGGCATTTTTCTGCTTAAAGAATGTCTCCTGCCATTGCCTCAAGAGGTATTTGCTTTCTTTTGACAGAGTCAGAAGATCGTAGTATCCCTGGTGCTGAAAAAGGCTTGTTAACTGATTCAGCTTCTCTTTTCTTTCCTGTTGGCTCCTGTCTTCTTCATCAAACCAGACATCCAGATTGGCAAATGTCCTACTGAGCGAGGATATATATTCTTCAGCTTCCTGCTTCACTTTCGAGTAGCGGGAGGAGGCGATATCCTCAACCAGTTCCTGTTCCGGGATAAAAGCAGGATCCATGAGAGCGGTCATGAAGTACTCCCTGCTTTCTTTCATGAGGTCGCGGAGCTCTTTTACACTGTTATTATCCAGGCCTGTCTCCACTGCCAGCTGTATCTTGCGGTAGGCTATTTCATCTGCGTAATAAATGCTTTTTTCGGCAATGGACAGGGCATTACGGCTCCGCCAAGGATCGTCATTTATCTGATAATAACGGGACAGGAGAAAGCCTATGTAAATCCTTTCTTTTTCCAGGGTGGCGAGGATCTCCGCTTTTTTCAGGTATGAGAGCATTTCCTCAAAATAGCCGGTTTCCAGAGAGAGAAAGGCCAGGGCCACGTTGGCACAGAAAGTTTTACCCTTTGGTTCATTTGTTTCTTTTTTAAGCAGGTCCCGGGCTTCTTCATACTTTCTGACTCTTAAGTAATCCAGGCCCAGGTAGAGATTGCGCCTGTCAATATTTCTCTGGCCGGTTCTTTCCAGCTTTTGCCATTCCGGCTGTATGCTGAAAGCAACCTGATAGAGAAAGCGGATCTGATAAAGGCGGCTGATATCCAGAAAGGCGATGAGTACGAGGATCTCTGTATCCTGGGCCAGTTGTGAATTGGTGATGCCGGTATCCAGCCTCGACAGCGGAGAGCTGTAATCCGGGAAGATTTTCCGGTATATGTCGTTTAATTCCGAAAAGGACAGCCGGCCCACTCTGCTGAGTCCGCGGATGTTCATGGTCAGCAGACGGCTGGGGCATTCGGAGGGAGTATGCCCGGTCATGCTGCAGTAAAAACAGGGGGGACCTTCCAGGGAGACCGGCAGTTCTCTGGCAGGAAGAAGGAAGTCCATACCAGGTGCCATGTCGGAACCGGTCTCAGCTTCCCGGTAATTTTCCGGAGAATTCAGGTCATCGTTCATTGGAGTCCAAAGGTCGGGGTTCAGAGATCAGAGGCGCAATACAGTATCGGTCCACTCCTACAAAGACCTTAGCAGTCGTTTTACCTCGAGATTGTCAGGATATAACCGAGAGGCGGTCCCGGCCCATTTATCCGCCCGGACCAGTCTGCCCATATCATAATAGGCCTTGGCCAGGGCCATGAGCACTTCCAGTTCTTCACCATATTCAGAAGCAGCTTTTTCCAGGTGGTTCACCGCTTCCATGTTTTTCCTTTTATGCCGGTATATGATGCCAAGCATCTTATGGCTGTATAAGTTGTCAGGTTCCTTTTTAACCGAGGTCTGGAAGCACTTTATAGCCAACTCGTACATTTCGTTCCGGGCCGCCATATCACCGGCTTTGATCAGCAATTCCATATCGCAGGGATTATATTTCAATATATGGCCAAGGATCCTGGCTGCTTCTTCTTTTTCCTGTCTTTCCAAGAGAAGGGAGGCGAAGTCGAAGGCCCATTCCTGGCGTCTCGGATTGATTTCCAGAGCTCTGCTGAAATGATGGACAGCCTGGTCGACCCTGTCTTCCTCCACAAAGAGTTTCCCCAAATTGTAATGGGAAGATATATCAAGCTGATTAAGGGCAACTGATTTTCGGAAATATTTCCGGGCTTCTTTTTTGTCGCCGATTTCAATGAATAGTTTGCCCAGTTCCCGCAAGGGCCGGGAAGAGTCGGGTTTAGCTGCCGCCGCCTTCCGGGCCTCTACTATGGCTTCGGATATCCTGCCCTCTTCCTTCAGATCACGGGCCGCCCTGAGGTGAATTACCATGGGTTCCGGAGATCTGGCCCTGGCCAGAATGGAATCTATGGTTTTGGACAGGGTGGCGGAATTAAAAGGCAGGCCCAGATAACCGTCCACATCGTATTCAGCCGCCTCTGCCACGACTTCTCTGTTTGTCTCAGCAGTGATTATCAGGAAGAGGGTATTCCTTAATTTCCTGTCTTTTCGTACGCGCCGCAGCAGTTCAATTCCGTTTATCCCGGGTAAAGTGTAATCGGCAATAATGAGGTCGACCCTGTTTTTCTGAAGGAATTCCCAGGCCTTTGTGCCGTTGCCTGTTTCCTGGATATTCCTGCCGTACTGCGCCATCCGGAGCATGGTCCTTACTGAACGGCGCATAAAATCGCCTCTTCCTGCGATCAGCATATTAAGTTTGCTCGGGCTAAGCAAAAGAGTAATCCTTACGATTTTCAGGAAAAATTTTTATCAGATGATCCGTTGTTGCTTTCCATCTGAAGAAGCCGGATGTTCTGAGCCTCATACCTGTCTGAATCACGGTTATTGGGGGCTATCTGAAATTCAAAAATATTAGAGGGGTTGTGAAAGACCTGTGGTGAGCTTTCAAAGGGAGATTGGGAACAATGGAAAAAAAGACTGTCACTTTCCAGTCCCAGGGCGGTCAATCTGTAATAACGCATAAATCCAAAGCCCCGATCCGGCTTATAGCTGATCACTGTGCCCCGGTACCATTCTCTGGGATCATGATCACCCTGAATCGGTAAAAGGCCGGGAACCAGGAAGCCGGAAATAAAGAAATCGGCGGTCTCTCTTAAACTCGAGCTGACATTATTGAAACCGATGACCTCAACCCGGCAACCTCTGTTCTGGATGGCCGTTACCAGACGGATAAAGTCTCCATCCCCGGTTACCAGGATAATCCGGTCGAGGTTGCGGGACTGGAGGAGGGCGTCAATGGCCAGGTCCATATCAGCGTTGGCTTTGGTGGTAACAACCCCCTCTTCATCAACATAATGCTGAACATATTTTTTAATGACCTTAAAACCGTGATTACGGACGATGTTATGGTAATTATGAACCTTCTGCCGGTATTCGCCATCGTTTTCAGTCCTTTCCCGGTCTTCAGCCAGATAGGAGTTGGCCCTTAAGAGCTGCGAGTTCCCTCCATTGGCCAGATCAACCAGGACATCATAACGCATGCCGTATCCTCCGCTTAGCCGGATGTTTTCTGCGTCAACGTATATACCGGTTTTAAACATAAGAGTTCGGAGATCAGGAGTCGGAGATCAGAATGTCGTTGTGCCTAATATATTTGCAATCTTGAGCAATGTCCAAGGAAGATTCGGTTTTATTGTTTTCTCCATTGCAGTCAGTCAGCTAAACAATAAGCTCTTTAGCCGAGTTGATCTGCATACTTTTTCCCGCTGAATTGCCGGCCTTGCCCTCTGTCCTCAGACTTCAGACTTCAGACTTCAGACTTTAGACCTCTGCCCCCGCCCACTGAATCACTCCCATTCAATGGTCCCGGGAGGTTTGGAGGAAATGTCGTAGACCACCCGGTTTACCCCCTTCACTTCATTTATCAGGCGGTTCGAAATGCGGCCCATCAGCTCGTAAGGCAGCTTGGACCAGTCTGCAGTCATGGCATCAACGCTGTCTACGGAGCGCAGGGCGATTACGTGTTCATAGGTCCGCTCATCCCCCATAACACCAACGGTCTGAATGGGCAAAAGCACGGCAAAGGACTGCCATACCTTGTAATAGTAGCCTGAACTCTTCATCTCGTCCAGTATAATAGTATCAGCCTGTCTCAGGATTTCAAGGCGTTCCCCGGTAACCTCTCCCATTATTCTTATCGCCAGTCCGGGACCGGGAAAAGGCTGGCGGTAAATGGCTTCCTTAGGCAGTTCCAGGGTGAGACCGAGTTCCCGGACTTCATCCTTGAACAGTTCCCGCAGGGGTTCAATAAGATCGAGCTTCATAATCTCTGGCAATCCCCCCACATTATGATGGGATTTAATGGCTGCCGCTCCCCGGAAGGACACGGATTCAATGACATCCGGATAAAGGGTGCCCTGGGCCAGGAATTTGACGTCTCCCAGTTTGACAGCCTCTTTTTCAAAGATCTTTATGAAGCCCTGACCGATTATCCTCCGTTTTTCTTCGGGATCCCTTATGCCCTGGAGCTGGTCAAGAAAATAATCGACAGCATCGACCTCAATCACCCGGAGATGCTCCTGTTCCTTGAAAAAGCGCATAAGCCTCTTTGTTTCTCCGGCACGCATCAGACCGTTATTCACATAGATGCAGGTCAACTGGTCGCCTACAGCCCGGTGCACCAGGGCGGCGGTTACCGAGGAATCGACTCCGCCGGAAAGAGCGCAGATTACTTTATTATCACCGACTTTTTCCTTGATGGCGGCCACCGTGGTATCCACAAAGGATTCCATGGTCCATGCCGGCCGGCAGTTGCAGATATTAAAGATAAAGTTGGCCAGCACATCATTGCCGATAAGGGTATGAGCGACCTCCGGGTGGAACTGCACGCCAAACAGGGGCTTTTCCTGGTGACGGACCGCGGCCAGGGGGCTGTGTTCACTCCGGGCTGCGGCCTGGAATCCGGCGGGGGCCCGGTCAATCCTGTCGCCATGGCTCATCCAGACCTGATAGCGGGGCGAACCGGTAGCCAGGTCGGCAAATAAGCCGTCGGTGCGGAGGATCTCCAGGTCCGCCTTGCCGTATTCCCTTTTCGCGGCCCCGGCCACAGCACCGCCTAATTGGTGCATCATTAACTGGGCTCCGTAGCAGATGCCAAGCACGGGAATACCCAGATCCAGAAGATCGGGGTCGGTCATCGGGGCATCTTCGTCATAGACGCTGGCCGGGCCACCGGACAGAACTATGCCTGAAGGCTTCATCTTCTTGAGTTCGTCAAGGGACAGGGTGTAGGGATGGATCTCACTGTAGACCCTCTGTTCCCTGATCCGCCTGGCTATGAGCTGGGTGGTCTGGGAACCGAAATCAAGGACAATTATTTTTTCCTGATGTATATCCATGGACAGTTTCAAGTTTCAAGTTTCAAGTTTCAAGTTTCAAGGCACAAGGCACAAGGTACAAGGTATAAGGTGCAAGATTAAAGGCTTAGGCTGCTGTTGTCTGACCTCTGTCTTCTGTCTTTTGACCTCCGACCTCCGACCTCCGACCTCCGACTTCCGGGGCTCAGCTCATTCGGTAATTGGGCGCCTCTTTGGTGATTATTACGTCATGGACGTGGCTTTCTTTGAAGCCGGCCGGGCTGATCTTGACAAATCTGGCTTTTTCCTGGAGTTCCGCAATGCTCCGGGCCCCCAGATAACCCATGCCGGACCGCAGACCTCCGGTGAGCTGGTAGATGGTATCACTTAAAGGGCCGCGATAGGGAACCTTGCCTTCAATGCCCTCAGGAACGAATTTTGCCGCAGATTCCACATCCGCCTGGCTGTAACGGTCTGCACTCCCCTCTTTCATGGCTCCCAGTGATCCCATGCCCCGGTAGCCTTTGTAGGTTCTCCCCTGATAGAGAAAGGTCTCACCGGGAGTTTCTTCACAACCGGCCAGAAGACTGCCTATCATTATGGAATCCGCCCCTATGCCTATGGCCTTGCTCAAGTCGCCGGACTGCTTTATCCCGCCGTCGCTGATCACGGGGATTCCGTGTTTCCGGGCCGCGGTGCTGCAATCACTGATAGCCGTAAGCTGAGGGACGCCGACACCGGCCACGATCCTGGTTGTGCAGATAGAGCCGGGTCCAACTCCAAGCTTGAGGGCGTCGGCTCCGGCCCTGATCAGATCTTCGGCAGCCTCGGCAGTGGCAATATTGCCGGCAATTACCTGAAGGCCGGAAAAATCCGCCTTGATTTTTTTCAGGGCATTAACGATATTGCTGGAATGACCATGGGCTGAATCCAGGACCAGAACATCGACGCCGGCGGCCTGTAGGTTGTCGACATGCTCCAGGGAGATGTCTGCCCCTATGGCAGCTCCGGCCAGGAGTCTGCCCAGGGAGTCTTTGGCGGCCAGGGGGTATTTCCTGATCTTTTCCAGATCCTTGATGGTGATAAGGCCGTGCAGGCTGCCGTCCTCGTTGACCACCAGCAGCTTTTCAATCCGGTGCTCATGCAGCAGGGCCTTGGACTGCTCCAGAGTGATACCGGGCTTGGCGGTAACCAGATTCTTGCTGGTCATGACATCCTTGACCTTAAGCCCCAGGTCGGAAACAAAGCGCATATCACGGTTGGTGACGATTCCGGCCAGTTTGCCGTCCCTCAGCACGGGAACACCGGAGATATGAAAGGTCTGCATAATCTTTTCAATCTCGCCCACAGTCTGGTCTTCCTCGGCGGTGACCGGATCCACAATCATACCGGATTCGGATTTTTTGACTTTCTCCACCTCAAGCAGCTGTTTTTTCAGGCTCATGTTCTTATGTATTATCCCTATCCCTCCTTCGCGGGCCATGGCAATAGCAGTCCGGTGTTCGGTTACCGTGTCCATGGCTGCACTGATCAGGGGCATGTTAAGGGAAATTTCCCTGGTCAATCTGGTTGAGAGATCCACCTCGGAAGGAAGTACGGATGACTTCCTGGGTACCAGGAGAATGTCGTCAAAAGTGAAGGCCTCATTTATATTTTCCGGTAGCATAGTTATTCCTTCCAGTCAGGACGTAGTTTTAATTCTGTAAGTTGCTTGCGGTTGACCGGGGCCGGGGCTTCGGTCATGGGACAGGTGGCTTTCTGGGTTTTGGGGAAGGCGATTACATCCCTGATAGTTTCCCTGCCGGTAAGAATCATCAGCAGCCGGTCCAGGCCGAAGGCAATCCCACCGTGGGGCGGTGCTCCGAGTTCCAGGGCCCGCAGCAGAAAGCCGAATTTATCCTCGGCTTCTTCCCGGCTGATGCCCAGAGCCTCGAAGGCCCTGTCCTGGATATCTTTTTGATGGATACGCAGACTGCCGCCCCCTATTTCCGTGCCGTTTAAAACCAGGTCATAGGCCCGGCTTCTGACTCGGCCCGGATCGGATTCCAGCAGATCCAGATCTTCCTCCCGGGGTGCGGTGAAGGGATGATGGACCGCAGTGTGGCGGCGTTCTTCATGATCATATTCCAGCAGAGGAAAGTCTGTTATCCACAGGAAGTTGAGGGTGTTTCCGTCCAGCAGTTCAAGCCTGCGGGCCAGCTCAAGCCTGAGTTCAGCCAGGGCCTCGTGGACAACCGGACTCTTGTCAGCCACAAAGAACAGGAGATCTCCTTCTGCCGCCTCCAGGTCTTCGCTTATCCTGCCCCGTTCTTCCGGAGTGAAAAATTTGGCAATTGGTGACTGCCACTCGCCTTCAGGCTTCACCTTGACCCAGGCCAGTCCTTTGGCCCCGTACTGGCCGGCGAATTCGGTCAGGTCGTCCAGGTCCTTGCGGGAGAAATCGGCACAGCCTTTGGCGTTGATGCTCTTCACTATGCCGCCGGTTTCCACTACATTTTGAAAGACCTGGAAGCTGCAGTCCCTGACCGTTTCGGTCAGATCGACCAGCTCCATGCCGAAGCGGGTGTCGGGCCGGTCCGTACCGAATCTGGCCACGGCTTCATCATAGGTCAGGCGGGGAAAGGGCGGTTTCAGGTCCCTGTTTCTGGTTTCTTTGAAAATTGCCTGCATTATCCCTTCGGACAGGGTAAAGATATCTTCTTCATTAATAAAGGAAAGCTCCATGTCCAGCTGGGTGAATTCGGGCTGGCGGTCGGCCCGCAGATCCTCGTCCCGGAAACACTTGACTATCTGATAGTAGCGGTCCATACCTGCGGCCATCAGCAGCTGCTTAAAGAGCTGGGGGGACTGGGGCAGGGCGAAGAAGCGGCCGGTATTAACCCGGCTGGGTACCAGGTAGTCCCTGGCCCCTTCAGGAGTGGAGCGGGTGAGCACCGGGGTCTCGATTTCCAGAAAATCAGCATCGTTCAAGTAGCTGCGGATGGCCTGGCAGGCTTTGTGCCGGGTTATGAGGTTGTCAGCCATTCCCGGGCGGCGCAGGTCGATATAACGATAGGCAAGCCGGAGGTTGTCGGAGACCTCCACTTCCTCGTCCAGGGGGAAGGGCGGGGTTTTGCTGGTATTGAGTATCTTCAGTTCATCGGCAAAGACCTCTATTTCTCCGGTAACCAGCTTTTCATTGATCATTCCTTCCGGCCGGCGGGCGACTTTTCCCCGCACTGCAATCACCCATTCACTCCGCAGGGTGTGGGCCTTGGCATGGACCTCGGAATTGTGCTCCGGATTGAATACCACCTGAGTGATACCCCAGCGGTCCCGCAGGTCAATAAATATAACACCCCCGTGATCCCGTCTTCTCAGTACCCAGCCCATCAGGACGATTTCCCGGTCAAGATTGGCCGCATTCAGTTCATTGCAGCTATGACTACGTTGCAGCGTTCCCATGGATTCCATAGGATCTCCTATTAAGGTTCAAGTTTCAAGTTTCGGGGTGCGGTATGATGGTTTGTCTGACACCTCTTGCTCTTAGAATTGTTATAATATTTCAAATTTTTCCCCTCCTACCGCCTCCATGATATCATCTCCCCATTCCGCCGGATCGCTTTTTATGGCCAGCGCTGCCTGGTCCCTGGTTCTCATGTCCCGAAGCCGGGCCTCCCCCTTTTCAAACTCTTCTTCTCCCACGATCAGGACAAAATCGGCTTTGGCCCGGTCAGCCTGTTTCATCTGGCTTTTTAAACTGCGGTCCATGACATCCATGGCCACAGCCAGTCCTTTTTCCCTTAAGTAATAGGTCACCGGGAAGGCCATGTCCTGGGCTTTAGGGCCGAGAGCGGCTATAAAAAGGTCGGTCCTGGTTTTTCCGGGCCGGGAATCCTTTTCAGACAGGAGGAGGGCCAGACGTTCAATCCCCATGGCAAAACCCAGTCCCGGGACATCCGGTCCCCCCAGCTCCCCGACCAGGCCGTCATAACGCCCCCCGGCTCCCACCGCACTCTGGGCTCCCAGGTCGTCGGTTATAAGTTCAAATGTGGTACGGCAGTAATAGTCCAGGCCCCTGACCATGAAGGAGTTGACAGTATAGGGAATTCTCAGGAGGCTGAGACTTTCTTCAACCGCCCGGAAGTGGTCGGAGCATTCCGGGCAGAGATGCTGGATTATCAATGGCGCCTGTCGATACTGTTCCCGGCAGTTTTCATTTTTGCAGTCCAGAACACGGAGGGGATTGTAATCCCTGCGCCTTTCGCAGTCGTCACAGATGGAATCACATTGGTTCAGAAACTGCCGCAGGGCCCGATTAAATTCCGGCCGGCATTCCGGGCATCCCAAGGAATTTATCTCCAGTCTGGCACTCAGGTCGAGGCTGGTGAGCAGATACCAGGACATGGCCATCACTTCCGCATCTATCCGGGGATGATCAAGGCCGACAGCCTCGACACTGATCTGGTGAAATTGTCGCAGGCGGCCTTTCTGGGGTCTTTCATGCCGGAACATGGGGCCGATAGTATAAAGCTTCTGCAACGGTTTTGCCGTGTACAGCCCCTGTTCGATGTAGGCCCGCAGAACCGAGGCGGTCCCTTCCGGCCTCATGGTGACCGAGTCCCCGTTGCGGTCGCTGAAGGTGTACATCTCCTTTTCCACGATATCGGTGGCCGCCCCCAGAGAACGGACAAAGAGATCGGTCTTCTCCAGAATCGGGACCCTTATTTCCCGGAATTCAAAACGGCGGAAAATATCCCTGGCAGTTTCTTCGATAAAACGATATATGTCCACCTCATCCGGGACGATGTCTTTAAATCCCTTTAAGGCCTTAACTTTCACGAATCCTCCATCATTAAGTTGTATTTAAAATAAATCTGATTAAAATAGCCTGTTCCGGGGGGCAAGTCAAGGGAATGATATATGATGAATTTTGAATTGTGATTCAGTAATTGAAGGAAATTGCCCGATCAGTTACTTTGAGGTCAGAGGTCAGAGGTCAGAGGTCAGAGGTTCATAACTTGTAACTCACAACTAATATACTATGCTGGCACTAAGTTTTATCAGGGACAATATCGATCTGGTCAGGGAAAAAACCAGGCTCCGGGGGTTTCCGGTCACCGGTCTTGATGATTTTATCGAGATTGATCAAAAAAGGCGGGAGCAGCTGACAGAGGTGGAAAGCCTGCGAAACCGGAGGAAGACGGTATCCCGGGAGATTGCCGAATTAAAGAAAAAAGGCGAATCCGCTGATGAACTGATCTCCGAGATGCGGACGGTCAGTGACAGGATCAAGGAGCTTGAGCGGAGCCTTAACGTTATAGAGGATGATCTTCAGAAAATTGTCATGGAGATTCCCAATCTCTGCCATGATTCGGTTCCGGTGGGAGAGGATGACAGCGATAATGTGGAAATCAGGAGATGGGGGGAGCCCCCTTCCTTTTCCTTTACCCCGAAAGCCCACTGGGAACTGGGGGAGGCGGACGGCAGCCTTGATTTCAAGAGAGCCGCTAAACTGTCAGGAGCCCGTTTTACTTTGATGACAGGATTTGCCGCCCGTCTGGAGCGGGCTCTTACCAATTTCATGCTGGATCTTCATGCTGGAAGGCATGGTTATAAAGAGGTTCTGCCACCCTTTATGGTTAATTCCGCCACCATGACCGCCACCGGCCAGCTTCCCAAGTTTGCCGAGGACCTTTTCAAAGCGGAAGACTGGGATCTGTACCTGATTCCCACCGCAGAAGTTCCGGTCACCAATATTCACCGGAATGAGACTCTGGCTGCTGATGATCTGCCGGTCAAGTACTGTGCTTATACCCCCTGTTTCCGTTCCGAGGCCGGGTCATACGGCAAGGATACCAAGGGAGTTATCCGTCAGCATCAGTTTGACAAGGTGGAACTGGTGAAATTTACCGAACCGGAACAGTCGGATCAGGAGCTGGAATCCCTGATGTCCGATGCGGAAGAGGTCCTGCGTCTTCTGGACCTTCCCTACCGGGTGGTTACCCTGTGTACCGGAGACCTGGGGTTTTCCGCGACCAAAACCTATGATATCGAGGTCTGGATGCCGGCCCAGGAAAAGTACCGCGAGATCTCCTCCTGCAGCAACTTTCTTGACTTTCAGGCTAGGCGAGGGGGGATCCGCTATCGGCCCAAAGGTGAGAAGAAAAGTGCTCTGGTTCATACTCTGAACGGCAGCGGCCTGGCCGTGGGCCGGACGCTGGCGGCTATCTATGAAAATTGCCAGCAGGAGGACGGCTCCATAAAGCTGCCGGAAATCCTGAAGCCTTATTTTGAGAGCAGGTTGGGTTAGTCTTCTTTACGCGCCATTATTTCTCCAATGCCAGTTCTATAAGGCGGTCGATAAGGGCGGAAAAGTTCATGCCGTACTCCTGGGCCGCCAGGGGGAATAGGCTGGTGGCCGCCATTCCCGGGATGGTATTGGTCTCTATAATAAATATCTCCCCTGTTTCCGAAATAATCATGTCGGTACGGCTGTATCCTTTGAGGCTCAGGGCTTGGTGGGCCCTGATTCCGTAATCCCGGGCCTTCCGACTTATCTCTTTGGGAAGGTCAGCCGGGCAGATCTCGCTGGTAGCTCCGGGCGTGTATTTGGCGGTGTAATCGAAAAAGGGGTGCTTCTGGCCGGGGATGATTTCCACCACAGGCAGGGCGATTGGTTTCTGATTGCCGATGACCCCCACGGTTATTTCCCTGCCGCTGATATAAGGCTCGATCAGAACCTCACTGTCCAGTTGGAAGGCGCTGTTTAAGGCTGAACCGAGATCCTCAAGGTTGTGGGCGATATTGAGACCCAGGCTGGAACCCTGGCTTACGGGTTTAATTACCAGCGGCAATCCCAGCTGATCAGGAATGTCTTTCTTTGCCGGGCCGCTGTCCGGAGTGACCAGGAGGGATTCGGACACCGTGAGCCCCGCCTGTTTATACAGCAACTTGCTCAAGTGTTTATTCATGGCCAGGGAGCTGCCCAGCAGTCCCGACCCCTGATAAGGGATGCCCAGGAGATCAAGGAAACCCTGGATGGAGCCGTCTTCTCCCAGAGGGCCGTGGAGAAGAATGAAGGCAACATCCGTTTTGGGGGCGTCATGGGCCAGGCGTTCCAGTTCATGGGCCGGGTCGTACTGGCGCACCTTGTACTTGTCCTTGTTCAGGACCTTTAATACCTCTCGGGCCCCTTTGAGGGAGACTTCCCGTTCACCTGATTTGCCGCCGGCGATAAGGGCGACCCTGAGTCTTTTTTGCATTTGTTACTGTACTCGGTTGAGATTAATGGTTATAAAAATGGACAGTTTAATCATTGTAATAATTTAATCAAGATGAAATAAGGCCTCTTTTTATCATATGGATAAAAAAGCAATAAAAGCCCTGCAGAAGGCTCTGGGCAGGGAACAGGTGTTGACCGCCCGGGAGGATCTGCTCTGTTATTCTTATGACGGCAGCGGCGGTGATTATATCCCTGAGGCCGTGGTGTTCCCGGGATCGGCGGCGGAAGTTGCCAAGGTTATGGAGCTGGCCTCTTCTTTTGTTTTTCCGGTGATTCCCAGAGGAGCGGGAAGCGGGATGACCGGAGGTGCCCTGGCTGTTTCCGGAGGGGTTGTTCTGGTCTTGAGCCGTTTAAACCGGATTCTGGAGATAGACGAGGAAAATCAGGTGGCAGTGGTGGAGCCCGGAGTGGTTACCGGGCATTTCCAGGAGGAAGTAAAGGCCCGGGGCTTGTACTATCCCCCTGATCCGGCCAGTCTGAAGTTCTGCACCATGGGCGGCAATGTGGCGGAATGCGCGGGAGGGCCCAGCGCCTTGAAATATGGGGTGACCCGGGAATATGTCCTGGCTCTGGAGGTGGTTCTTCCGGACGGGCGGATAATGGAGACAGGGGTCAGAACCGCCAAGGGAGTAGTAGGTTATGATTTCACCCGCCTTTTTACGGGCTCGGAAGGAACCCTGGGGATAATCACCAAAATAACGGTCCGGCTCATTGCCTGTCCCCAAAGGCGCAGGACCTTTTTGACCCTTTTTTCTTCCATGGACAGGGCGACTTATCTGATCGCCGGACTTTTGAAAAAGATGACCCCGGCGACCCTGGAGTTCCTGGACCATACTGCCTTGAGCATTGTTAAAGATAAACTGCCCTTCCCCTTATCCGGGGAAACACGATCTCTCCTCCTCCTGGAGGTGGATGGAGACCAGGCTGTGGTTGAGCATCAGGCAGATAAACTGCGCCACCTTCTGGCGGAAGGCGAGGGACTTTTGAAGGTGGAAGAGGCGGCTGACGAGGAAGAGGCCGAAGCCATGTGGCTGGCCAGGAGGAGCCTGTCCCCGGCTTCTTTTACCCTGAGGCCCGATAAGATGAGCGAGGATGTGGTAGTCCCCCGCTCCAGGATCGGAGATCTGGTCCGTACCACGGAAAATTTGTCCCGGGAGTACGGGATAATTATCTTTACCTTCGGTCATGCCGGGGACGGTAATATCCATGTCAATATCATGCTTGATAAAAAAGATGAGGAGGAGTACCGGAATGCCTTGAAAGCCAAAAAGGAGTTGTTCAGCGAAGTCCTGAGACTGGGAGGGACTCTCTCCGGTGAACATGGAGTGGGACTGACTAAAATGGCCTTTCTTGACCGGGAGGTCAGCGGTGTTGGCATTGAGATGATGAAGAAGGTGAAATCGGTGTTTGATCCCCTGAATATCCTGAATCCGGGGAAAATTTTTATGATTGACAGTTAATCATTTAATTATTTATAATAGTAAGATTATGGTAAAGTCAATTTTATATGCCATCAATATTATTATTAAAGCGTAAAATCGTAATAAGGAGCTGATCGATATGATCGAAGTTGAAGTCAAAGGAGATATTGAATACTCGTTGCGGCAGTTGAAAAAGAAACTTCAGCTGGACGGTATGAAGAAAGAGCTGAAAAGGCGCGAGTACTACGAAAAACCCAATGAAAAAAGGCGCCGCAAGAAGGCGGAAGCCCAGAGAAAACTGCGCAAGGCCATGTACAGGATGGCCAGGGAAGGCTGAAATCCTGGGCAGGTAGTTTTACCTGAATCCCCTTGATTCAGGTAAGAGGAAAATCTGATTCAGATTCCGCTGTGGATAATCAGGAAGGCAATAATGTCGAAGACACCGGTTTTCAGGAAGCAAGGTCCGGGCTGGATTACTTCCTGGAATACCTTACAGTGGAAAAAAGGCTTGCGGACAACACCATAGCTTCCTATCAGGCTGATCTCAAGGACTTCCTATCATTTCTTGCCGGAGAGCGTCTGGCGCTCTCCCAGGTAACTCCTTCCCTGATCCGTAAATTCCAGAATAATCTGCAGGATCGCCACCTGGACAACCGCACCCGGGCCAGGCGGCTTTCTTCCCTGCGCTCCTTTTTCCGGTTCCTGGTTGCCGAACATATCATAGAAGGCGATCCCACTCAACTGATAGAGACACCCAAGATCGGAGACCGTCTGCCGGAGGATCTGACCGTTTCCGAGGTGAACAGCCTCTTGCAGGGGGAGGGAAACAGGTTCCCCTATAACAGCCGGAACAGGGCCATGCTTTACCTGCTTTATGCTACAGGTATGCGGGTCTCTGAGCTGGTAGGCCTGCCGATTGCCGGGGTCAATCTAAAGTCCGGCTTTGTCAGGATACTGGGCAAGGGAAGCAAGGAGAGACTCATCCCTTTTGGCGAGGAGGCCGGGGACAACCTCGAACAGTATATAAGCCGGGGACGGCCCAGTCTCCTTAAAGGCAGGGTCAGCGATTATATGTTTATCAGTAACAGGGGCAAGCCCCTGACCCGTTACAGATTCTGGCAGATTATCAGGGAGCAGGCCTTGGGAGCCGGGATTAATAAACGCATAACCCCTCACATGCTGCGCCACTCTTTCGCCACTCACATGCTCTCCCATGGGGCCGATCTCCGCTCCCTTCAGCTTCTTCTGGGACATTCCGATATATCGACAACCCAGGTCTACACCCATGTGGACAGAGAGCGGCTGCGGGCTATTCACCAGAAATTTCACCCCAGGTCCTGAAAGACTGACAGGTATAAGGTCTAAGGCGCCTTGAATCCTTAATCCTGAACCTCGAAACATTATGGAAGTCATAACCAGCCATTTGAATGCGGATTTCGACAGCATGGCCTCGATGATTGCCGCCAAAAAACTTTATCCCGGAGCGGTCCTTTCCTTTTCCGGCTCCCAGGAAAAAAACGTCCGCAGATTCCTGGAGCATTCAGATCTGATTTATGATTTCCAGCGCCAGAAAAATCTGGACCTTTCCCGGGTGACCAGACTCATCATCGTGGACACACGGCAGCCCTCGCGTATCGGTAATTTTGTCAAATGCCTCGATAATCCCGGAATCGAAGTTCATCTTTACGACCACCACCCTGACAGTGCAGGAGACCTCGAGAGCAGTCTGGAAGACGTCCGGCAGGTGGGTTCAACCGCCACTGTTTTTGTAGAGATCTTTCAGGAACGGAATATTACGGTCACGGAAGAAGAGGCGACCCTCTTGGCCCTGGCTGAGTTCGAAGATACCGGTTCCTTCACCTTCAGCACTACCACCCCCCGGGACTTTGCCGCCATGTCCTGGCTGCTGGCCAGCGGCGCCAATCTCGATACGGTTTCCCAGTATATTCAGCAGGAACTGACCACTGAAGAGGTGGGGCTGTTAAACGAATTGATCAATTCGGCTGAAACTCACACCATACACGGCATTGAGATTGTGGTGACCAAGATCAGTGCAGACAGGTATATTGACGAGTTCTCCCTGATTGTTCGCCGTTTTGTCCAGATGGAGAATCTGGACGTTCTGTTTGCCCTGGCCGCCATGGGGGAAAAAGTCTATCTTATCTGCCGGAGCAGGATTCCCGAAGTCAATGTGGCCAGTATTGCCCTGGAATTTCAGGGTGGAGGTCATGCCTCGGCAGCGTCCGCCACCATTAAGAACATGACCATGGTCGAAGCGGAAGAAAAGCTGATCGAAATGCTCTATAAACATGTGCAGCCCCGGCGCTATGCCAGGGACCTGATGTCCTCCCCTCCTATCTATACCGGTCCGGATACCACGATAGAGGAGGCCAATACAATTCTGAGCCGCTACGGGATCACCGTGCTTCCGGTTCTGGAAGAGGGCAGAAGGGTGATCGGCTATCTCTCCAGGCGGGAAGCGGGCAAGGCGATTTACCATAATCTGGGCAGACTGCCGGTGACCGCCTTCATGACTTCCGAATTCGCCACCCTGTCCCCTGAGGCATCTCTATCCGATATCCGGGAACTTATAATAGAGGACCGGCAGCGTTTCATTCCGGTGGTGGCTGATGGTGCTCTGGTGGGGGTTATCACCAGGACAGACCTTTTCAGCCTCTTTGTCCATGATCCCGCCTTGATCCATGATCCCGCCGGAAAAGATCATGCCCGCAGCTCTGAACGGCATCGTTATGTAAGCAACCTGTTGAACCAGATGCTTTCCGGGGACCTGGTTTCCCTCCTCCGGAAAATAGGGGAGGCAGCTGCCAGGCTTAATTATATAAGCTACGCCGTGGGGGGCTTTGTCCGCGATCTTCTTCTTCATACTCCCAACTTTGATCTGGATATAGTGGTGGAAGGGGATGGTATTGCTTTTGCCAAAGAACTGGCCCGGGAATTTAAGGGCTACACCCGGTCCCATGCCAAGTTCAACACGGCAGTGGTGATTCTGCCGGACGGCTTTAAGATCGATGTGGCCACAGCCAGGACCGAGTACTATGAACGGCCGGCTGCCGCCCCGGTTGTGGAGCAGAGCTCCCTGAAACTTGATCTTTACCGCCGTGATTTCAGCATAAACGCCATGGCCATACATCTTAATCCCGACAAGTTCGGGCTGCTGGTGGATTTCTTCAATTCCCAGAATGACCTTAAAGACAGGAAACTGCGTATTCTCCATAATCTGAGTTTCGTGGACGACCCTACCCGAATATTTAGAGCAGTCAGGCTGGAGCAGCGTCTGGATTTTCATATAGGCCCCTTTACCGAGCGGCAGATAAAGAACGCGGTTAAGATGAATCTGTTTGATCGTAAACTGGGCAGGCGTTATTTCCAGGAGTTAAAGCTCCTCCTCTCGGAAGAAAATCCCCTGCCGGCCATAGAAAGGCTGGCTCATTTCGATCTTCTTAAATTTATTCACCATTCCCTCCGGCTGGATGAACGGCTCCGGGAGATACTTTCCGAGGCCCGGCGCAGTCTTGCCTGGCACCGGCTTCTTTATCTGGAGGAGTCATGCCGTCCCTGGATCGTCTATCTGATGACACTTTTTGCCCGCATCCAGACCCGGGGATTCTATGCCTTCTGCCGCAAATTCGAAGTGCCCCGGCGCCATACCCAGACCCTGGTCAGGGAAAAACAGGAGGCCCATCAGGTAGTCAGGACCCTGGAAAGGAGGGCAAGGCTCAAGCCCAGTGAGATATTTAATCTGCTGGACGGATTCAGCCATGAGGGGCTGCTGTATATTATGGCACTCTGCCGGAACAAATCAGGTAAACAGGCGGTCTCTTCCTATGTGACAAATTACCGCCATGTTAAACCTCATATCAGGGGGAAGGATCTGAAAGAGATAGGCTACAAACCCGGTCCTGTTTACCAGGAGATCCTTGACCACCTGAGGGAGGCGGTACTGGACGGCAAGGTGGAGTCCAGAGAGGATGAACTGGAGTTCCTGGAAACCTATTATCCTCTGCAGGAGCAGTAGACCAGAGGTCAGAGGTCAGACCCGTAAATTAAAAAAAACCAATGCAGTTTGAGCCTTGCACCTTAACTCTTGGCCCTTAAAACTTAACACTTAACACTTAACACTTAACACTTAACACTTAACACTTAACACTTAA
>JBKHJR010000026.1:0-33098 GCA_046537975.1 Desulfurivibrionaceae bacterium
GCAGGCCCCGGCCCGGAAACTCCTCCTCCTGATAACCGAACATGGCAAAGTGAGCATTTTCACTGGGGAGCACCACTCCCGGAGAAAAAGCATGGAAAAGGCCATTGGCTCCCTTGGCGGCCAGATAATCAAGAGTGGGGGTATAGGCGGCCTGAAGGGGAGTGAGGCCCCGGAGATCTTCATAAGAACGGTCCCCGACCCCGTCCAGCACTACAAGAACGCAGCGGCGTTTATTTTTCATATAATGTCCCTAATAAACCTCAAATAAAAATTAACGAACAGCTGACCGTAACCCAAGCCGCTTGTCCACTTATTTAAAAACTTTCTAATGCTTAATCTATCATTTCTTATTGACTACCTGAAGGATCTTTTCCTACACTATATTTAAATAAGTATACCAAAATCGAAGGATATCAGGAAAGCAAGAGTAGATCGGACATAGCGGTAACCTGTAGAGGTGCAGGACTGCTTTTCTAAAATGGGTTTAAAGAGGTCAGGAAAATGATGGAAAAGCCCAGCCTGCCGGATTAACAGGCATTAGTTTATCAGCCGGGTAGAAATTGCCTGAAAAACCATATTTGAAAAAAGGAGGCGGAACATGTCTACTACCATCCAGGTTGGAAACAAAGATATTCAGCTTGATAACAACGGTTTTATGGTCAATACGGAGGAATGGAACGAAGAAGTTGCGCAAAAACTTGCCGAACTGGAAGGAGTAGGCCCAATTGATGAGGAAAAGATGGAGATAATCCGCTTCATGCGCAGCTATTATCATAAGTTCAATAATTTCCCGATCCTCAGTTATGTATGCAAGAACCTTGATAAACCGAGGGAATGCCTTAACGAAGAATTCGTCAACCCTATGCTGGCCTGGAAACTGGCAGGTCTGCCCCATATGGACGGGATTGAATTCACCGCTGTACGGGGAGATCACTATATCATGCAGGAATGCTGCTGAGCTGGGTTGGGAATAAAAAAAGCAGACGGAACGGTGTTAGCGCAGGCGGTAACCGTCTGAGTATGATCAAGTCCGGATAAAACCGCAGGAAAGCCCTGAACTCAGATGAAACCGGGAATCAGGGTTTTCCTGCCCTTCCTGTTGTCGCAACGACTGTCCTTATAATTTAACGCTACCCTCTTCTACCCACCGATCTTATCTTACTTTTCACTGCCTGCCCATTAAACATCTGCCGGCAATATCCCCCTGATCCGAACTTCAGATACAGGGCTTAAAATCTTATAGACAATTAACCGGTGGGGCCCAAGACCTTACCTGATTTTCCTTCCGGTTAAGATGGCTCAGCGGCCTGCTGCCTGACCAAAAAAGATCCGGCAATAAAAACTATACCATTTTTTTCGGGTGGATTAGCTGAAAATAAATTATGCAAAATCAACAAATTACCGATCAGATGGTTAGATGAACTACTCACTATTTACCCTAACAAACCCTATTCTTCACCGGAACATTATTTCGTAGAATATAATCTGTTTGAATAGGAACTATCAATTCAGACCCGGTCAAATCCCTGAAAAATTGTGTCCCGGATATCAGAATTTCAGAAGAGGAGACTCGCCATGTTCATTGATCAGCCGTTAAGAGAATCAGATGTTTTTTCCCATGATTTTCACTGTAATTCCGGAAAGAGGAGAAAAGAGAAACGCCGTTTCCGCCGTTTCCGATGCAAAAAGAAAATCATGGTCTTCTGGGACAGGGGCTATGGCATGATCCAGGACATAAGTTTAGGCGGCCTGTCCTTACTTTCACCAATACTGAAGGATAAAAATTCAGATACCGGAATAATTAAAGGGGAAAGAGTATGGACTGAACTTCTGTTAGGCCTGGAGAAAATCCGGGTGGCGAACCTGTCTTCAGAAATCATCTATAAATACGATATCCCGTTTTCTGTAAAAGGCTTTTATCAGAACTGTTACAGAAAACGCTGCGGACTTAGTTTTACCGGCCTTTCAAACAGGCAACTCTATATGACGAAAAGTATGATCCTTAAGGGTACCTTTATTTGAATTAAGTTCAACCAATCTCAAAAAGGAGGAAAAAAATGACGAGAAATGCACAGTGCCAGGACACACGGACAAAAACCGATTTGCACATCCTTGTTGTAGGTGAAGATGATGACATGTTATGCTCGGTTTCCAATCTATTGAATTTCCACGGCTACCAATGCCGGACCGCCATCAGCGGGGCTGAAGCTATCGATGTTATCCAGGAATCTAAAATAGATATGATCATCACAGACCAGAACTTGTCCGACCTTACGGGCAGACAATTGAACAATTACGTTAAGAAGCTTTGCCCCGATACTGAAGTAATCATTATCGATCAATCTGACCGAGGCTATAGATACCAAAAACTCAATGCCGCCTGATCAAGTCCGAAAACAGCTCAGGCCCACACCAATATCAAAGGCATCACAGTAATTGAAAGCTGCAGAACTTTTTGTCAGGTGTCTGGAAAACGAAGGGGTTGACTATATATTCGGGGTACCGGGAGAAGAAAACGCCCAATTCCTGATGGCCCTGGAAAATTCAACCATCCAATTCATTCTCTGCCGCCATGAACAGGGAGCAGCTTTTATGGCAGGTGCCTATGGCAGACTCACCGGCAGGGCCGGGGTCTGCCTGGGCACCCTGGGGCCCGGGGCCACCAACCTGGTGACAGGAGTGGCTGACGCCAATATGGACAGATCTCCCCTGGTGGTGATTACCGCCCAGGCAGATTCCACCCGCCAGCACAAGGAGAGCCACCAGAGCATGGATGTGGTGGGCATGTTCCGGCCCATAACCAAATGGGCCCAGCCCATCAGACATCCCCACAATATTCCGGAAGTAGTAAGAAAGGCCTTCCAGCTTGCCCGACAGCAGAAAACCGGGGCCTGCCATATTGAACTGGCGGATGACATCGCCGCCCTGGAAGTCAACAATCACCCTATTCCTCTCCACACTTCACACCCGCCGGTGGCTGACAGTGAAATAATAGATGAGGCCCTGGCTCTCATCCTCCAGGCCCGCAAGCCCGTAATTCTGGCAGGAAACGGGGTCCTCCGCGGCCGGGCCTCTCCAGCCCTGCAGGAATTCAGCGAAAAAACCGGGATCGGCGTGGTCAGTACTTTCATGGGCAAGGGAGCGGTTCCCAGAAAATCCCCTTACTGCCTGTTCACCATCGGCCTTCAGACCAGGGATTACACCTGGGATGCGGTTAATGATGCCGACCTGGTAATCACTCTGGGCTATGACCTGGTAGAATACCCCCCTGCCATCTGGAACCAGTGCGACCGGCCGGTCAGAATCATCCACGTGGATTTTCTGCCTGCGGAAGCCGATGATTATTACCGGGTGGATCTGGAGGTGGTGGGGGACCTTAAAAACACCCTGGAAGTGATGAACAAACTTCTGGAAAGAAATTCAGCCCCGGAATTCACCCTCTCCTACCAGAAAGAGCTGAGGGAAAAGATGCTGGAAGACTTCAGGCAATACAAAGATGATAATACTCAAGGACAGATCCGGCCCCAGAAAATAATCTGGGACATCAGGGAGGTTATGGGGGAGGAGGACATCCTTCTTGCTGACGTAGGGGCCCACAAGATGTGGACGGCCAGGTACTACCATTGCGACCGGCCCAATACCTGTATTATTACCAACGGCTTCTGTTCCATGGGTTTTGCCCTGCCGGCAGCACTCGGAGCCCAGATGGTTTATCCTGACCGTAAAGTCATGGCCCTATGCGGAGACGGGGGATTCATGATGAGTCTTCAGGAGCTGGAAACCGCCAGGAGACTGGGCCTGAATATAGTGGTCCTGATCTGGGAGGACAAGGGATACGGTTTGGTTGAGTGGAAACAGGAGATTCACTTCAACCGCCATACCGATGTCTCCTTCAATAACCCCGACTTTGTCAAGCTGGCTGAATCCTTCGACTGCCAAGGGATCAGGGTGGAAAACTCCCTCGACCTCAAACCGGCTCTAAAAGAAGCCTTTCAAGCCGGCCGCCCTTCTCTGCTGGCAGTCCCGGTGGATTACCGGGAAAACCTCCTCCTGTCTCAGCGCCTGGGAGGAATTCAATGTGCGGTGTAAAGGGGTAAGATATTACCTGCCTTCTGTTAATCGCCATTCCGGTTTTGGGAAGATAATCTGAAATCAGGCCCAGAACCAGAAGACCGACCAGGCCGGCAACCCCTTGATCCCTGAAATATCCCCCGCCGTACTGAAAATAAGCCCCTCTGTCTCGGTACCTATCCCGGGGTGTTCCTCGCTGCTCAGGTTGGCATAAAGTTTCAGTCTGCCCCTGTCCTCAAAAGCCCAGCTCGCCAGCAAGACCCTTTCCGCCGGCACCTTAAATTCCGCATTCCCGGGAATGATCCGGCCCAGTTGCGGGATTATGAAGCGGTGCCTGAGACTCAGCAGGTGCCGGTAATAATCCTGCCACTGCTGGTTCTCCGGGGCTTTAAGCCTGTCCCAGTCCAGTACAGCCTCCTGAAAAGTACGAATATCAGCGGGATCCGGGATGGTCTTGAGGGCTTCCTGGTCTTGAAAGGCTCCGAAATCGGCGAATTCCCGGCGCCTGCCCTCGGTAACCAGAGGGGCCAGATCCGCTCCGAAATCGCAGAAAAAGGGGAAGGGATTTTCCGCCCCCGCCTCTTCTCCCATAAAAAGAAGAGGTATGGAAGGGGCCAGCAGAACCAGGGCTGTTGCCGCCCGCAAATGTTCTTTGGAAGTCAGACTGATCAGCCTTTCTCCGAAGGCACGGTTGCCCACCTGATCATGATTCTGGACAAAATTGACAAAAGCGGTCCCCGGAAGATGCTTGCTGCTCTCACCTCTTTCCCTGCCCTCCCTGTAAGGTGAAGGTTCTCCCTGATAGGCAAATCCCTCGGTCAGACAGCGTCCCAGGGAATGGAGGGGATCTTTCACATAATCCTGGTAATAACCGTCGCTTTCGCCGGTTAAGATATGATGAAAACAGTGGTGGATGTCATCGTTCCACTGGGCATTATACCAAAGGGGCCGGCCCCTCTGGTCTCGTTCAAGATAGCGGGCCTCATTGGCATCATTCTCCAGAACCAGGTGAACATATCTTTCTCTACCCGAGCCCTTAGCTACTTCTTCAGCTATCTCTTTGAGGATATGGGGACTGGAATCATCAAAAATCGAGTGCACCGCATCAAGCCTTAAACCGTCCAGTTGATACTCTTCCAGCCAGTACAGGGCATTGTGGATAAAGAAATCACGTACCGTCCTGCTGCCGGGTCCGTCAAAATTAATGGCATCTCCCCAGGGGGTCTTATGACGACTGCTGAAAAAGGGCCCGGCATATTCATGGAGGTAATTGCCCTCCGGGCCGAAATGGTTATAAACCACATCGAGAAAGACCATCATGCCCCGGTGATGAGCCTGTTGAATCAATTTTTTCAGATCTTCCGGCCGACCGTAAGTACTTTCCGGGGCAAAAGGCAGGACCCCGTCATATCCCCAGTTTCGGCGGCCTGGAAAGGCAGCCACCGGCATGAGTTCAACTGCGGTTATCCCCAGATCAGCCAGATAGTCCAGGCGTGATTCCACCCCCCGGAAAGTCCCCTGGACAGTGAAGGTGCCGACATGGACTTCATAAAAAACCGCTTCTTCCCAGGGTCTGCCTTTCCAGTCCGGATCATCCCAGACAAAAGACGTGGGTGAGACAATTTCACTGGGGCCGTGGACATCTTCAGGCTGGAAACGGGAGGCTGGATCAGGGACCCAGATATTGTTATCTATCCGGAATTGATAAAGATCTCCCGGAAAAGCTTCCGCGACCGTGAGCTGAAACCACCCGGATCCGACCTGTTCCATGGTGTAGGTCAGCCACTCTCCATCTCCGGGCAGAAGACCGAGTTCCACCTGTTCCGCCCCGGGGGCCCAGAGCCGGAAACAGACGCCCCTCTCCGGCAGCAGCCGGGAGCCGAAATCCATCTCATGATAATGAAAAGAAGACATAATAACCTTCTATTGAATTCAATTGGAGTTTAGAGTTTCACAAAATGAGAGGATCGTTGGTTTAGGGGACTGAATTTATTTTTAGGTTTAAAGAGAGAAAAATAAAAATCAGTCCCCTCCAGACGGGAAAATACTCTAAACTCCACGAATTCAGGTATCCGGAGAAATTACTCTATACTGAGTTTTTTATATTTTATAAGATAATAAGGAAGATGCCAACTGACAAGAACACATATTGCCAATGGAACTTTCAGCCCTCACCGCAATAGCTTTTCTCCTGACAGTAGGTTACCTCTGCGGCCGAATCGCCCGTTATCTTAAGCTGCCGGCCCTGATCGGCTACCTTACTGCCGGCGTCCTCCTGGGCCCCTCCCTGTTCGATCTTTTTCCCGAAAACACGCTTGAGGATCTCGATTTTATAACCAACCTTTCTCTGGGCTGCATAGCCTTTATAATCGGCTCGGAACTGAAAATATCCTCGCTCAGAAGAATGGGAACGGGAATCGTTATCCTGATAATTACCGAATGCCTGATGGCTTTTCTGCTGGTAACAGCAGCAGTCTATCTGATCAGTCATAATCTGGCTCTTGCCCTTCTCTTCGGGGGACTGGCCCCTGCCAGCGCTCCGGCGGGTACTGTCGCAGTCATCCAGGAATACCGGGCCAAAGGCAAGCTTACCAAGGCCCTTTATGCCGTGGTTGGTTTTGACGACGGTCTGGCGGTTATTATCTTCAGCCTGACTCTCTTCAGTGTCAAGATGCTTCTTTACCCGGGAGAGGGAAGCAACCCCTTCCAGCTCACCTCTCTCTGGGCACCTTTCCGGGAGGTCATTTTCAGTCTTCTGCTCGGCGGGATAATCGGTTTCTGCTTCAACCTGCTGATCCACCGCCTGGACCGCAATCAGGATACCCTGATCGCCATTTTTATGGCTGTTTTTATAGGGACCGGCCTTTCGGGCCGCTGGCATCTCTCCCTTATTCTGACCTGCATGATGGCGGGGTTTGTCCTGGTAAACACCAATAAAGACTATCTGGTCAAAAAAGTCCGCAAACCTCTCCAGGATATCATGGAGCTTATCTTTGTCTTTTTTTTCGGTCTGGCCGGCCTCCACCTGGACATTTCCGCTCTGCCGGCCATAGGGGTAGTGGGCATTACCTATGTAATAAGCCGAACCATAGGCAAAGTAGGAGGGGGTATGACAGGCGGGATTCTGGGCGGCATGGAACCCAAAATCAAAAAATATATAGGCTTCGGCATCCTGTCCCAGGCCGGGGTGGCTATCGGCCTTGCTCTCCTGGCCAGTCAGGAACTGGCCAGGATATCAGGCGAGGCTGATCTCCTCGGAGCCCAGGTACTCACAGTGATTTCCGCCAGCTCCATTATCTTTGAGTTCATAGGCCCCTTGGGGGCGAAATTCGCTTTAACCCGAGTAGATGAGATCAGAAAATGAATCAAGCCAATAATATTTCTTTAGTCTCGGATGTGGTTAAACTCTACGATCGTGAGGAAATACCGGTGGTTCGCCATGATGACGGGATAGAGGCGGTTATAGAAGCATTTGCCAGGGCCAGCCATTCCCGCCTGGTTTACGTAATTGATGAGAAAGAAAAGCTGTCAGGAGTAATATCCCTGGGAGGACTGGCCCGTCATCTCCTGTTTTTCCACGAAGGCGGAGGGATAGACAACCTCCATCTCACCAGTATGGCCTTGGCTGAAAACGCTGAAGACTTCGTGGACGGGCCCCCTTTTACTGTTCATATGGCGGAGAATGTAGACGAGGTTATGGAAAAGATGATGACCCGCAAGATAAAAGAAGTACCTGTCGTCGATGACCAGGACAAAATAGTGGCGGACATTACCATGGTAGACCTGTTGAAATACTGTAAACACTATTTTTTGAACAATGACCGGTAACAATGAACAAAAAATCACTTATGAGGGGCGGGTTCAGTCGGTGAGCTCCAGTGTTGTGGACCTGGAATTCAACGAGAGTTTGCCACCGCTGGCCACCAGAATATACGGGGAAAAGGACGGACATGTTTTTATCCTGGAGACTGCCAGCCACATCTCGGAAATCATGGTCCGGGCCATTGCTCTCACCCCGGTCCAGGGTCTGGCCCGGGGTGATCAGGTCAGCAGTGACGGCAAGCCGCTGACCATGGCTGTTGGTGACCAAATGCTGGGCCGCATGCTTAACGTCTTTGGAGAACCGGTGGACAAGGGAGAGGAGTTTTCTCCGGATCAGGAATTCCAGCCGATCTACAATCCCCCTCCCTCCCTTTCTGAACGACGGGTGCAGCAGGAAATATTTGAAACCGGGATCAAGATAATTGACCTTCTGGCTCCCCTGGAAAAAGGCGGCAAAGCAGGGCTTTTCGGGGGAGCCGGGGTCGGAAAGACCGTGATAATAACTGAGTTGATCAACAACATGGCCGCCCGCCATAAAGGAATAAGCCTGTTCTGCGGCATCGGCGAACGCTGCCGGGAGGCGGAAGAACTATACCGGGATATGGACAAGGCCGGAGTCCTGGACAAGACTGCCATGGTCTTTGCCCAGATGAACGAGCCCTCGGGGGCCCGTTTCCGGGTGGGCCACGGTGCCCTCACCCTGGCTGAATATTTTCGGGATACCAAAAAAAAAGACGTTCTCCTGCTCATTGACAACATATTCCGCTTTATTCAGGCCGGTTCCGAGGTCTCGGGCCTCATGGGCTATATCCCCTCCCATGTCGGTTATCAGCCTACCCTGGCCACGGAGCTGGCTGAACTGGAAGAAAGGATCTGTTCCACCGCCAGGGGGGCGGTGACTTCGGTCCAGGCAGTATATGTGCCGGCTGACGACTTCACCGACCCGGCAGCCTCCCATACCTTTTCCCATCTCTCCGCCTCCATTGTCCTTTCCCGGAAAAGGGCGAGCCAGGGACTCTATCCGGCCATGGATCCCCTGGTCTCCTCTTCCAGTATGGTGACCCCGGCCAATGTTTCTGAAAAACATTACCGGATCAACAGAGAGGTGCGGAGAGTCCTCAGTGAATATGAAGAGTTAAAAGATATTATCGCCATGCTGGGCCTGGAGGAACTTTCGGAAAAGGACCGTCGCACTGTCGCCGTGGCCCGGAGACTGGAACGTTTTCTGACCCAGCCCTTTTTTACCACCGCCCGTTTTACCGGGAAAAAAGGTAAGCTGGTCAAACTGGAAGATGCAATTGAAGGATGTGAACGGATTTTAAACGGGGATTATCTTGATTATCCGGAAAGCTCACTTTACATGATCGGCAGTATAGAAGAGGCGGAAAATAAGTGATGGAAATTAAAATATATATTCCCACCAAGCTCCACTGGCACGGTGAAAAAGTTCATAAGCTGAAAGCCGAAGGACTGGAGGGACATTTCACCCTGCTGCCTGCCCATATAGACTATATCTCGGTCCTGGTTCCAGGCATTCTCATCCTGAGCCGGGGGGAAAACGAACTCATCTTTGCCGTGGATGAAGGCACCCTGGTAAAACAGGGTAATACTGTCCGGATTTCCTGCCGTAATGCCATCCAGGGAGATGATCTTCAGACTCTCCATCAGGTAGTCCGGGAAGAATACAAACAGATTGACGAACTGGAGAAAAAGGCTCGAACCGCCTTAAGCGGTCTGGAATACGGTATGATCCGCCGATTCACTGAAATGACCGGGAAAAAATAACAGAACCGATCAATAGAGAACACAAAGGTTAAATTTCAGATGGCTGACCCGGAAGAAAAAGAAAAGCTGCCGGAAATTATCAAGGAAAAATGCCGCAAAAGGCTCAAAGCGGAAAAGGAAAAACAGGGATCGGTTTTTTTCGGCCTGGGTCTTTTCGGCATGGTGGGCTGGAGCGTGGCCATCCCTGCGGTACTGGGGACCCTTCTCGGCCGCTGGCTTGACAGCCTTTACCGGAGTGAGACCTCCTGGACCATAACCGGTCTTATCACCGGACTTGCTGTAGGCTGCCTGGTGGCCTGGCGCTGGCTGAACCGTCAAGGGAGGGGAGATCAATGATAATCACCGGGCCTCTGATGCTTCTGAGTGGAGTAGCTCTGGGCTTTTTCTACTTCAGCGGTCTTTATTGGACCCTGCGGAAATTAAGTACCAAAGAAAGCAGGGTATGGTGGCTGGCCTTAAGCTTTCTGGCCCGGGCTTCGATATTGGCCGTGATTTTTTATCTCCTGGCGGACCGGGACTGGCAGCGTCTTTTGCTCCTCGCAGCAGGCTTTACAGTCAGCCGTATTGTCTGGGTCCGGAAAATAAAAAAGGGGACGAATCCATGAAGTACACCCCGGATCAATACATCTACCTGGACTGGGGCTGGGGGGAAATCAACGCAACCCTGGTTTTCACCTGGCTGATCATGGCCCTGCTGGCAGGAGGTTCCTGGTTTATCAGCCGCCGGTTGAGCAGCACCACCGGTATTTCCGGCTGGCAGAATCTACTGGAAGTAATCGTCAAGGGCATTAACGACCATATTGAAGAGGTAACCCACCGGGATCCCGGGCCTTTTCTCCCCCTTATAGGCACCCTTTTTCTCTTTATCCTGGTCTCCAACATTCTGAGCGTAATTCCTTTTTTTCAACCGCCAACCGGCTCTCTTTCCACGACAGCTGCTTATGCAGTAGTAGTCTTTCTGGCCGTACCGGTCTTCGGTCTCTCAACCCAGTCTCTCAGCAGTTACCTGAAACAATACATCCAGCCCACTTCATTCATGCTCCCCTTCAATCTGCTTGGAGACATCACCAGGACCTTTGCCCTGGCAGTAAGGCTTTACGGCAACGTTATGAGTTCAACGGTTATCATCCTGGTTCTCGTGGTTATCATCCCCCTGGTCATCCCGGTGATCATGCAGCTTCTGGGCCTGCTCACCGGAATAATTCAGGCCTACATCTTTGCCTTGCTGGCAGCAGTATATATTGCTTCAGCCATGAAAAAAACCGAAGAACAGAATAACCAATCTTTCAAAGGAGGATAACATGACATCTCTTGATATTATAGGGTTCGGCTCAGTTCTTGGAGCCGGGCTGGCCATCGGGTTCGGTGCCATCGGCGCCGCTATCGGAGAAGGAATGGCTGCGGCGGCAGCTCTGCGCTCCATGGCCCAACAGCCGGATCAAACAAATACCTTTACCAGAACAATGTTTGTTTCCATGGCCATGATAGAATCGACTTCCATCTACGCCTTTGTCATTTCCATGATCCTGATCTTTGCCAATCCCATCTGGAACCATGCAGTAAAGGTCAGTGGCGGATGAGTATAGACCTGTTTACCGCAGCCGCCCAGATAATCAACCTTTTCATTCTTATCTGGCTTTTGAAACGATTTCTCTATGCTCCGGTTTTAAGGGCAATGCATAAGAGACAGGAACGGATAACTGAAACACTGGAAGAGGCCAGAAAAGAAAAAGAGGCGGCCGGAGAAGAAAAAAAACGCTACCAGGCTCTTCAGGAAAAGGCTGACCAGCAGGCCCGGGAAAAACTGGAGGAGGCCGACAAAGAGGCTGAAGAGCTACGGCAGCGTCTGACCCAAGAGATCAGGGATGAGGAGGAAAGAGCCCGACGCAAATGGCACAGGGAACTCGAGGATGAAAAAGAGCAGTTCCTTATCCGAACCAGCCGGACTATTGCTGAAGAGTTCAGCACACTTTGCAGAAACGCATTCAAGGAACTTGCCGGCCGGGACTTTGAAGAGGAGATGATCAAACGTTTCCTGGAAAAAACCGGCCGGGAACCGGACCAAAACACCCTGAGATCCCTGAAGGAAAAGAGAAAGGGCGGTATCCAGGTGGTCAGCAGCCGGGAATTAAGCTCTTCCCTTAAGCAGGAAATCGGGGATCATCTTAAGCAGGTGGTTGGCAGAGATCTCGAAGTGCAATTTGAAACGAACCCCGATTTAATGGCCGGGATTATTGTCGAGGTGGAAGGCCGGAAAGTCGGCTGGCATCTCAGCCGTTACCTGGATGAATTCCAGGAAAGACTCCAAGAAGGACTGGAAAAGGCTATCAGTAGCCGGCAGAACAACCTTTAACTGTGTGTGCATGCCGCCTGTTTCCGGACAGACATTGAGCAGCCGCTATTCAGGTTAACACCTAAATATTTTATACCATGCTTGAAAAAACCAGAAAAAATCAGGAAAAGGCCTTCAGCGAAGCCCTGTCTTCCCATCAGGCCAGGGTCAGCCTGGAGGACACCGGTTATATAACCTCTATAACCGGCCCCATTGCCTGGGCCTCCGGGCTGGGATCAGTCGGTTTTGAAGAACTGGTGGAATTCGAAGACGGAACCCGGGCTCTGGTGGCCTACCTGGAAGCTCACAGTGCAGGTTTAATTCTTCTGGACCCTTCCGCCCATATACGGGCCGGCATGGAGGTAAAAAGATTAAGAAGAGTAGTTGATATAGGCACAGGGCCTGATCTGATAGGGCGGGTCTTTACTGCCAGCGGCGAGGTCCTGGACAATAAAGGTCCACTGAATACGGACCGGCGCCTGCCCATTGAACGACCGGCTCCGGCCATTATGGACCGGGATCCGGTCACCTCCCCCCTGGAAACAGGGATCAAGGTAATAGACACTCTGATCCCGGTGGGTAAAGGGCAGAGAGAACTTATCCTGGGTGACCGTCAAACCGGTAAGACCGCGATCGGGCTGGATACCATCGCCAATCAGAAAAACAAGGATGTTATCTGTATATATGTCGCCGTGGGCCAGCGGGAGTCCGCCATGGCCAGGGTCATTCACGAACTGGAAGAAAACGGGGCCATGGCTTATACCATAATACTGGTGGCCGGAGGAGAAAAGGGCCCGGGCCTGCAGTATATCACCCCTTATGCCGCTACCTCCCTGGCAGAATCTTTCATGGAGCAGGGCAAGGACGTTCTGATTATTTATGACGATCTGACCAGACATGCCCGGGCCTACCGGGAGCTCTCCCTTCTTCTGGAGCATCCCCCCGGCCGGGAAGCCTTTCCCGGAGACATTTTTTATATTCACTCCCGGCTGCTGGAACGCTCCACCCATCTGCGCCCGGAACTGGGCGGCGGTTCCCTGACTGCCCTGCCGATCATTGAAACTGAAGAACAGAATCTCTCCGCCTATATTCCTACAAATCTTATCTCCATTACCGACGGCCAGATTTATCTCTCCCCTGAGCTTTTCTCCAAGGGCATGCTGCCTGCAATAGATGTGGGCAGGTCGGTTTCCAGGGTGGGAGGCAAAGCCCAGAGGCCGGCTTTCAAAGGACTGGTAGGCGAGCTTAAACTGTCATATTCCCAGTTTGAGGAACTGGAAAGTTTCTCCCGTTTTGCCACCCGGCTTGACGAAAAAACCCGCCAGGCTCTGGAAAGGGGGAGACGTCTCCGGGAACTCCTGCGCCAGCATCGTTACAGTCCCAGAAAGGATTATGAACAGGTTGTTACCATGCTTGCCCTGATCAGAGGGCTCTTTGACCGGGTATCCCTTGAAAAGACAGCAGAGGCGGAAGAAGAGATCCGTCGGGCTCTCGAAAGTGAAGCAGAAGAAATCATTACCTCGGTCTCCGGAGATCAGGAACTGACCGATAAACAGCAGAACCGGCTGGTTGAGCTATGCCGCAGGGCACTTGAGGACGCCGGTCTGGTGGACAGCGGAGACCAGCAGGATTAAATCAGGGACCATATAATGGCCAACTTACATCAACTGGAAAAAAAGATTAATACCGCCACGGGCCTCCAGTCCATAGTCAAGACCATGAAGACCATGGCTGCGGTCAACATCTATCAATACGAACAGGCAGCCTCTTCCCTGGACAGTTACCTGGAAACCATTGAGGCAGGTCTTTCCGGAGTAATAAGCGAGGCTGAATTTCCCCGGAAACGGGAGCAGCCGCAAGGAGGAGAGCAGCTCTTAGTGGTTTTCGGATCTGATCAGGGATTGTGCGGCCGCTTCAACGAAAAGCTGGTGGAATTTCTCCAGGACAGAAAAGAGGAACTTCTGCCCCAAAAAGAGGTGTCTCTGCTGGTTACCGGTGCCAGAATCAGGAATCGGCTGGAGAGCGAAGGCTATAACATCATTCGAAGCTTCTGGTCGCCCGGCTCTATCGAGGGACTGAACCGGCACATTCTCAAAATTGTCCTGGAGATCTCGTCCTGGCAGGAAGGACAGGGCAAGAACAGGATAGATCTTCTGTTCAACTATCATGACCGGCGCGGCAGTACAGCCGAACCCCTGCATCTTCCTTTATATCCCCTGGGTCCCCGGAAATTACAGGAACTAACAGAATCTCCCTGGCCCGGCCGCGGCCTGCCCTGGTTTGCTGAGGAAGCCAACAACCTGGCTTCCCACCTTATCCGGCAGTTTCTATTTGTAGCCATCTTCCGGGCCCAGGCCCAATCCCTGGCCAGTGAACAGGCCAGTCGTCTGAATTCTCTGCAACAGGCGGAAAAAAACATACAGGAACGTCTGGAAGAACTGCGGGGTGACTACCGCCAGTTGCGTCAGTCAGTGATTACCAGCGAACTGCTTGACCTAGTGGCCGGCTTTAAAAGTGCAGCCGGCAAAAACCATAAATAATCAGCCCAGGACAATCCGGTCACTGGCTCCATGGATCAGTCCTACAATCAGGGTAAGGTGTTCCCGTAATTGCCGGGTAAGCAGGAAATTATCCCGAACGAACGCCCTGGCCTTAATACTCATCTCTTCCAGTTTATCCGGGTTGTGGAGGAGATAACGGATTCTCAGGGCAGCCCCCTCCGGGGAATTGACCAGGTAACCGGTCTGATGATCAATCACCTGTTGAGCGATCCCTCCGGCATTACCGCCGATAACCGGCTTGCCTTTCCACAGACCTTCGGTAACAGTGAGCCCGAAGCCTTCTCTGGTGGACTTCTGGAGGATAACATCAGCCTTACGCTGCAGCCCGTTAACAACACGGTGGGCATCAGGGGGTAACAGAAGAATCTGTATGGAGTCATCATCAGCGGCAGCTTCCCGCACCTCTGCCAGAACTTCTGCACCCTCGGGATCATCGGTTGCTTCACCGCCTGCCAGAATCAAATGGAGAGAGGGCATAAAACGTCTGGCCATCTTATAGGCCCTGATGACCCCTACAGGGTCCTTAAAACGGTCAAAGCGGGAGACCTGGACCAGCAGGGGATGCCTTTCCTCCAACTGATAAGTTTTGCTTATCTGCTCCAATTCTTTCCGGCTTAGTTCAACGTTTTTATCGCTCAAGGGATCTATGCTGGGCGGAATAATATACTGAGAATGGGGAAGGGTCTGGGAAAATTTGGCCAGGGAAAAAATACTGGCATCATATTCCCTTATATATTCTCTCAGAAATTTCCATACCGGCCGGTATGGCTGGCTGGCATCGATATGACAGCGCCAGACCCAGGTGCCCCGGCGGTTGGGACAGAAATGGATAAGGGCGGCAGGCTGAGGATCATGAATAAAAACAAAATCCGCATCCTCCAGGACTGGACGAAGTTTTTCTGCATTTTGTTCATTGATCTGTACATACTTGTCCAGAAGTCTGGCAGGGATATTGGCAGACTTCCCCTGCAAGGCATTGTGCATGGATTTTGTACAATAGAAAAAATCCTCATCACCGCTGATTACTTCCCACTGGGCATCGATACCGAGTTCCCGGGTCAGGGGAATAAGTTTGGTGAGGATTTCCGCTACTCCGCCCCCCAGACGGGTTGAGTTGACATGAACCACCTTCATGCCCTGCAATGGTTCGGAAAGCTGTTGAAGGTGCCTTATTGCATCTCCTCCGGCAACCGCGGCATAGGATTCAAGAAGACTGGCCATGATTTCTTCCTCCCTGGAAAAATTCAGCAAAAACTTCGGCAATCTGACTCCGAAGATTATGCAGAGTATCAAAATAAGGGTCTATATCCGCCAGCCTGTTACAGAGGCCGCTGCACTCTTCCCAGTTGGAAAGCCAGGCCCGGAAATCATCTTTGCCGTCGGAAACCCGCCTGCGGGCATCAATAAAGTGGTAAAAAATTGTACTTGGTGAAAGATCATTAATGATTTCCGCCAGTTCCTTCGGCTTTGTCACCCGTATATGGGTGTCAAAAACCACGATCTGTGAACGAAGGAATTCAAGAGCACTGGAGGCCGGGAGCCAGGGCAGACAGGTCCCCTCATTCATCCTTTCTACAATTACATCAATTAACTCCTGACGCAGTTCTTCCAGGTCTGCATAATCAGTGGGAGATATCAGGGCAAGCTGCTCGGCAAGTTTGTCATCATCTAATTTGCGCTTGGCCCAGGAAGCAAAATCATTATTAAATTCCCTTTCTTCAAAGCGGGGCAGAAGCAGCCCTCCCCAGAAGTGATGATAAATGCTGGCAGAAGTAATGTCGCTTACTACATGGAAAAGTTCCTTTAAAGTGGCCGCACTTTCTCCCGTGCCTATAGCTATGAGGGCGCAATCTTTGATTTCAAATACTGTGTCTGCAGCAGACCTTTTCTCTTCATCATTTTCAGAGACCATGATGTCCTCCTTGGGTTGATCAGGCTGTATTCATAAACAGGGATTAAACTGACTCAAAATCCGTGTATCATTATCTACCAGATAATCAGATACTAACGCTCTGATTACGTCCCACCAGCCGGAAATAAATGGTCTCCCCAGGGGGCAGTTTCCGGGCGTCTCCCCGATAAGATATTCCTATCGGCTGATTAAGAGAGGAAGTACTCTCCACTTTGAGCCAATGTTTATCAATTTTTACTTTCAGCTTATGTTTTCGATAACAGAGATTCATCCTGAGTGTCTCCACATCCTCGGGAAGCATAGGGTCAAAGTGCAGTACAGACAAACTGCTTTCAAGACCTGTATAACAACGGTGCATTAAATCCACGGTTCCGGACATGGCGCCGGTATGTATGCCTTCGGCGGTGGTACCATCCTGAATATCATGAATATCACTGTTTAATGCCTCCCGAAAAAGCTGCCAGGAACCCACCCGGTCGGTCCGGGCCAGAAGCCAGCTATGAACAACTCTGCTTAAAGTGGAGCCATGGGAAGTCCGCTGGCGATAATAGTTAATATTGCGGGGTATAGACCAGGGGTCAAAGGTATAGCCCAGATACTCGAACAGAAAGCTCAATTCATCTGCGGAAAAAAGATAAAAAAGCATAAGGACATCCGCCTGCTTGGCGACCTTGTAACGGTTAGTGGTGTCCCCCTCTGCCTCCAGAATCCGATCCAGGCGTTGAATATCCCCATATTTTTCATGATAGTAATCCCAATCCAGTTCTTCAAGTTTTTCATATCCTTCGAATTGGCTGATGATTCCGTCCTTTTGAAAGATAATTCTGATCTTCCGACTTATCTCATCCCATTTGTCTATCTCCTTCTGCTTAAGACCTATGGCATCACGAATCCTGGATCTGCGTTCCGCCGGTAGAAGTTCAAGAACCCGGCAGGCCTTATGCAGGACCCAGCTCACCATTAAATTGGTATAGCTGTTATTGTCCACCCCTCCCTCTTCTTCCGGGGTACGGCCCGGGTATGCGGTATGAAATTCATCCGGGCCCATGACACCTTTAATTTCATAACGATCCAGCGATCTATTATATGAAACTATACTGGCCCAGAAGCGGGCGATTTCCAGAATCATCTCAGCCCCGTAATAATAAAGAAACTCATTATCCTCGGTTGCTTCATAGTAACGCCAGATATTATAGGCAATAGCGCTGTTGATATGACGCTGTCGATGAGAATTGTCCGGAATCCAGTGATTGGACTCAGGGTTGAGATGGAGGGTCTGGGTTTCTTCCCTGCCGTTACTACCGCTCTGCCAGGGATACATGGCACCTTCCGCCCCTGCTGCTGCGGCGGCCCTGCGGGCTGCCGGCAGTCTTCGATAACGGTAGAGCAGCAAAGAGCGGGTCAGGGCCGGCAATCTGAAATTCAAAAAGGGGAATATAAAGAGCTCATCCCAGAAGATGTGACCCCGATATGCCTCACCATGCCAGCCCCGGGCCGGAACCCCCACATCAAGATCGATAATATGAGGGGAAACAGTCTGGAGGAGATGAAAGATATTGAACCTCATCTTCAGCAGAGTTTCCGTACTGTTTTCCGTGCAGGAGATTTCCAGATCACATTCCTGCCAGAGATGGCGCCATATCCCCCAATGGTCTTCAAGCAGGCTTTGGAAACGGGGGGCCCGCTTGACTGCCCAGTAAGCCTCGGCAACAGGTTCGGTAATAGCCCGGTCTTTAGAAGTATAGAGGGCTACAATCTTTTCCAGGATCACCCTGTTTCCTTCGGTAAGTGGCAACTCAAAAATCCGGGACGAAGAATCACTGCTTTCCTTTTCCTGCTGTTCCGGGGTCAGAATCTGCTCTCCTTCATAAAAGCGGGTCCGGCTGCAGACCGCCACTTCCAGACCGGATTGACTGGTCCGGGTATGAACCAGACTGAGGTCCTGATCTCGGCTTTCAGCTTTTAATATGTTTAAATGCTCCCCCTGCAGATCCCGGTAGCGCCTTACACCGTTATTGACCACCCCGGCATCCAGAGCTGACCAGACCTCCAGTTTTCCGCTCCAGTTCTCCGGGATAATCTCTACTTCCATTCCCGCGTAATGGGGATCGGCCATACTTACCAGGCGACGCTCATGCCAGGAGGTAACCCTATCCTCATTATCCTGATAACGGATATGTCTTCGAAGTATTCCTCCCTTGAGATCAAGTTCCTGCCGAAATGAAAGAATCCTGCTCCGGTCCAGGTGGAACCATTCCCCCCCCTTAACCCTGAGGGACAAAGGCAGCCAATTGACCTGATTTACCAGATCTTCATTCTCAACCTCCTGGTCGTTCAGACTGGAAGTCAGACGGTTATAACCTCCGGCCAGATAAGTGCCGGGATAATGGATACCGTCGTCTTCGGTTTCAGGGGAAGCTGCCCTGGTAACAAAATAACCGTTTCCCAGGGCGCAGGTAACCTCGCGCAGACCTTCTTCTTCCGGACTGTAGAATTTATAGAGCAGAGTCCATTCATCCAGTAAAGGTTCCCAATGGGTTAAAAGGTCCAGGAAGACAGCCACTTCCCGGGGACTCTTCAAACGATAACGGGCAGCAGTAACCTTCCGGCAGCCTACCAGTATTCCCGCCCCCTGCTCACGAACAGCGGCAAAACCGTCTTCATCGGTTAGATCGTCACCAACAAAGACAGGGAAATAACTGTCTGAATCGCATCCCAGGAGCTCTCTGAGTTTTGCTACCGCCTTACCTTTGTCCCAATCAAGATCAGGGCGCAGCTCCGCAATTTCCTTGCCTCCGGTCTTACGCAGCCCCATCTCTTTACCGACTCTGGAAACTACTTCGTTAATATAAGATTTTTTGTCCTGCTCCGCCCTCCGGTAATGCACAGCCAGAGCATAATATTTCCGCTCTACCTCCACTCCCGGGATATCTTTCAGCTCAGCCCTCAATTTCCGGGCTGCCCTGGTTAAAGCCGGTCCGGCCGCTTCAGCCCCGGGATGCTCCCATATCGCAATATCAGGCCCCTGCAGACGCAGGCCGTGACTGCCGGCATAATAGATAGTATCAATATTGACCCGTTTTTTCAGATCATCCATATCTCGGCCGGAAAATACAGCCACAATCATATTATCACTGAGACGTTCAAGAAGGGAGCGCATCTGCACAGGAAGGTAGGCTTTATCCGGATGATCGACAATGGGAGTCAAGGTACCGTCATAATCCAGGAACAGAATGATCTGCCGGTCTCCAGCCTCTCCAAGAATGCGTGCTGCCTGGGCTGCCGGAACATCCCTGGCGAAAAAACAGATCTGTTCCAGATTTTTCACTATCAATCGGGCTCCCTTATCCGCAAGATAATGACCATCTCCATGGCGGTCCAGACCGATAATTTTACCGAAACCAGCTCTCCGGGCTGCTTCAATTCCGGCGGCAGCATCTTCGATCAGGGCACAATCCGCAGGCTCCAACTCCAGCCTCCGGGATGCTTCCAGAAATATATCCGGGGCCGGTTTACCCGCCAACTCCAGGTCCAGGGCATCCACTCCATCCACTTTGACATCAAACAGTTCCAGAATTCCGGCCGCCTCCAGAACCTTTCCGGCATTCCGGCTGGCCGATACTATTCCGGCTTTAAGGCCGCTTTCCTGTAAACGCCGGATAAAATCCACGGCATCGGGGAAAGGACTGACACCTTTTTCCTCAAGGAGATTGAGAAAGAGGAAGTTTTTCTTGCGGGCCAGAGCCTGAACAGTATCAGCCTCCATATCATCATCTTCCCGACCTTCGGGTAATTCAATGGAACGGGAGGAAAGGAAACTGCGCACACCATCCAGTCTGGATTTTCCGTCAACATATTCCGGATAGTCCCTCTCCAGGGAAAAGGAATCAAACTCTTTAAACCACCGGGAAAGAAAATCGTCAAAAGCCTCTTTCCAGGCCTGGGCATGGAAACTCGCGGTATCAGTGACCACACCGTCCATATCCATTATTACTGCCTTGAGATTTTCTATTACGATCTTTTTCATAAGTCAGCCGACAATTTAGAGTTTGTTATGGCTTCCCTTTTTGAACAGTAAGTAAAATGTCTTCAGATTAAAATCGACTTCAGATACTTGTTTCCTCTTCATTATGAACTGAAAAGCAATGATACGGGACAGGCAGAAAAAAGATCTCCGGCCGGCAGCCACAGGTCCCTTCCCCGGTCCTGACAGTTCAGGATATTACCGGTCATCAGATCGGTAAAACCTCTCCTGTCCATCTTTTTGGGGATCACTATCCCGGTATCACCCCAGACTTCTTCTCCCAAAGGCTCTTGCTGATCTTTCTGAAGAAGTGTTCCTATTAACCTCGGAACTGACACTATTATCATTCTGTCTTCCCCATTACGGCTAAAAGAGCAGATATGATCAGAACCGGGCCCTGTTGTTTTCAGGGGCAGGTATTTCCCCTGCTTGAAAATTTCCGGAAACTCTCTTCTGAAATTAAGGACGCGCCAGATCAGATATAATTTGATTCTGCCGTCTTCCATATTCTGCAGTAGATCATAAACCAGAGTTTCTCGGTTTTCCTCACCATTGAAGCTGTCCCTAAGCTCCGCCAGCTTCCGGCGCCGGGACTCATAGTCCACCGGCCGGCGGTTGTCCGGATCCACCAGGCTATAGTCCCACAACTCGCTGCCCTGGTATATATCAGGAACTCCCGGCGAGGTAAGTTTAAGCAGGGTCTGGCCCAGGCTGTTAAAAAAGGACAACCTGCTTATCTTCTCCTGAAAAGGGAGAAATTCCTCCCAGAAAGCAGCACTGTGCCCAAAATCAAACAATTTATCGATGAAATCGGCCAGTGCCGCTTCATAATCAGGATCAGGATTAAGCCAGGAGGTCCGGACCTTGGCCTCCTTAACCGCCTTGGCCATATAAGCCTGGATACGCTGCCGGAAATCGTCAAGGACTTCTCCTGCCACATCCTGCAGGGGCCAGGCCCCGATCAGGGTCTGGTAGAGGAGGTACTCGGTGTTGGGTTCAGGCACAGGTCTGCCCTTGACCTTTTTTTTACTGCTTTTATTAAGTCCGGCCCAGCAGGAAAGTTTAGCCTCCCACTCTTCAGGGAATTCGGACAGGAGGTTGATACGGGCCCGGACGTCTTCACTGCGCTTACTGTCATGGGTGGAGGTATTCAGCATGGAATGGGGCCAGCGTTCCTGCCTCAGCATGTTTTTCTTATGAAATTCCTGTACCGGAATACCGAAAAAATCAGGCTGCCCGCCCACCTCATTAAGAGAGACCAACCTGTTATAACGATATAAAGAGGTATCTTCCATTCCCTTGGCCATAACCGGACCGGTATACTGCTGAAAACGCATGGTAAAACGAAAGACCCGCTGTCGGTATGGTTCCGACTTGCCTTGGGTTATAGTAGTCAGCAGAACATCACGGATAAAGTCGTAGATAGTAAGATCGGCAGCCCCGCTTCTCTGTCTGGCCTTGGCCACAGCCCGTTCCATAATTGCCTGATCCGCTGCAGTGACCCTGTTCCGGGAGATATAGGTACGGTAAACCGGGAAAAATGCCACAATACCGGTAAGGGCTTCCTCCAGATTGTCCAGAGTGAAATCCCGGGTGTGGGGATCGGATTCGGCTATTCTGGCCAGTTCAGTGGTCAGCACTTTAAGTTCACTGGCCATGGCACCCTGCATAATCTCTTTCTTGGCTTCAAACAGAATTTCCTGGAAATCCATGCTCTCTCCCAGGAAGTCCTCATAAATCCCGGTAAACCTTGATTCTGCTCCGGGATCAACAAAAAGCCCGGTACAGAGATTGGCAAAATCATAACCTGTGGTGCCGTGTACCGGCCAGTTTCGGGGAAGCCCTTCATCACCGATTAGAATCTTCTCCGCTACCATATACAGGGGACGTTTAATGGTGTCCTGCAAGACGGATCGCGGAGAAGAGCCACGATAATGGGGGGTGCTGCTGAAGCCCCCGGCCCCCCAAGCCTGCTCAGAAGCCGGACTGGTAAGAGCAGTCACTCTTTCCTGGATCCTCTGAAAATACTGGACCGGATCAAAGAGACCATCCGGGTGATCAATACGCAGTCCCTGGACTTGTCCCTCGGCAATCAGCTGCAATACCAGCTTATGACTGGCCTCAAATACAGCCTGATTTTCCATGCGCAGCCCCCCCAGGTCATTAATGTCAAAAAAACGGCGATAGTTTATCTGTTCGGCAGCCACCCGCCAGTAGGCCAGACGCCAGGCCTGGACCTCTAAAAGATCATGCAGCAGAGCCGGGTCGGCCTGGTAATCCTCACCTCCGTTATACTCGCGCAGACATTCCTCAACATAATGACTTATATCAGCCACGGAATCATACAACTCCGCCAGCCGGTGCTTATGGACTTCCTTGTCGCGGTTACGTTCACTTACCGCCTCACTGGTCACCCTGCTGCGGGAAGGGAGATTGGCAAAGGCGGTAAGCAGGCTCTGAAATTCCAGCAGTACCGGGTTATCTTCACCCATCCTGGAAGACAGATCATGCAGACGGCGGGCCAGAATGCGGGGATATTCCCTGGGATCAACAGGGAAGCGGTGTTCATAGTATTCTACAGAAAAACTGCCCTGGTCGGGGAAAAAACTGAGACTAAGTTCCCCCCGGTCAAGGACATTGCCATATTGATCTCCCAGCACCGGCAGCAGGACCTTGCCCCGCAGTTCATCCTTTAAGGGGGCCCAGTCAATATCAAAAAACCGGGCATAGTTGGAGGAAGGCCCGTTTTCCAGGACATCCAGCCACCAGATATTGTCACTGCCCATAATCCCCATGTGATTGGGCACTATATCCATTATCTGTTCCAGTCCATGCTGCTTCAGGGAAGCGCTGAATCCGGTAAAGCCTTCCCAGCCGCCGAGTTCAGGGTTTAAGGAATTATGATCAATTATATCATAACCATGACTGCTGCCGGGCCTGGCCTTAAGACAGGGAGAAGAATAACAGTGGCTGATACCGAGATCAGTCAGATATCCGGCCAGAGAGGTGGCATCCTCAAAACTGAAGCCACTGTGAAGCTGAAGCCGGTATGTGGCACCGGGGATGGAAAACTCTACCCTGAAGGCGTCCAGGTTTTCCTTATCAACTCCCTCCGGGACAAAGGTTCTGGGGGGGGTAACTGCTGCCCCTCTTTCCTTACGCAGGCTGGCCATAAGCCTGCCGATCTCCTCTTCCGAACTCCAGTTTTCCAGAGCCAGCGGCAACCGACGCCGCCAGTTGGGCATTCCTTCAACTGTACCGGGCAGATTGACCTGCTCCATCTGGCCCAGGACATCCTCCAATTGAGCTACCATAATCTTGGCCGGTGTCCGGGCCAGATAAAGGTGAACCGCCCGCAGCAAGGAAGGAGTCATCTCCGGAATTGAGACGGGATTAACATCCATGTCTTCGGGAAGAAGCCCCTCACTGTCCAGAGCCAGCAAAAGGCGGGCCCGGTCTGCGGCTCGCTCCACCACCTGCCTTTCATATACTTTCTTATCAGGAAAGAGCTGAAATTCATTTCTGATTTCCAGATCCCTGCCGGCCCAGAAACCGGTCAGAGTAGGAAGATCATGGGTGCTCGAGGCTACCAGGGCCTGGGTGGGGTAATCTCCCGGCCTTGTGAACATTCCCTGCTGATCTCTTTCAAAGAAAAATAAACGATAAGAGAGAACTCCTAACGGCCCCAGGGACTGGCGGACTTTTTCCGGGACTGTGCCCAGATCTTCACCGATAATCAGGCAACGGTTACGGCTGCTCTCCAGAGCCAGGATAGCGAGCAATTCCTGAAAAGGATAAGAAACATATCCTCCCTGATCCGGTCTCATCCCACGGGGTATCCAGAACAGCCGCATAAGACCCATTACATGATCAAGACGCAGGGCCCCGGCATAACGCATATTCTGCCGCAAAGTAGAGATAAAGGGGACATAGGCCCTATCCCGCAACTCCGCCGGTATCCAGGGCGGCAAACCCCAATCCTGCCCCTTAAGATTAAAATCATCCGGAGGGGACCCTGTCCTGGCCTCCAGGCCGTAAAGATCCTGATTGGCCCAGACCTCTGCTCCTCCGGAGTCAACACTTACCGCCAGATCCTGGTAAAGCCCCACTCCCAGACCCAATTCCCAGGCCCTTCTTCCGGCGGCCTCCAACTGCAGCCAGGACTGCCACTGCAGATATTCAAAGAATTCCAGGCGCTCGCCATGAGCCGCGGTAAAAGCAGCTACTGCCTCGGAATCCGGTCGATGATAAGGTTCCGGCCAGTCCTGCCAGCCTGATATTTTCGGATCCTGCTTCTGAAAATGTTCCTGCAGGGCTTCATAAAGGGCCTGATTTCTTAACTCCTCCCCCTGCCCGGCCTGGAAAGCACGAAAAGCAGCAGAACGGTCACTGTTCTGCTCGAGATGATTCTTCCGGAAATAACTGTAAAGCATTTCCAGAATATCGAACTTAACTTCAGCCACACCCTGATAATCTACAAGATCAGAGGATCGCAGGGCCCGGAGTTTTGCCTGAAAAAACTCGTCTTCCACTCTTTCTTCGGCCTCTTGACATTCACTGAAATCAGCTATGGCCTCAACATCCAGATTAAGAACATTAAAGAACAATCTGCTGGAAGGACTGTAGGGACTGGCATGGCCGGGATTATTCGGGAAAAGGGCATGCAGGGGGTTCAAACCTACCACTCCAGCCCCGCTCTGGGCGGCGAACTCCAGGAGTCGGATAAGATCAGTGTAATCACCTATTCCCCAATTGCGCTCAGAATGAAGGGAATAAAGCTGGGCTGCCAGCCCCCAGACCCGGCCGGAATCTTCCAGTGCCCGGGGCTGATAGCAATGAAGAGGGGCAACAATTAAGCTCATTCCAGCCTGCCAGCTTTCTTTTCCCCCTTCTAATTCCAGGCGGTGATAGCCCGGAGGTGGCGGATCGGCCAAAGGAAGGACAAGACACTGCCATTTCTCACCCCTGACAGCCCTGCTTTCCGAGACAGCCAGATCAGCCGGATCAAAATCATCCTCCCGCCGGGAGCCGTTCTCCTCAATCAATCGCCAATGTATACAGTCAAAACCGGATGCAGCCTGGTCAGCAGGAATAGTAACCTTAACATTGACGATCTGCTGATTTTCCCAGGCAACCTGGACAGGGGGCAGTCTTCTGAGCCAATCTTTGTCCTTTATCTCTCTCAGACGCCGGCGGGCCTCCTCCTCAGTAGAAACTCTGACTCCCATAGCGGCCAAAAGGGAACGTCTGGTGAGATCGGAGATATGGTGACGGTTTCCCCATATATCGGTATAAGACGGGACAATGCCGAGATGTTTTGCTAACCTCTCAATATATGTATCCTTTGTCTCCATTGCTCCTTCTTGCTTTTTATCCGGATAATAGATTTTTAAAATGCAGTAAACCAAGAGCAAGACAGGAATCTCAGCGCTTGGGCTTTAGTTTCAGAATATCATTCTTCTATGCAGCCTGACAAGTTATTAACCTAATTCCACTCGTTATATTTCTGAAACAGCGTTAAACCCTTTTTACCGGCCCCCTGTTGCTCCTGAGCCCCCCTGATTTATCTTGACAAAACAAATCCGGGCAAAGATATTAAGAGCTATCTTTATAAGACCGTCAATTACCAGGACATACATTGTCTCATGGATATTACCGACTTAAAATCTAATATGGTTTCCCTGGCGGATGAAATCATTCAGGCTGAGACAGGGCAAAATTCCTGGACCTTGATGCACCGGTTCAACCTGTGCCACGATTTTCTTGACCGGGTGCTAAATACCGACGACCTGGCTCTGCTTTTTGTCTGGCTGCGCTTTTCTGCTTTGCGCCAGCTTGACTGGCAGCGAAACTATAACACCAAACCCCGGGAGCTGACTCACGCCCAACAGCGGCTGACCCTCAAACTTGCCTCCCTGTACCAGCACCAGGCCCCTGAGGGCCGGGCAATAATCCGTCTTATCTTTTCCACTCTGGGCCGCGGAGCAGAAGGGCACAGGGGGCAGCAGATACGCGACGACATCCTGCACATCATGCACCGCCATAACCTCAAGGAAGTCAGCGGCCATTTCCTGGAAGAATGGCACCAGAAGCTGCACAACAACACCACTGCGGATGATATCGTTATCTGTGAGGCCTATCTCGAGTTCCTGCGCACCAACGGCGACCTGGACCGTTTTTATAACACCCTGGAACAGGGCGGGGTATCCAGGGAAAGACTCAGAAGTTTTGAAAGACCGATTGTCACTGACCCTGATTTTGTGCCCCATATCAAGGATAACCTGATTCATGATTTTGAAAATTATCTGGATCTCTTAAGGACAATCCATTCGGCAATGGATCTGGCCAGCGCCATTAATGAGGCCGGACACTGTCTCGATGAAGAGCTTGAGCATAAAGCCGCCCGGATTTATCAAGACCGGAATAATGAAGAAATACCCCTGACTGACAGGGTCAGAGCCGTCACTGACCTGAGAATCAGCCTGCAGGATGCCTTGAACCGGACGACTGCTGATGACTGCCGACGCGATATCCTCTATCTTGACCTGGCTCTGGAAGAATTCTTACGCCTTACTGTCGAGGGCAACACCCATAAACATTTGCCACCTGAATTTCTGGAAGACCTGATCGGAATGCTCGGGGAAAATGTCAGGCTTTACCATCATAATCCCGAGCTTGTAAACTGCCTTGATCTTTTGCATGCCCTAAAGAGCCGGGAAGCTGCTTCTCCCGAAGACCGGGCCTTGCAATTTATTGCCGTAAATGAAAAAATAAATAATGTCCTGGCCTCCTTTGCCGATTACTATACCGACCTCCTCCAGGAGAAGGCGGAATATCTGGGCCGGGGTTTCAAGGCGGATAGGTGGGTAATTGACCTGTTCAGCCAGGAGATCATCCGGAGCGGAGCCGCCTTTATTCTTTCAATTCTGCTGAATCTAAATGACCGCGCCCTCCGCAAAACCGCCAATTTAAGGAGCTGGCAGATAATAAGCCGGGGTAGAGCAAGGGGAATCCTGCGAGTGGAAAATCTGATGGACCTGCAGAATACCGAACTAAACGAGCCTACTGTTGTGCTGAGCGATCGGCTCAGTGGTGAGGAAGAAATTATCAACAACCTGACAGGAGTAATAACCTCTTCCAGCGTTGACATGCTCTCCCATATTGCTGTCCGGGCCAGGAATGCCGGAATTCTTTTCGCCTCCTGTTATGAGAAAGGAATTATCGACACCCTGGAAGAACTGGAAGGACAGCCGGTTTTTCTCTCCCCTGCAGCCTCCGGGGATGTTTTGTTCGAAAAGGCGGCAACGCTTGACACAGAACATAAAGCCATGCCCGCCACTCCAAACGTACTAACCCGGCGGGCTGAAAAGATCGAGGGCTTCAGCCTGCCTTCGGCACCTTATGATAAAGCAGGTGTCGAATACCCCCTGGCCGTGGATATGGGGAGTTTTGACCCGGAAATTACCGGCGGCAAGGCTTATCAGTTGAAAAGACTGAAGGAAAAGCTCCCCGGCTGGATCGGCATTCCGGCTTCAGCGGCCATTCCTTTCGGGGTCTGCGAGAAGGTCCTTGCCCTGGAGGAAAACAGGAATCTCCAGACGGAATATGATCAACTTCTCAGGGAAGTGGATCAGAACCCTGCCAAGGTGTTACCCCGGCTCCGCGACCTGGTTACCGAATTAACACTGCCGCCCGCCCTTCTCAATGATCTCAGGGAGGCCATGGAAGAGCAGGATCTTGTCTTTCCAGCTGACCTGGACACCTTCAAAAAGCGGATCAAACAGATCTGGGCCTCGAAATGGAATGACAGGGCTTATTACAGCAGGAAAAAATGGGAGATCAACCACCGGGATCTGGTTATGTCAGTTTTGATACAGCAGGTGGTGCCTGCGGAATACGCCTTTGTACTCCACACGGTCAATCCCTTTACAGGACAGGATGATGAAATCTACGGCGAGATTGTGGTGGGCCTGGGAGAAACCCTGTGCAGCGGCAATTACCAGGGTAAGGCCCTGTCTTTTGTCTGCAAAAAGAGTAAAGATGCTCAACCGGAATTGCAGTTTTACCCCAGCAAGAGTCAGGCCCTTTTCGGAAGCGGCCTGATTCTCCGTTCCGACTCAAACGGGGAAGACCTGCAAAATTACGCGGGAGCGGGCCTCTATGACAGCCATACCCTGGAGCCGCCCAGAGAAGAAATCATTGATTACAACAAGGTTGACCTCCTGTGGCAGGGAAAGTTAAGAGATGATTTTCTCAGGAAATTGACAGAAATCGGCCTGGAAGTGGAAAAGGCGATGGAGGGAGCAGCCCAGGATATCGAAGGAGTCTACGCCGACGGCAGGTTCTATGTGGTCCAGACCCGGAGCCAGGTTGGTGCTGACTGGAAGGGTCACAGGACCACGGATCAAGAACTGGAACCGGCACAGAAAAAATTTCCCTTCCGCATAGGCAACCAGACTTCCTATTCAGCAATCAGAGCTTCAGCCCCTTTTGATTTTGCGGTCAACAACGGCTTTGATGCCTTTGAATGGTTTCCTGATAAAAAAGGGGATGGTTCAGGCTGGGACACAGACGAGCTAAGCAGCCGGCAGATTGACTGGATCCGCAAGACCGCGTCGGATAATGGCATTTTCTTGAGTGTACATGCCCCCTGGTGGGCCAATCCCCTGAAAGAAGGGGGAACCGCGCTTATTCTGAAACACATTCACTTTGCCGTGGCCATTGAAGCACGGTTGCTCGTCATCCATTTTTATACCGGCCAAGGTACCGGCCTTTTCCTGGAAAAACTGAAACCGGTAATACTTGCCACCCACAAGGCGGGTCTCAAACTGGCCCTCGAAAATACACCGGAAACCACACCGGAGGACTGTAACACCTTTTTTTCCCTGTTGAAGGAAACCGAGATGCCCGGCAAACATGTCGGCCTCTGCTTTGACCTCGGCCATGCCAACCTCTGCCGGACCACACCCAACGATTATGTCGGCTTTTTGCAGAATTTATCCTCTCACGTCCCGTTAATTCACGTCCATTTCCATGAAAACTACGGCGAAACTGATACTCACCTCCCCCTGTTTACCGGGCCCTCGAAAAACAATCCAGCGGGTCTGGAACTGGTAATTAAGCACCTGCGTGAAAGGAATTTTAAGGGCGCCATTATCCTGGAACAGTGGCCGGACCCTCCTTCCCTCCTGATTAAAGCCAGGAACCGGCTTCTTGATCTGTACTAATTCCCCAGGATAAAGATGAGCCAGCGCCGCTAAAAATAAAAATCAATTACCTGTTGCAATTGACAATTATCTTAAAAAAGATTCAATTCATATAAATTATAGTAAAGATCATATATTTTTTTGGTTAACCGGTAAACAGAATAGTCTCCGGCAATGAAGCTTAAACCCGTCTTCCGGCAACGGTGTATGAAAGACTAAAAAAATAACCGCCCCGGACACCGCAAATTACCACAAATGGCCAGGCGGGCCAACAGAGGTGAAATATTGGACGTTTCCAGATTATCACATGAGGAAATAGCCTCTTTGCTCCAGGATTATGAAATCTTTCAAATGGAGCTGATCAACCAGAACGAAGAACTGCAGTCAGCATATCAGGAACTCGAACACACCAAGAACCGCCTGCAAAAACTCTACGATAATGCCCCGGTGGGTTATTGCACCCTGGACAACAGGGGACTTATCCTGGAAGGCAATCTTACCTTCTGCAGAATGGTTAATGAAGACAGAAACAGCCTGCCGGGCAAAAAGCTCAACTATTATCTGGCCGGGAAGACCGGCAGCCAGTTGTATCAGCATCTTGACCAGGTCCGCCAGTCTGGTGAAAAAAAAGTCTGCCATCTGGAACTTAAGCCTTCAGAATCAGGATGCAGATATGTCCAGATGGAAAGCGTGCCTGATCTCGGGGTTTCGGGAGAGGTTATTTTCCGAAGTTCCCTTTCCGATATTACCAACTGGAAGATAGTGGAAGAAGAAAACATAAGACATTTAAAACCCCAGTCCGCCCTTAACCACATCCTCAGCCTCCTGCTGGAAGATATGACCCTGGAAGAGGTCTTAAATGAATTCCTCAGGCATATTGTCTCCCTGCCCTGGCTCGGACTGGAGCCGGCCGGGGCGGCCTTTCTTTTAGACAGGGAGCGGGAAGTACTGGAGCTCACAGCCCATCTTGATATGCCCCGGGAAATCATTTCAGCCTGCCGGCAGGTCAAACTGGGAGAATGCTTCTGCGGCCGGACAGCTGCAGAAGGACGACCTATATATTCCAAAGTCCCGGAGAGGATCTGGCAGAAAACCAAAAATCCTCCGATTGCACCACAAAATCTTTACTGCATCCCTATCAGCTCCCCCAACGACTCAACAATAGGAGTTTATATACTCTACCTGAAAGAACGCCAGCAGTGGGATGAAACAGTGGAAGAGACCCTGCTCGCTGCAGCCCGGGTCATTGCCGGAGTGGTAGAACACAAGAAAACCGAGGATAAGCTCAAAAGATCCTACGATCACCTCGATGAAAGAGTAAAAGAGAGGACCGCTGAGCTGGAAGACAAAAATATCGCCCTTAAGGTCCTTCTGGAACAGAGAGAAAAAGACAAGAAGGATCTGGAAAACCGCCTTACCGCCAATATTCAGCAGCTTATAATACCCTATCTCGAAAAGCTGAAAAACCACCATCTGAATCAACAGCAAGCCGACCTTCTGACAACTATTGAAAAACAGCTGAAAGATATCACCTCACCCCTGGTATACTCCCTTTCCTCGCAACACCTGAAAATGACCCCCACCGAAACCCGGATCTGCCATCTGATCACTCAGGGAAGAAACTCCAAGGAGATCGCCGAGGCTATGAACCTTTCTCCGGAAACGATCCACAAACATCGCCAAAATATCCGGCGAAAATGCGGGATAAGCCATAAAAAGATAAACCTGACCTCATATCTCTCCTCCCTGACAGACAAAGAGGGCTGAGCCGCCATCCGGCATACCAGGAAGCAGGATATTATCGTTTTCCCCGGTCTTATCCTTCATTTTCCTGTCCCCCCCTCTGCCTCTCATAGAAAATACCGATCACTATATATCAATTATCCAGATTAACAACTGGACTTTTCCGGTATGCTGATTGATTATACAAGCATGTTATTTGATTTGCATGTTCACAGTCATCATTCGCCCTGCAGCCGTCTGCATCCTCAGGACATTCTCAATCATGCCCGGGATCTGGGACTCGACGGGGTTTGCATAACCGACCACCACAATACGACTGTCCACAGAGAAGTAAGGGAAGGCATCCAGGGAAACGGCCTCTGCCTGATCTTGGGCATGGAATACACCACCCCGGAAGGAGACTTTCTTCTCTTCGGCCCCTTTGAAGATATACCGGCCGGACTCGCCGCCGGCCCTCTGTTAAAACATGTTCAGGATACCGGTGGAGCCGTGATTGCGGCTCACCCCTTCCGGCCTGGACGCCAAACCAATAAGGTCTTGATTAAAAAGGGAAAGTGCTGGATAGTGGAAGGGGTCAACGGTAGAAACACCCAGAGCCAGAACAGGAAAACAGGAAAATGGCGGCGTGAATACGGAGTCCGTCTGGTAGGCGGCAGCGACGCGCACTGCCTCGAGGAACTCGGCTCCGTGGCCACCAGGCTCACCATTCCGGTAACCTCCAAGGAAGAGTTTATCGAGGCCCTACGAAACGGCAGCTTTCAGGAAGTCCGGCCTGATCCATTTCCCGGGAGACAGGAAATCAACCGGGATCAAGAAGCACCTTTAAGACACCGGACCGGCCAGCCAGTTCCAGGGCCCGTTTCCCGTGGTTCAGGTGATACTTTTCCTCGATAAGGGGAGTGGGGTCCACCATCTTACCGGCCAATAGGCGCAAGGCCGGGGGAAAGGGGCCACATCTGGATCCTGTCAGCCTGATTTCATCCACCACCAGACTGGACAGATTCATCTGCCACTCATCCCGGTAGGTTGATTTAAGGACAATGGTACCAGCGGGCCTGACTGCCTGAGAGGCTAAAAAAAATCCTGAAGGGGTGCCGCTGGCTTCCACCACGACATCTGCCCAGGCCTTCTCCACCTCGCTTTCCTTAATCGGACAGGCTGATATCTCAGCAAGCAGGTCAGCCTGTTTTTGATGACGGACCACAGCAGCAACCTCGGCACCGGTCAGGACCAGGGTCCGGGCGATAAGCTGGCCCAGCCGGCCGCTGCCGACTATGAGGACCTTATCCGAAGGCTTTATTTGCAGCTGCTCCTGAATCTGGAGAGATGCCGCCAGAGGCTCTACAAAAACCGCCTCTTCATCAGAAACCGAATCCGGCACCTGATGAAGATTGGTGACGGGGAGGCTCAAGTACTCCCCGAAACAGCCCTGATGCCCCTTTATCCCAGCCACTGTCCGATTCCGGCAGTGAGAGTACAACCCTTGCCGGCAAAAAGGGCAGGCAAAACAGGCACAGTTTATTTCTCCCACCACCCGGCAGCCGTTCAGGGAAGGTTGGCAAGGGGCCTTAACCACCTCTCCCACAAATTCATGACCGGGTATTCCGGTGAAAGGATAATAGCCCTTAACAAGCTCCAAATC
>JBKHJR010000027.1:0-32981 GCA_046537975.1 Desulfurivibrionaceae bacterium
GTTTGCCGGAAAGGACAATGGGCAGAACAGCTACCAGGGAAACAAGGACGGCTAAAAGGGGTTTCAGGGAAATAATAGTCATATTCTGTATGAAAATTAAAAATTAAGTTATTAGTTGTTAATTAATCAGCGGTACAGCATACTGGATAACATTGGTGACAATATCTCCAGTGTAGATCCCGACGACTATCAGGCTAACAGCAACTATCCAGAGTGGGGCCACCATGGACAAAGGGGCCTCGGCAAACCGCTTTCTCTCATGTCCTTCTTCCGGAGCTTTTTCAAAAACGGCTATCTCAAAAATTCGGAAAAACAGAATAGCGTTAACCAGGCTTGAAAAGATCAGGGCCGCCATATATCCCCACTGTCCGGCATCAATAGCCCCCAGGATCAGATACCATTTACTGAAAAAACCGGCTGTCGGGGGTACCCCGATCATGGACAGGGCCCCGATGGTGAAGGCGGCCATGGTAAAAGGCATTTTTCTATACAGTCCGCCCAGGTTCTCCAGGCCGAGGTTCCCAGTCCTGTAAGCGATTGTGGCGGCAGCCATGAACAGGCAGAGGGTCATTAGGGCGTCATTAAGGATATGCAGAATGGTTCCGGTCAGCCCCAGGCTGTTGGCCAGCCAGGCCCCACCCACCATGTAGCCCACCTCCGCCACAATCAGATAGGTCAGCATCTTTTTCAGGTCCTTTTGAGCCAGGGCCAAAAGTGAACCGGCCACAATGGCAATTACCGATACCCAGATAATGAGACCTGAGATATTGAGGTAGTTATAGACATATTCCGGAGTAAAGATAGAAAACATGGCCCGGAGCATGATATAGACGCTAACCTTGGTAACCAGGGGGGCCGCGATACAGGAAGTGGCTGTAGGGGCATAGGTATAACTGTTCGGCAGCCAGGTATGGAGAGGGAAAAGGGCCATTTTGATCCAGGTCCCCACCAGTATCAAGAATAATGCTATTAGAATCGCCCTGGAACCGTAAAGATCGGTCAGGATGACGCTCAGGTCTCCCATATTCAGGGATCCGGTCATAATATAGAGATGTCCGGTCCCCAGAAGATAGAGACTGGCACCGATCGTGCCCAGCATAAGGTAATTGAAACTTGCCATCAGGGCCCGGTTTCTGCCGACCGCGATAAGGGCGTAACCGGTTAGGGCTGAAATCTCCAGAAGTACGTACAGGTTGAAGGCATCGCCGGTTATAGTTATTCCGGAAAGCCCGGTCACCAGTAGGATAAGTATGGAATAAAAAAGTGGTATCTTATGAGAGGGTATTTCCTTCTTCACGCTTCTGCCGGAAAAAATAACGGTAATCAGGCTTACGGCGTTAACAACCACGAGTACCAGGGCATTGAGGTGATCAATAACATATTCAATTCCGAATGGCGGCGGCCAGCCTCCCAGGCGGTAACTGATCACCCCGTTTTCCATAACCTGGAAAAGCGTACCGATTGAGGCGGCAAGGGCGAGAAAAAGGACCGCTGCGGTCAGCAGGAGGCAACTGACGCGCTTAAAGCCGAACAGGCCGGCAATGTTGACCAGAAAAGCTCCCAGGAGAGGGGCTGTAATTATTATAACCGGGATTTGATCTTCACTTATCATTGACCGCACCTTCGAAGGTTGTGGTATGGTTTGGGGCTGATTGTCCGTTTATCTGTTCCAGAATCTCGTCTTCTTCCAGAGTGTGATATCTGCTGTAAATTTTCTGGGCTATAGCCAGAGCCACCCCAAGAGTTCCTACTGAAACCACAATAGCGGTAAGCATCAGAACATGGGGCAGGGGGTTGGCATAATGCAGGGCGGATATTGCCTCTGCATGACCATGGCCATGCTCAATTATAGGGATGGTCGCGTTTTCCTTGGCCCCGATTGACACATAAAAAACAATAATGGCGGTCTGGAATATGCTCATGCCGATTATCTTTTTGATGAGATTATTCTTGGCCAGCATGGCATAGAGGCCGATCATCATAAGAACGGTATAGATCCAGTAGTTATAGTTGTTGAGCAGTAATTCCACTTTTACAGTCCCTTTTTATTGGTGCCGCCTGAGGCCAGATTGCTGTAGATAAGAATGATGATCGCTGTGACAGTCATGGCAACGCCGATTTCCACTCCCAGGATGGCATGAGAACGGGCCATGACCTGATCAGTGGCAGGCAGCAGCTTGCGCAGGATTGAATAATCCAGGAAATTGGCTCCAAGAGCTATACACAAGGCCCCGATACCGGCGTAGACAATAACCCCGGTATTGGCCAGCAGAAGATTTTTTTTCTCGGAAATCCTGCCGAGCACCATTTTCAGATTAAAACTTATCGCCATCAGGACAAAGGTTGCTCCTAAAAGCACTCCTCCCTGGAAACCTCCGCCCGGACTGTGGTGACCATGGCCCACAACATACAGGGCAAAAATCTGTATAAAAGGGATAAGGGTTCGGCTTACCGTCTGGATAATGGAATCCTCATAGCCTGCTTCTATAATGTTTCCAGCCTGAATGTTGTTTTCATCATGCCTCCTGCCTAAGATCATTAATACTGCCATTCCGGCTGTAAAGATGACCGCAGTCTCAAAAAGGGTGTCATACCCTCTGTAGTCCGCCAGAACTGCGGTAACGATGTTGGGGACCGAGGTGTCAGACAGGGTCTGGGTGATAAAGTACGGAGAAAGATGACTGGCGGCCGGAGAAGCGGGATCTGCCCAATTCGGAAAACCACCGGAAGCATAAAAGAGGGCAGCTCCCAGAAGCCCGGCTGAGGCAAGGCCTGCGGCTTTGCTCAGCATTCTTCCGGACCTTTTGGTCTTGACCCGGCGGGAAGAACGATGGACTGCGGCAATAAAGAGAACAGTGCTGACTCCGGCCCCGACTGCCGCCTCGGTGAAAGCAACGTCTACTGCCCCCATTTCTGTCCAGAGCAGGCACATGAGAAAACTGTAAACCCCGAGAACTATAGCTGCCCCCAGGAGGTCCTTAACCTGAATGGCAAAAAAGGCGCAGATTGCCATGAAAAGAAGAACAATAATATCAAACTGCCAGATCATTTCCCTTCCTCCCCGTCTTCTTCATTCTGCCATGGGGCTATTCCTGACTGGTACCCCGCATCAATAATGGCATGAGTAGCGGTGGGGCTGGCCATAAAGAGGAAGAAAAGTATCATCAGAATCTTGATGCTGACCAGCAGGGAGGCTACGGAAAGGTGCTGGAGATTATAAAGGGCCAGTCCCAAAAGGATGAGCAGTGATGATATGGTGTCACCCTTACCCGTGGCATGCATCCTGGTATAAAAGTCGGGAAAACGCAGGAGTCCGACCGTCGTGGCCAGGAAGAAGCAAAGACCGAAGACAATCAAGAGTATAACGAGAATATTTAAAAGCATTTCTGAATTATTCCTTTCCGCTTTTATGAATCAGTCCGTATCCTGAGGGGGAAATGTTCCTGTGGTGCATGAAGTAGCGGGATACGGCAATGGTCACAATAAAGTTCAGCATGGCATAGGCCAGGGCGATATCCACAAACATTTCAACCCGCTCGTAGAGGATTCCCAATATGACCAGGAGAATGGTGGTCTTGGTCCCGATAACATTTGCTCCCAGAATCCTGTCGATAATGGTCGGCCCTGTTATGGTTCTGTAGAGCACTAAGAACAGGAGCAGGCAGAGAACAAGCCCCGTAGTCATAAAAAAATCAGCCATCAGACCTCCTCCCCGAATACACCGGCAATCTTTTTTTCCATTTTTCCCGGAAGTCCCTCTGCAAACATGGAAGTCAGGGCATGGACATAAAAGACGTTGTCAACCACCCTTATAGTTATGGTCCCGGGAGTCAGGGTGATGGAATTTGCCAGCACTGTTTGGGAAATATCTTTCTTGAGCCTGGTCTCGAAAACTATTATCCCGGGTTTCAGGAGTCTTTTCATATCAGGATGCAGAGCCAGATAGGCTACATGCAGAGATGACAGAAAAATTTCCTTGATAATCCAGGGAATATACAGGAGGAAGCGCCCGGCCTCGGCAAGCCTGCCTCCCCTCCTGTTCCGTTGAAAAAGAAGATCAGCAGACATCAGGGAAACCAGCAGGCTTGCTATCAGGCCAAGGCTGAGATGGAACAAATCAAACCTGCCGGACAACAGCACCCAGAATCCGAATAAGAGTATAAAGGTGTAAATGTATGTCATCATGGGAAATTATCTCTTTAGCTTTTTGGTCTGATAAGCTGTCTTAATTGATAATGTCACTATTCAGGTCTGTCAGATCCTTTTCTGATTTGTTCTGCTGGTATTCTTAATCATCATGTAATCAGGAAACCTTACGAAAATCTGCCAAGTTAAGTTACTGGTTATATTCCATAAAAAAAGTAAATAACAGCCATCATCACCACCAGATAAAGGATAGTCAGACCCGCTCCCGCCTTGAAGTAGTCAACTGTTTTGTAGCCCCCGGGCCGCATGATAAGGGCGTTAACCTGGTGGGTAGGCAGAATAAAGGTGTTGGAACAGGCCAGGCCTACAACCAGGGCTGCCATACGGGGATCAGCTCCGGCTGAGGCTGCCATGTTCATGGACAGGGGAACCATAAGTACTGCAGCCCCGACATTAGAGGCAACCAAGGTGAAAAAAGAGGTCAGTATGCCGATCACGGTTAAAAGAATGATCGGTGATACCGTGCCCATGGATCCCATTATACTGTCGGCAATGAATTTGGCCGTACCTGTCTGTTCAAAGGCGATTCCCAAAGGAATCAGGCCGCCCAGCAGGAACACTGTCATCCAGTCTACAGCATGATAGGCCTCATCAATACTGAGGACTTTAGTGAGGACCATTCCCAGAGCTCCGGTGAGCAGGGCAATAGAGAGCTGAACCTGGAAGCCCATAATCATGATAAGGGCGATCACCAGGCAGCTAATAGCCGGCAAGGCTTTGTGGGTTCTTAGTATCTCTCCCTGTACCGCTTCGGTAAAGGCCAGATCAGGCTTTTCCTTAAGGTTGTGGAACTGTTCCCATCTTCCCTGAAGCAGGAGGGCATCGCCGGGCTGCAACCTTATATCAGAGATACCGCCGACCAGCATTTTGTTGCCCCGGAAAATGGCCAGAGGATTTACCTGGTATTTTTTCCGGAAGCGGAATTCACGCATAGTCTTACGGGCAAGTTCCGAACGCGGGGTGATAATGGCCTCTATTATACCGGCATTGTTAGGCGAGAGATCCTCGGCAAAAGTTGAGAGGTCAGAACGCAGCTCCCAGTTGTGGTCTTCAACCATTTTCTGGATCATCTCCGAACTGCCGACAACTGCTATATCATCTCCCGGCGCTATTTCCGTATCCCTGTCCGGGGCAAAATTCCGCTTTTTGTCACTACCGGCGACAGCCACCACTGAAGTGAAATAACGGGGTCTGATCTGTAGATCCTGCAAGACTGTCTTGCCCCTGTAATCTTCCGGGATGTGGATTTCAAAAAGTGTTCCCACGTTTTCATAGGTCCCCTGAAGGATCTTGGACATGGGGCCGCTGACTTCTTCTCCCTCAGAGCTGGGCAAAATAAAGCGCCCCAGGATAATGAAATATATGAGGGCGGCGATTATGAGGGCGATACCCACCGGAGTAACGGAGAAAAGACCAAAGTGTTCAACATCGGCATTGAAGATCTCCATAAGGTCATTGAGCATAATTAAGGGGCTGGCTCCGATCAGGGTAAGGTCGCCGCCGATTATTGCGCAGAATCCCATGGGAATCAAAAGACGGGAGACCGGAATTTTGGTTTGCCGGGCTATCCTTTTGGCAGCGGGTAAAAAGAGGGCGGCTGCCCCGATATTCTGCATGAAACTGGAGAGGAAAGCCACTGTACTGGAAATCAGAACCATGATGCGGTTCCGGCTTTTGCCGGCCACTTTCAGGATGAGCCGGGCCAGGGAGTTCATCACCCCTGTCTTGTCAAGTCCGGCCCCGATGATGATTACCGCAATAATCGAAACTACCGCGTTACTACTGAGCCCGCTGATTGCCATTTCAGGTGTGACCAGGCCAAGCAGGGGCAGGCTTACCATCATGATAATGCCCACAACATCGACCCGGACCCATTCGAATATAAACATCAAAATGGCCACCGTGAGGACGGCCAATACCAAAATCATTTCCAAAGTCATTATGAATAGCTCCTTCTTAATTGCAGCTTCTCTTTGATCTTCTTTTTGGCGTACACTTTAATTAATCTCTGTACATGTGATGAACACATAAGTTCCGGTCGAGACTGTCAGCAGGAGTCGGAGAATCTGGTGCAGGGGCGGATGAGCCCTTGCCCATCTGTGAGCGAAGTATACCCGGAAAAAAAGAAGAAGGTTTTCCGTTGTCAGGCGCAAGTCCACCGGCTGCCTGAGATTGGCAGTGACTGTGTTGTCAGTACTGTTAAGGGGATGTTAAATTTGCGAGTAGGCCAGATCTAATACAGGAATACTGGATTCATCCATGTCTTCATCTTCAACTCCTGTTTCCGGGCCGGGCTCGGAAAGACAATAACGGATGCCTGGATTGGTATTGTTTATCTCCCGGAGAATCTGGTCTTCGTCTCCCATGCGGATGATGTGGTCCAATTCAATGCCCTTTGCTTTCGCTTTTTCGGCAAATCTCTTGATATGCTGATTCACTCTTTTTTCGAAATTCCTGATAGTGGCTTCACTGGCCTCCTTGGTAAGACCGGTGGGAACTTCCATCATGTTAAGGGCCAGGATGCCGGTATTGAACCTTTGGGCCATTTCGATGGCATATTTCATCAGAACTTCCGAAAAAACCGTACCCTTGTTAAGAACCAGGATGGTTTGATTACGGCTGGATGCATCCAGAATTTCCTGAGCGGTATCATGTTCTCCGGCTTCAGCAAAAGCGGTGGCGACCGCTGTATCCTGTAAGGTTCTGCTCTGGGATTTTTGGACCCTGATTTTTGAATCTTCCTTCACCGCTTGGCCGGCCATTATTGTGGGTGCCGCCGGATCGAGAAAGTGGCGGGCGGTTTCATGTTCATTTGCCTCGGCAAAGGTAATCGCCGAAAACATACGGTCCAGGGCATTCAGAACACCGGGATTCTTTTTGTTTAATTCCCACCGGTTATTCATCATTTCTCTGGCAGTGTCAAATTCTCCGGCTTCAGCAAAGCTTGCTGCAGAAAAATGCTTGTCTAAGTTCATTATTTAATCTCCTTGAAGATAGAATATAAATTTGACCGTGGTTATTTCTTGTTTATTTACTGTCTTTTGCAGCAACTGTGCCAAAATTTATCTTTTTATATAAGCCATTGAAATAAAAGGATAAAATGCTAACGGGACAAGTGAGGAGGGAATAGGTTATGTTGCAAAATGCAATAACAGGGAGATCTTGGTACAGTAAAATCAGGTGTTTTCAGAAGGATATACCTGATGAACGGAAGCTGTTGCAAAATAGGATCGTGTTACAATTTGCAACAGGTGGGGAGGGGTTATGATAGCGGTCCTGGCGGGTAGGCCAGGTATAGACGAGGATTTTTTAGTTACCAGAAGGACGGTTTTCCGGATTGAGGCCGTCGCCTATAACCTGGGAAAGAAATCTGTAACCTGGAACAGGGCCTCAATCGCTTTCTATGTCGAATTTTTTTATCTTTCTCCATAATGATACCCGGTCTATCCCAAGTGCCTTGGCGGCTTCGGTTTTATTGTTGTCGGTTTCCTGTAATACCCATTCGATATAGGCTTTTTCCTGGTCGGCCAGGGTTGGTAAGGCCCCGTTTTTACGGCGAAATGTTAAAAGGGTGGTGTTCTGAAGGTCTTCAGGCAGATGGCTGATCTCTATGGTTTCCCCGGTGCTCAGAGCTGTACCTCTTTCAATTATATTTTCAAGCTCTCTGACGTTGCCGGGAAAATCGTAATTAATAAGGGTCTCGTAAACCTCCTGGGAAACGCCGGAAACCTTTTTGCCCATTTGAGCCCCGTACTTTTTCAGGAAATGCTGGATCAACAAGGGGATATCATCCTGGCGTTCTGCCAGGGGCGGAATGGTCAGGGAAACCACATTTATTCTGAAATAGAGGTCTTTCCGGAAATTGCCGGCATTAACTTCATCCTGCAGGTTTCTGTTGGTGGCGGCGATAAAACGGACATCTACCTTTATGGGTTCGGTGCCCCCGACCCGAATGACTTCTTTCTCCTGAATGGCCCGGAGCAGCTTAACCTGCATGGATAGAGGCAATTCAGTTATCTCATCCAGAAAAAGTGTTCCCCCGTGGGCCATTTCCAGAAGACCTTTTTTCAGTTTATCAGCACCGGTGTAGGCTCCCTTTTCATGACCAAACAACTCATTAGTGAGAAGTTCTTCGTTAAAAGCCCCGCAGTTGATATTGACCAGCGGACCTTCCCGGCGCGGACTGTTGTTGTGAATAAAACGGGCCAGCAATTCCTTGCCGGTTCCTGATTCCCCGATAAGCACCACATTACTGTCCGTATCAGCCACTTGTTGGGCGGAAGACAGCACGCGCCTCATACGGTAGTCATTGGCTATAAAGTCAGTGCTTTTCTTATAGGACTTCAGCTCTCTCTGCAGCTCCTGATTTTTTCTCTTTAAAGAGTGTTTTTCCAGAGCTTCTCTGACAATCTTCCTGACTTCCTCGATCTTATAAGGCTTGGCAATGTAATGATAAGCTCCGGCCTTCATTGCTTCAATGGCTGAGTCCACTGTCGCATAGCCTGTTATCATGATAACTTCCGTATCCGGATAATTTTTTCTGGTGTAGTTAAGAATATCCATGCCATCAACCTTTTCCATTTTTAAGTCAGTTAGAATGAGGTGGTATTCCTGCTTTTTAATATAGGATAGGGCAATAGTGCCGTCCTGAACCGGGGTAACTTCATACCCTTCTTTTTCCAGAATATAGGTAAGATTTTTAAGTGCTACTTTTTCGTCGTCTATTACGAGTAGAGAAGGGGTATCAGTCATTTTTTTTCTCCTGTATTTTGGGAAGCCAGATAGTGAAATTGGTGCCCTGACCTGCCTGGCTGTTAACTTCCATTTTGCCGCCATGGTTTTCCACAATGTCGTGGACAATGTACAGGCCGAGTCCGGAACCGTGTCCCACATCCTTGGTGGTATAAAAAGGATCAAAGATTTTCTTTAGCTTATCCGGTTCAATACCCGGGCCGTTGTCTTCCACCATCAATTCTATCTCTTCTTCACCTGAATTACTGTCCAGCAGAACATGGGCGGAAACCCATATTTTGCCGTGTTTGCCAACGGCATCAATGCTGTTTTTTATAAGATTAAGCAGTGCCTGCTGCAGCTTCTGTTTATCCGCCTCAATACGGATTTCTTCAGTTATTTCCACGATAATCTCAACCTCGGTGGGGATCTGTCCCCGGATTAGTACCAGAGTTTCATCCAGTAGTTTTTTCAGGTCAACAGCCTGGGATTTGTATTCCCTGGCACGGGAAAATTCGAGAAGATTCTTGACAATATCCCGGGCCTTGTCGGACTGTTCATTCATCTGTTTAAGCATTTCTTTTTTTAATTCTGTGTCATCCCCGTCAATTTCTTCCGCCAGTATCTGGGTGGAAGTCGAGATGTTGGAAAGGGGATTGTTTAACTCATGGGCCACTCCGGACAGAAGGGTGCCCAGGGAAGCCAGTTTCTCGGATCTCACTAATTGCCGCTGTCTGACACTCAGCATTCTGGACATCCTGTTAAAGGCGTTTAGCACCGACTTAACTTCTATTTCTATCTCCGGGATATTTATCTGCTGAATTTCTTCTCTGGATATCTTTTCCGCATACTCTTCCAGCAGTTTCAGGGACTTGGTTATTTTCCGGCCCAAAAAGGCTGCGATGGTAAGGGATAGAAAGAGGACAACCAAGCCTCCGGTTATCAAGATATGCCTGATGGTTTTGAGAAGGATCTGTATCAGGCTTTTTTCTTCTTTGAGTATTTTTTCGGCAAAGCTGGTCAATTCTTTGCCTTTTTCTCTGATCTTGTTCTTGAGAGGCGGTATTTTCCCGGAACCACCTCTATTGTCCTGATAGAAATGATTAAGCTGGTTCATCTGGCGCTCATAATCATTCAGAATTACGGTGAAGTAACTGATGTTGCTCAAAGAAGTAAGTTGACCTAATTTTTTTTCTTCTCCCCTCATGGTAGCGCGGGTTTTTTCTATGTACTCTGTAGCCTCATCAAAGGCCTGTTGCTCCCCGTAAAGGAAATAATTTTTTTCAAATCTTCTTAACTCCAGAATATTGCCGAACAGATTGTCTATTACCTCAAGACCCTGTAATTTCTTTTCTATATGCGCATTCAGGCCGTAGGTCAGGACCATGGTGCCGACCATTATAGAGAGGAGAAGGGCAAAACCGTAAATTATTTTGTTTCTGATGCTTGAAGGCAGGAAGAATGATTTCATTGGGGATATCTTTTTCTGTGATTATTTGTTGTCAACATTAAAAAGGGAGATCATCTGTTATTTGCGTTACAATATGCAACATATTTAGCGGGTTTGCAACAAATTATTAACTCTTTGTAATCGTAATTATTTTTTTGGAATAGGAGAATTAGCGTTGCGATATGTAACACGCGTTAACATGATACCACCAACCTATTATTTTGGAATTATTAACAAAAATTATATCAGTTGATGTTGGTACGGTTCCTGCAGCGAGTTATTACTGTGTAAGAGGATGTTTTATAGTTTGAGGGGGTGTTATGATTAAGTTGTTAGAATTAATGGCAGAGTTTGAAAAAAGTATGTCTGCCGCAGCCTTCGCTGAACAGGGTGAATACGCTACCGCCCGTCAGATTATAGATAGGTCCGCAAAAAGTAATAAGAGGGTGCTGCTGGGCACTGATGAACTGGAGTTGGATCCAAAAATAATTAAATATACCCTTAAATTATGCCAGAGGATGGAGGGAGGTCTGGAAATTCTCCATGTTAACCCCACTTACAAGGGTAAATTCGGACGGCATAAAAAAAGAAATTTTTTCCAGGACAGTCTTAGTAAGATGTATGAGAAAAAAATGTTTAAAAAAGGTATTGTTTATCAGCCGGTCTGGAGTGAAAAGAGCATCGTGGAAGAAATTGTGGACTATGTTGCCCCCAGGCGTCATATAATAAGTGTGGTGCTCAGATCTCCTGATTATTTTGCTGATTCCAGCAAAGGAGTCAGGAGAAAAGATGTTTCAATCCTTTTGCAAAAAATTCAGTGCCCGGTGGTCTTTTATGGAGATACTCCCTGAAAGTCCCTGATCACCAGTTAAGCATACTCTTGCTGTTACAATTTGAATAAACTATAGCAGGTAAAGAAAGTTCTTCTATCCCTGCCGGCTTTTAAGGACAGGTTGATGCCTTCTGGCTAATCCACTTTAACCGTTCTCAGGCGTAGGGCATTACCGATGACCGAAACCGAGCTGAAACTCATGGCAGCTGCCGCAATAATGGGACTGAGCAGGATACCGAAAAAAGGATAGAGCAGACCGGCTGCGATGGGAACACCCAGAGAGTTGTAGATAAAGGCCCAGAACAGGTTCTGTTTGATGTTGCGCATGGTGAGCCTGCTCAGTTTACGGGCTTTGACGATACCGGTCAGGTTACCCCTGACCAAGGTTACTCCGGCGCTCTCCATGGCCACGTCGGTACCGGTTCCCATGGCAATCCCAACCTGGGCCTGGGCCAGGGCCGGAGCATCATTGATCCCGTCCCCGGCCATGGCCACGATATTCCCCTCTTCCTGGAAACGTTTGACCGCTTCGGTCTTTTCCTCCGGCAGAACTTCAGACACCACCTCGTCAATGCCGAGCTTTCGAGCCACAGCCTGGGCGGTGGCCTGATTATCCCCGGTTACCATAACTATTCGTATATTCTCTTTATGCAGGGCCTGGATAGCCTCGGCGCTGTCCTTTTTGACAGGATCGGCTACCGCCAGAAGACCAGCCAGTTTGCCATCTGCGACAACATACATAACGGTTCGGCCTTCATTTCTCATCTCATTCGCTTTGCCGGCCAGATTGCCTTCATCAAGGGAAAATTTTTTCAGCAGTCTTGAGTTGCCCAGCATAACATTCTGGTTGTCAATCCGGCCGGAAACCCCCATGCCGGTGTGGGATTCGAAATCACCGACATCAAAAAGAGAAACCCCTTCTTCTTCGGCCCCGCCGGCTATGGCCGCGGCCAGGGGATGTTCACTCCCCTTTTCCAGGGAGGCGGCCAGAGAGAGGAGCCTTTCCCGGCTTATGTCCTCAGTGGTCACTATTTCGGTCAGCCGGGGCTTGCCTTCAGTGAGGGTTCCTGTCTTATCTACCACCAGGGTATCAACCTGGCGCATGGTCTCAATGGCCTCGGCGCTCCGGAAAAGGACTCCAAGAGTTGCACCCTTGCCGGTGGCCACCATTATGGAAACCGGAGTTGCCAGTCCCAGGGCACAGGGGCAGGCGATTATCAGTACTGATACGGCAATAACCAGGGCATTGGCCAGACGGGGATCCGGTCCGGTCAGGTACCAGATCACAAAAGAGATCAGGGACACGGCAATTACGGTGGGGACGAAATAGGAGGCTACCAGATCCGCCAGATTCTGAATAGGTGCCCGGCTGCGCTGGGCCTCGGCGACCAGGTCGACGATCTGGGCCAGCATGGTTTCACTGCCCACTTTTTCCGCCTCCATCACCAGGGTGCCTTTGCCGTTCACCGTGGCTCCGATAATCTTATCCCCGGTACTTTTTTCCACCGGGATAGGTTCTCCGGTAATCATGGACTCATCAACACTGCTGCTTCCATCCACTACGGTTCCGTCAACCGGGATCTTTTCGCCGGGTCTTACCCGGAGCCGGTCCCCTTTTTCTACATGTTCCTGGGGGATGTCTGATTCACTGCCGTCTTCATTAATCTTCCTGGCAGTGTTGGGCGCCAGTTCCAGCAGGGACTTAAGGGCGGCTCCGGTCCTGCTGCGAGCCTTTAACTCCAGGACCTGGCCGAGAAGAATGAGGGTGACGATCATGGCCGCGGCCTCAAAATAAACCCCTACCGTACCTACGGCGGTCTGCATTGAAGGAGGAAAGATCTGCGGAGCGATTACCGCCACCAGACTGTAAAGGTAGGCCACAGAGACTCCCAGGGCGATAAGGGTGAACATGTTGAGACTTCTGTTTTTGACGGACTGAACTCCCCGGACCAGGAAAGGCCAGCCTGCCCATAGTACTACCGGAGTGGCGAGAATTAGTTCGATAACCTGATAAGTCCTGTGACTGAGCCATCGGTCCAGGATATGGCCGCCCGGTATGAGCCCTCGCATGGCGATCAGAAAAAGAGGCAGGGTCAGGACAGCTCCGCCAACGAAGCGTATCAGCATATCCCGGTATTCCGGATTTTCTTCTTCCCCTCCCTTTTCCATGGTGCGGGGTTCCAGGGCCATCCCGCATTTAGGGCAGTTTCCGGGTTGTTGTCTAACCACCTCAGGGTGCATGGGGCAGGTGTATTCCCTTTCCGGAGATCCGGAAACAGGGCCGGCTTGTTCCAGGGCCATGCCACACTTGGGACAGCTGCCGGGCTGTTCCTGTTTGATCTCCGGATGCATGGGGCAGGTATACAGTGCTGCCCGGGTATTGGTTTCTTGCTCTCCGGTTTTCGGTTTCTCAGCCCTGGACCCGATATAGACCTCAGGATTTTCCTGGAACTTGGTAAGACAGTGGTCACTGCAGAAGTGATAGGTCCGGCCTTGATGGTCAAAGGGCTTAAATTTATTCTCATCATCGGTGCTCATGCCGCAGACCGGATCTTTGTATTTTCCCTGGTCTATCTGATGGTGATGATGGTCGTCCTCATGCATTTGTTATCCTCTTCATGGCTTTTTCCGGCATCTCTGTCTGTAATCCGGCAATCTCCACAGCTTTTAAGCTAAAAAGTTTTACGCGAATGAAAGAAAGGCACCCAGGTTTTTATTTTAGCTGTGTTTATTATGCCTTTCGCGGTTAATTAGATTTTTTATCCATTGCTTAGTCAGTCAATATGATAACGGGCACAGAAGGCATCGGCTGTCTGAAGAAATTCGGTGGGGAGTAGTTCTCTGATTTTTTGGAGGATATAATCCGGTATCTTTCCATAGAAACTGTGAGCCACTGCTCCGGTGATACAGGCCTGGGTGTCGCTGTCTCCTCCCAGGGAAACCGCCTTGCGCACAGCATCTTCGTAATCACGGGATTCAAGGAAACAGATCAGGGCTTCAGGAACCGAGCCCTGGCAGGAAAGATCAAAAGAATAATGAGGACGTATTGTCTCCAGTGACGGGGAGAGATCATAGTCAAAGCGTCTGGTGATTTCCTGCTTGATCTTTTTCTTGTCCGCACCATTACGGGCCAGGTAAACAGACAGGGCAACAGCGCAGGCCCCTTTTATACCTTCGGGATGGTTGTGGGTTACTGCGGCGCTCTTTTCCGCTTCTCTCAGTACCAGGTCAGAATTGTCAAAAGCCAGGCCAACCGGACTAACCCGCATGGCTGAGCCGTTTCCCCAGCTGTTATAGGGACCGGGGTTATCGGCAAATAACCACTGAAAAAATGACCCGCCGTAGCCGGCGTTAGGATAGCGGCGGCCGTATTCCCTGAGAGATGTACCGTAATCTTTACCTTTCAGAATAGCGGCCGCCACTGCTACAGTGAGCACCGAGTCATCAGTAAACCCGGAGTCTTGGGAGAAAAGAGGGAAGGTTTCTGTCTTTAAGGAAGAACCTTCATAAACAGACCCGATTATGTCTCCGGCCAGGGCTCCCCACATTGATTGACGATTGAAAACCGGATGCAGCAGGACCTCCCGGAATCAGGAGCCTCCGCCCATCTGTTTTATGTTTTCAGCAAGCTGGCCTATCTGAAGACCGAGGGACACACACTGTTTTCCCTCCATGCACTGATTGGCCTCATCATCTTCCAGGTGAGTAGTGAGCTCATGGTCGTCCTTTTTTAGATCAACTACCCATGCCTTCTTTTCGTCATTATAATCCACATTGACGTTAATTCCGCATTCCCCTATCTCCGGATAGATTTCCTCTATTTTCCTGCATAGTTCCGCCTTGTCCATATTGTCACCTCCTCGTACTTTGTTTGTAATTATGTCGATATTAAAAAAGACCTTAAAATCCGAAAACAGCCTGAGCCGGTAAAGGCTGCTGACTTTATTCTAATTGATTTATAAGAGCTATTCTATCTTTAATATGATAAGTATAAAAATTATGAATTGTCAAATAAGTTGAAGATATTAATAATCAAATAGGTTGACATGCTCATATTAATATAGTATAGATTTTCGTCCAATATGGTAGGCAATGAAAAAAAAATAACTCTTGGAACCATTTATCGGCTTCTTGCCCAGCTTATGCGCGATCCGGCTGAAGAATTAAGCGATGAGATTATCTCAGTTTTTTATCTCCTGCTGGACGATTTAAAGTGGAACAAGGCAAAAGAAGAAGTCCGATCCGCTCTTGATAATTCAGATGATTTTATCGAAGACCTCCAGACGGAATATACCCGCCTTTTTATAAATGCCTCCCCGCATGTAATCGCCCCTCCCTATGCTTCTGTTAATATGCCGGGGGAAGGCACCCTTTATGGCCCGATTTCCGAGAAAACCAAAGATTTTTATAAGAGCCGGGGGTATGATCTGGATGATCATGATTTACCTGATCATATAGTCAATGAATTGGAATTCCTGGCTATTATGGCTGATGAAGACCAGGAGGGACTCGAAGAGTTTCTTCAATCTTTATTTCGTCCCTGGTTTGCCGAATTTAAAGCTAAGGTCTGTCGAGAGTCACAACACCCTTACTATAGGGTAACAATCCAACTTATAGATTTCTTTACAAAAAAGGAGGAAGTGGAAAATGGCATTCAACATGACAAGGCGTAAGTTCCTGCAGACAGCCTCTCTGGCGGCTGCATCAGTGCCGCTCAGCAAGGTCACTGCCAGGGCTAATCCGCCCTTCACACCTGTCCCTCTAAAACCGTCAGGCAGTTTTAAAGACACCAAAACCGTAAGCGGCGGTGTATGTGAGATGTGCTTCTGGCGCTGCCAGGCTGTCGGAAAAGTCAGAGATGGCCGGCTGGTTAAACTGGAAGGCAACCCCAAATCTATCGATAACGGTACTGCTCTCTGTGCCCGGGGCAATTCCGGTGTTCAGTTGCTCTATGATCCGGACAGATTGAAGCATCCACTTAAGAACGTCGGAAAGCGGGGAGATCCAAAGTGGAAGAAGATCTCCTGGCAGGAAGCCCTTGATGAGTGTGCCCGGAAACTGAACGGGGTTAAGGATAAATATGGAGGCAAAGGCATTTCCCTTTATCCCCATGGATCATCTGCGGTTTACGCTACCAATTTCTTTGAACATGTTATTGGAACCGAGAATGTGAGTGAGGCCTCTTTCTTTCAGTGTCGCGGTATACGTGATGTGGCATACTTGGAGACATTCGGCATGCCTCCTGGAGAGAATGTGGATATGGCCAATGCCAAAGCCATGCTCTTTATCGGCTGTCATCTCGGAGAAAACGTCCACCTCTCTCATCTCAAGAAGTATCTGAAGGGCCTGGAAAACGGAGCTGAACTGATAGTGGTCGATCCCCGCTTTTCCGCCTCTGCTGCCAAAGCAAACAACTGGGTAAAGATTAAACCGGGGACTGATACTGCTTTCCTCGTAGCGATCATGAACTATCTGGTGGAAAACGGTAAATATGACAAAGATTTTATTGCCGATTACAGTTGGGATTTCGACAAGTTCAAGGAAGGCATCAGCCATGCCAGCCTGGAATGGGCTGCTGATATATGCGATATCCCGGCTTCTCAGATCAAGGAAGTTGCCGAAACCTTGGCTGCCAAGGCGCCGAATGTCTCTATCCATCCGGGCCGCCATGTCAGCTGGTATGGCAATGATTTCCAGAGGGAGCGGGCCCTGGCTTGTCTCACCGCCCTGTTAGGGGCCGTCGGAGTCGAGGGGGGCTGGGTTCCTCCCAAGGGTCCAAGCGGTCTGGGGAGTGTCAGCTGGCCGAAAGTGGCCCATCATGACAAAGATGCCGACATGTATGAACTCACGGATAAGTATCATTTTCATCCTCCCGGAGTCACGCCGGAACTGCTCATGAATGCCGCGATCAGCGGCGAACCCTATCCGGTCAAGGCAGCTATTATCTGGGGACAGAATATCTTCAAGACCATCCCCGACCAGGAAACGACCAAAAAGGCACTGCAGGCGATGGATTTTGTAATGTGTGTGGATGTAATGCCTACGGATATAACTGCCTACGCAGACATCCTGTTACCTGAAGCCTCTTATCTGGAAAGGTATGATTATATCAAAACCGGAACCCAGTGGGACTTTTCTGATAAACATCAACAGTTCATTGCTCCCCGGATGCCTCTGGTAGACCCTCTATTTGAAAGAAAGGACCCGGTCTGGATAACCAATGAACTGGCGAAGAAGATGGGTTATGAAGATCAGATCCCGGTTTCTGACCAGAAAGAAAAACTGGAAAAAGAACTTGCTCCGGTCAATCTTTCCGTTGCCAAAATTAAAAAGGAAAACGGCATTCATATCCAGCCGGGGGAGGACCCTTATCAAGTGCCGGAAGATTTTGAACTGTCTCTTTATAACGGCAGTCTTGAAGAAAAAGGTTATCCCGCTGTTCCCACTTATACCGAGGTGGAAGAACCCCCCAAAGGTTATGCCCGTCTGCTTTATGGACGTACCCCGGTGCACACTTTTAACCGCAGCTTGAACAATGTCTGGTTACATCACGAGATGCCGGAGAACCCTCTCTGGCTGAATGATGAGACCGCCCGGAAATTGGGGATTGAGGAGGGTGACCACGTAGCGCTGGTTAACAGTGAAGGTGTTCACTCCAACAATACCACTCCGGTCAAAGTCACTCCAGGCATAAGGAAGGACTCGGTTTATCTGGCCCACGGTTATGGAACCGTGAGTCCCAAGATGACTGTGACTGCAGGAAAAGGTATAGATGATCAGCGGTTGATAACCAAACCCGGTGTTGATCCGGAGACAGGTTGTTATGGAATGCGAACCAGTTTTGTTAAGCTGGTCAAGTCCGGCAAGGTACTGGATATTCCAGCTTAAATTAACGGAGGATGATAAATGCAGTATGGAATGGTAATCGATCTGAATAAATGTGTGGGCTGTCACGCCTGTGCCGTGGCCTGCAAAGCTGAATGGGAGGTTCCGGCTGATAAGGCTCGCAGTTGGGTTGACCGCCTGGGTCCAGCCGAGACTCCCCATGGTCTGGCTTCCACCTATTATCCGGGACTGTGCAACCACTGTGACCGACCTTCCTGTGTCGAGGTCTGCCCAGCCCCGAAGGTGGAAAAGACTTTTACTGATGCCGAAACCGGCAAAACCAAAAAGCTCGAAGTTGCTGCAACCTGGAAGAACCCGTTTAACGGTACGGTCCAGATTGACAAAGACCGCTGCCTGGGCTGCGGGATCTGCGCCAAAGCCTGTCCTTATGGGGCCAGGTATGTCAACCAGGAACTGGTTAAGGCGGATAAATGCACTTACTGCATGCCGAGAGTGGAAAAAGGGCTCCAGCCTGCCTGTGTACAGACTTGTCTGGCCGGGGCCAGAATCTTCGGTGATCTGGATGATCCCAAATCCGAAGTATCGCAGTATGTGAAAAAAGGGGCCAAGGGTCTGACCACCAAAGAAGTAGATATCGGTCCTAATTCCCTTTATTATGGCAATAAGAAGGATATGCACCTGCTGGAAGCTACTTCAGCTCCAGATAAGAACAAACATGCCTCTCTGGGAAGAAGGGACCTTCTGGCCAGCCTGAAACCGCAGATGGAAAAAGTAGGTAAAGCGGGATTCCTGGGAGTTGCCGGGGCTTTTTTGGCTGATCAGGGCAGTAAAACGAATAAGGATGGTTAATAAGGCTCTTATATACAGGACCAGTTAGTCTTACCATTGAGGACACGGGGAACAGAGAGTATAACCCAAATATGACTTCCTGTTACTCCGTGTCCTTTTCCGTTTCGGATCAGGAAACACTCAACTCGCTATCTCCCATCAAATTATAGAAAATGTGCTTTTACCTGGTGGTAAAAAACAGATAGCAGGCCAGCAGAACAAGCACCCCGGCAAAAATCCTCTTAAAACTCCCTGTTGACAGATTTTCCAGGAGCCTGGCTCCTATCTGGGCACCAATCACCCCGCCCAGTCCAAGCAGCAGACCTGCCCGCCAGTCCACGTTGGCCAGTTTATGATGGGCGAGCAGAGCGGTAATGGCGATAATGACTATGGCCACGAAGGAGGTGCCGACTGCTTTCTGGCCGCTGTAGCCGATATAAAGAAGCATAGGGATCATCAGGAAGCCGCCGCCGAGCCCGGTAGAGGCGGCATAGATACCTACAATAACACCGAAAACTATCAGAAGGATACTGTTCATCACAATCTCCTGTACTGGATGGCTTCGGCTATATGGTGGCTGGCTATATTCTCACTTTCTTCAAGATCGGCAATGGTTCTGGCCATCTTGAGGATGCGGTGGTAGGCCCGGGCTGATAGTCCCAGTTTTTCAGCCCCCTTCTCCAGAAGAGCTGTGGAGGTTGAATCCAGTGAACAGAACTTTTTTATTTCCCGATTACCCATGCTGCCATTGTCAAAGATATTGTCATTTTTAAATCTTTCCTGTTGAAGACCTCTTGCCTTCTCCACCCTTTTTTTGATCTCTGCTGAACTTTCCCCTTCCGTTTTTTTTCCAAGTTCCTCCATGGTCAGGGCTTCGACTTCCAGATGCATATCGATGCGGTCCAGAAGGGGGCCGGAAAGTTTATCTTCATAGCGTTTTACCTGGCTCGGAGTGCAGGTGCAGTTGTGGTGCCGGTCACCCAGATACCCGCAGGGACAGGGGTTGTAGGCCGCAACCATCATGAAGCGGGCCGGGAAGGTCAGGGTGGTCGCGGCCCGGGCGATAGTAACTGTTTCATCCTCCAGGGGCTGGCGCAGTACTTCCAGAACCGCTTTGCGGAATTCCGGCATTTCGTCGAGAAACAGGACTCCGTTATGGGCCAGAGAAACCTCACCCGGCCTGGGATTGTGTCCACCGCCGATAAGACCGGCATCCGAGATAGTGTGATGAGGAGACCGAAAGGGGCGCTGCCTTATCAGGCCGCATCCTTCGGTCATTAGCCCGGAGACACTGAATATTTTGGTAGTAGCCAGTGCTTCTTCAAAAGAAAGATCCGGCAGGATGGTGGGGAGCCTGCGGGCCAGCATGGTTTTTCCTGAACCTGGGGGGCCTTTCATCAGGATGTTATGGCTGCCTGCAGCAGCCACTTCCAGGGCCCGTTTAACATGGTCATGGCCCTTTACCTCACAAAAGTCCAGACTGTAGTTCTCCCGGTCCTGCTCCTCAAAGTTCAACTTCCCGGGCAGGGGGGCAATAGTGCTGTTGTCAGCAAGAAAATTCACTGCCTCATGAAGATGATCAACAGCGATAATATCAAGATCCCGGACCACCTCAGCCTCTCTGGCATTAGCGCTGGGTATGACCGCTCCTTTGAGTCCCTGTTCACGGGCGGTAATCATCATGGGCAGAATGCCCTGTACCGGCCGTAGTCTGCCGTCCAGGGACAGTTCACCTATGAGGCAGTAGTGATCCAGGTATTCCCTGTTACAGATCTCTGCTGCAGTGAGAATGCCCACTGCCATGGGCAGGTCAAAACCGGTTCCTGACTTTTTGATGTCAGCCGGGGCCAGGTTCACCGTTATTTTCTGATTGGGAAATTGATAGCCGCTGTTTTTAATAGCAGCTCTGACCCGGTCTTTACTTTCCCGTACCGCTCCTTCCGGAAGTCCCACTGTCGCAAAGTTGGGCAGGCCGAAGACAAGATCCACCTCAACTTCCACAGGGACGGCATCTATCCCCTGCACTGAACTGCTTAGAACTCTAGCCAGCATATTTTCACTCCATAGTTGTTCGGTCCCTGCTCAGCAGGAGATAGATGGGGGGCAGAACAAAAAGGGTGAAAAAAGTGCCGATCAGCATGCCGGCCGTAATAACCAGGCCGATGTTGAAACGGCTTGCCGCCCCCGGGCCACCGGCTATCAGGAGAGGGAAAACCCCCATCACTGTCGAAAAAGTGGTCATCAGAATGGGTCGGAGACGGATGCCCGCCGCTTCAGCCACAGCAGCATATTTGCTTCTGCCCTTTTCCTGGAGCTGGTTTGCAAACTCGACAATCAGTATTCCATGTTTGCTGATCAGGCCGATAAGGGTTATCAGGCCTACCTGAGTGTAGATATTGATTGAGGCAAATCCCAGAGTCAGAAAGATCAGGGCACCGGAGACAGACATGGGTACACTGACCAGGATGATCAGGGGATCCCGGAAGCTTTCAAACTGGGCAGCCAGAACAAGATAGATGACTATCAGGGCGAGGAAAAAGGAGATGATCAGCCCCCCGCCTTCCTGGATAAACTGCCGGGACTGGCCGGCATAGTCCGCGGTAAAACCTTTGGGAAAGAGATCTTCCGCTTCCTGCTCGAGAAATCCCAACGCCTTTCCCATGGGGACACCGGGGGCTGGGACAGCGGATATGGTGGCGGCATTCAATTGTTGAAACCTGTTAAGCTGTCTGGGTTCCACTGTTTTTTTAAGCTTAACCAAGGTGGAAAGGGGAATCAGCTCTCCACCGCGACTCCGGATCCGGTACTCCTTAAGATCATCCGGGTTAAGGCGCTCCTGTCTGGTTACCTGAGGAATGACTTTGTAGCTTCTGCCCTGGATGCTGAAGCGATTGAGATAATTGCCACCCATCATTACGGCAAGACTGTTTCCTATTTCCCGCATGCTGATACCCAGATCAGCAGCTTTTTCCCGGTCTATGACAACCTGTTCCCGGGGCAGATCATATTTCATATCCGTATCTGTAAAGACGAAAAGTCCGCTTTCCCTGGCTTTCTGCAGCACCTGGTCTGATATCCTTTTTATTTCTGAGGGCGGTTCAGTGGAGCGGATTACAAACTGGACCGGCATACCGCCGCTGGAGCCCGGCAGCGCAGGCCTGCCAAAGGCGGCCGTATCCAGACCGGCTATGGAATTAAGTTTTTCCTGAACCAGGGGCTGGACCTCCATTTGCGTTCTTTCCCGCTCGCTCCAAGGGGTGAAGACCATACCGGCAAAAGCGGTATTGCCGATACTAACCTGGCCTCCGCCTCCGGCTCCGGCGATCATAAAGACGTGATCGGTCTCAGGAAAAGAGGCCAGAGTCTTGTAGAGTTCTTCCGTATAAAGGCTGGTCTGGTCGATTACCGAAGTAGGAGGGGCAGTGGCGGAAGCAAAGATTACTCCCTTGTCCTCTTCAGGAGCAAGTTCTTTTTTGCTCATGGAAAACAAAAAATAACAGCTGACCAGAACTCCCAAAGAAAAAATTACAATGGCCGGGAGTGAGTTAAGACAACCCTTCAGGAGCTTCAGGTAATTATTTTTGAGCCTTTCGAAAGATCGGTCGAGAAAAGCTACAAATCCTCCCCCGTTGCTTTTGTCAGTGTGCTTGAGGATCTTAGAGCACATCATGGGTGAGAGGGTAAGGGCAACTATGCCGGAGATCAGGACAGCCCCGGCCAGGGTAAAGGCGAATTCACTGAACAGACTGCCGGTAAGACCGGTCATAAAGCCGATCGGGGCGTAGACCGAGACCAGGGTTATGGTCATGGTAATAATGGCCGTGGAAAGTTCTCTGGCCCCTTGAATCGCAGCCTTAAAGGGAGAAAGCCCTTTTTCCATGTTTCTGTGGATGTTTTCCGTGACAATAATGGCGTCATCCACCACCAGGCCGATGGCCAGGACCATGGCCAGGAGAGTAAGCAGATTGATGGAAAAGCCCAGGACGAACATGAAAAGACCGGCACCTATCAGGGACAGGGGCATGGCCACTGCCGGAATCAGGATCGATCTCACTGAGCCCAGAAAGAGAAAGATGACGATCAGAACTATCACGAGGGCTTCTACCAAGGTGCTTTCCACCTCGAAGATAGCGTCATCAATATACTCAGTGGCGTCATAGGGTACCGCCATCTCAAGTCCTTCCGGGAGTTGTTTTTCAATATCCGGCAGCACGTCCTTGACCCGGTCGATGACATCCAGGGCGTTGGCCGTGGGGAGAACATTTATACCTATAAAGGTAGCATTCTGGCCGTCGAAGCTGACCTCCACGTCGTAGTCCTCAGCACCCAGTTCCACCTCGGCGATATCTTCCAGCCTGATAAGGTCCTGTCCAGCCTCCTTAATCACCAGGTTCTTGAATTCCTTTTCACTGTGAATGTTGGTGGTGGCGCTGAGATTGACCGTGATGGTCTTGCCTTTAGTAGATCCCACCGCAGTGAGGTAGTTATTGTTTTCCAGGGTCCTGGCTACATCAGCAGGGGTTAAGCCGTAAGCCGCCATCTTCTCGGGTTTAAGCCAGATGCGCATGGCAAAGGTCCTGGCTCCCAGGACTTCGGCACTCTGAATACCGCTTATTCCCTGGAGTTCGGGCTGGACAACCCTGACCAGGTAGTCGGTGACCTGATTGTTTTTCAATACGTCACTGAAAAAGCTGATGTACATGGAGGCAGTGGTTTCCCCGACCTGGACGTCAATAATCGGGTTTTCACTGGCCTCAGGCAGATCATTTTTGACCTTGTTGACCTTGGCTGTGACCTGAGTAAGGGCCTGGTAAGGGTCATAGTCCATCTGGAGATGGGCTTTAATGGAGCTTAAGCCCTGAATGCTGCTGGATTCCAGATAATCAATACCGTCTATACCACCAACCGCCTTTTCCAGAGGGGTAGTGATAAATCCTTTCACCAGTTCAGAGTCAGCCCCTACATAAGGAGTATTTATGGAGATGACCGCATTGGAAGTTTCCGGGTACTCCCTGACATTCAAAAGATCCAGGGACCTGGCCCCGAGCAGCAGGATGAGGAGGCTTACCACCGTGGCCAGAACCGGCCTTTTTATAAAGATATCGGTAAAGTTCATTATTATTACTTTTCCTCTACCCGGGGATCAGGGGAACTGTCCGGTACTACACTGTTGTCTATGACTGCCTTTACGCCTTCCCGGAGTTTGTGCCGGCCGGAAATAACCACTTTCTCTCCAGGCTCAAGTCCTTCATCCACCGCCACCTGGCTGCCCCTGGTCCGGCCCAGAGCCACGAATCTCCGGGAAGCCTTGTAAACCGGATTTCCTTTATGCTCCTCATTCAGAGGGGAGAGAAGGAAAACCACATTCCCATACGGGTTATAATCTACAGCTGTCTGGGGAATGGTGACAACTTCCTCTTTCTGGGGCAAAAGGATATTTACCTTGCCGAACATCCCGGGCCTTAGTTTTTTCCCCTTATTGTCCAGGGTGGCCTGGATATTGAAGCTGCGGCCGCCTCTGGTTATCCTGGGGTCAATGGCCGTTATTCTGCCTCTAAATTCCTGGTCAGGCCAGGTATCGACAGAGAAAACCACATCCCGGCTACGACTCAACTTCTCAAGTTTCTGCTGGGGAAGTGAGAAGTTTAGATACAGAGGTTGAAGGCTCTGCAGGGATACCAAGGGGACACCGGGTTTCAGGTACTGACCCAGATCAACCTGTTTCAGACCCAATTCCCCGGAAAATGGCGCTCGTATTTTCTTTTTGGACAGGAGGGCTTTCTGGCTTTCCACCGAGGCCCGGGCCTGCTGGTACTCGGCCTTGGCCTGGTCCAGTTCAGCCTGCGGGGAGGCATTGTTTTTAACCAGCGGTTTGATCCGGTTCAGCTGGATTTTACTGAGCCGTTTGACGGCCTTAAGCCTTTCCAGCTCTGCCTCTTCAGTGCTGCTGTCCAGCTTGACCAGCACTTCTCCCTTGTCCACCCGGTTTCCGGATTCAAAGGTTATTTCAGTTACCATACCAGGAACTTCACCGGTGACCTGAACCTGGTTTATGGCCTCAAGTTCACCTGTGGTCTCCATATAGGGCTGCCAGGTACTGGAAGTTGCGTCTACGGCGGCTACTGTTTTTGGAGGGGTTGTCTGGTTGGCCAGATATTTCTGGGTCTTGAGGTTGACAAAGTACTTCCAGCCGAAGACCCCGCCGAAGATCAGGACGAGTATTAACAGGGCTATAAAAACACGTTTCATTTCATTCCTGTAATGGTTTTTATGAATTGAATCCTGGATTACTCAGGCAAGTTTTATGTTAATTATACCCGAAACTTGCAGGAATCAGGTAAAACACAAAATGTGTCTATTGGTTTTTAAGAATAAAAGCTTTTTTTGTAAAGAAGATTGTTGCTATCAGAGTGTGGAGACCGAGTAGGCTGGCAGGGGAGGCTGATATAAAGAATTGATATAAAAAAGGAGAAAACCGGACCGTCGAGTAATGACGGCCCGGTCTGGAGATCGGGCAGTATGCTGTTAGCCCTGAAGGATTTCAGATTAACAACCTTCTATTCCCCTGGTTTTTGTTTGTTTTTTAGTGTGGCAGGAACTGCATCCGGTCGGTCCTTTTTTGCCGTTGATCCCTTCTCTGTGACAGGTGAGACAGTTGGTATGGAAAATATCCTTTTCCTTCCGGAGTTCCTCATTATCGAAATTCTCATTGTGACAGCTGTCGCACTTGAGCCGGGCGGTATTATCCATGGCCCCGATCTCCTCAGCAGTTAAGGGTTGTTGATCAGTATCATGGTGACAGTCGCCGCACGATACACCCAGGTCAAGGTGAGCCTTGTGGTTAAAGTGAACCGGTCTTTTTCCTTCCAGAGTGATTTCCTTTTCCGGAAAGGTCTGGTTTGCAGCCATACCGATGCCGAAAGTTAGAGCAATTGTTCCGATTGTGATTAGAGTTTTAAGGTTTCTTTTCTTCATGATTCTACCTCCTGTTTTAATGATGGGAAAAGTTTCCTGTTTGATTCTATAATAGGTATTTTTTTAGATGTCCGATAGCCTACATAGGCCGATGTCATCCCTACATTTCAATAATATCAGGTAGCTAAATATATGGTGTAAGCTATGTTTTTCCCCTGTTTTTTGTTGATTTCCGGTCTTGATAGCCTCTATTCTGATTAGTTTGCCATAGGTGATTGCTTTTATCCGGACAAAAGGATAGGATTCGGTAGGTGCCTACAAAGGAATGTGATGATGGATTTGTTATAATTGATTTTATGGAAAAGGGAGCAGAAAATGTCGCCGGCAGGCAGATGGTGGAAATTGACGGGATAAAAATAAGAAAGATCCGGGAAGAAAAGGAGCTTACCCAGCTTTATGTGGCGACTGTGGTCGGAGTCACCACTGACACAATATCCCGGTGGGAAAACCGTAAATATCCTTCCATTAAACGGGACAACGCCCTGAAACTGGCCGGGGCCCTGGATGTTGATCTGGAAGCGATTATTGATCAGCCGGTGGATCAGGCTAGTCCTGAAAAAGAGCCCCGCACCCGGAAGCCTGTTTCCGGATGGAGAGAAAAATTTCCCGGAATAAAATTATCCGCCTTAATTCTTCTTATACTGGTCGGTGGCATGGGACTGCTGTTTATTTTAAAAACCGCCGAAGAGCGGGAACCTGTTCAAGTCACCGCCCGGAGAATAATGCCGGAACATGCCCCGGCTGGATCGGTTTTTCCGGTTTTAATCAAAATATCGGTCAAGGAGAGCGGACCTTTTTCTCTTATTGTTAAGGAGTATCTTCCTGAGGGCTGCCGGGCTCTTAAAGGAGTGCCCCGGTTTAACCTGACCGGTAAAGGGGGTAGGGAATTGAAATGGGTCAGTAGGGTGGAAGGCACCGCTGATATCGCCTATCTTGTTAAGACCGTAAAAAATCCGGAACCGGCTGAACTTACCGGTTTTAAGGGTGAGATCGTCGTGGGCAGCAAGGCTGCCAGCCGGGATATTTCCGGGGATAGTTCTGTTAATCCCGCACCTTATCACTGGGTGGATGAAGATCGTGATAGTATAATAGATGATGAAGAGATTCTGGCCTTTTATGATATGTTCAGTGACGTGGAACTGGATATCGAAAAAGATCTGATTGACGAGATCTGGGCATCCAAGGGATATGAATGGGATGAGAAGAACAGGCAGTATGAAATATTACCATGAGAAATGAACAGGTGAGATGATGCAGAAGAAAGCTTTTGTTGTACCATGTCTTATTCTATTGGCCCTCTTGTTGACCGTTGAGTCCAACGCCGGAGTTAAGGCCGGGTGGGGGAAGACCCGGGGCAGAGAAGTCGCTTTGGAGATGCGGGTAAGTGAAGCGGTCCCGTCCCTGATTATTGTCCGTCTGCATATGGCTACTGAATTGCAGATCGTGGGAATAACCCCTGAGCCTAAAAAAAGGGATGACAGCGGTCGGGGCCTGAAGCTGCTGTTTGATGATTTAAAGCCGGGAATCAATCGGATCACTATAACCGCTGATAAAAGAATCAGGAAACAGGACATTTCCGGAAACATTATGTATAAGGACCCTGATACCGGGACCATGGAAAAAAGCAGTATAAAATGGTGAGTCCTTCTTCTGACTTACCGTAGATATTACTGCCCTCTGTTGCTGCAGAAAGGGGATATGGTGTCGCAGGCGTTTTTCCGGCCTAAGGCAATCATTTCCTCGGCCCGATCAAATTCAAAAAAACCACAGGCGTTTTTGGGAATCTCGATAATTATATCAGGTGTATAAGAGGCAAGCTTGAATCTGGCTATAGTATTCTGCATGGTCTCTATGGATTTGGTAACAATGTTAACCAGGCCCATAACCTCCGTCTCGCTCTTTTCCTTTTTTTTGTATAATCCTTCAATAAAATGGCTGATGGAATGGCGATAGGTCGTTTTATCCGGCTGATCTTCCTCTGCTACTACAGGGTTATCCAGGCTGAATTTTTCTTTACCGCTCAAATTTACGGCAATGGTGATATCAGTCTGGTCCCGTAGAGTGGGAGCAATAGGGACAGGATTGACCAGGCCTCCGTCCAGAATTGTTCGGCCGTTACTTTCAAAGGGAGTGAAAAGGGTGGGGGTGGCAATGGAAGCCCGAATGGCGTCAAACAGCGGGCCTTTACTGAACCATACCTCTTTTTCCGTCTCTATATCCGCAGCTACGGCAGTGAAAGAGATAGGGAGATCTTCGATATTGCATTCCCCGATCAACTCTCTGAGGGTGTTGATAATACGTTCTCCCTTAAACAGTCCCGCTTTGCCGAATGACAGATCAAGCAGGCTTATTACATGCCTTCTTTCCAGGGCCAGAGCCCAGTTTTTATAAATGTCCAGTTTGCCGGCAGCATAAATCCCGCCGATCAGAGCCCCTATGGAGGAACCGGAAATGGCGCGGATATCAAAATTGTTCTCAAGGAGCCATTCGATTATCCCGATGTGGGCCAGGCCCCTGGCCCCACCGCTACCGAGTACCAAAGAGGCGGTATGTTTTTCCGATATGTCAATCAATTAAATATCCCGGCGTCTTCTTTTAAGTGATTACATGGATTAACGCCCTGGATGGCGTCTTGATAAGCAGGTACAACCATATTATTATCCTATACCATCATTTCGACGCCGTCCAGATCAAGTGAAGTATTCTGTTCAACCGTTGCCGGTGACAGTCCTTACAACTTTATTCGTTTTTGGGGAAGCTTTGGTTCCGGAACTTATAGCTTGCGGTATATACCGTGACCACCCATAAGGTCTTCAAAAAAAGTCTGACCTTCCGGCAGATGTTCCTGACTGCCGATTACCAGTATGCCGTTGGTGGACATGGACCGACTGATCCGGGCCAGGAAGTCATGCTGCAGTGGCAGGTCAAAGTAGGTGAAGACCAGATTGCGGCACAGCACGAGATGAAAGGGCCCATCCGGCAAAGTGTGCCGCACGTCTTGCTGCCGGAATTTTACCGGTTTACGGAACCTTTCTTCAAGGCAGTAGCTCCTGTCGACTTTTAGAAAAGCTTCCTTTCGCCACTGTTCAGGGAGATCTTTAACGCTGCTTCCGGGATAGCATCCCTTACCGGCCCGTTCCAGTAAAAAGGGATCGACGTCAGTGCCCAGAATCTGCAAGGAAATCTCAGGAAATTGTTCTCCCAGACTGAAAAACCAGATCAGGGCCAGGGTATAGGGCTCTTCACCGGAGGCACAGCCCACACTCCATAAATGCAGGCATTTCTCTTGTCCGGCCCTGACCTGTTCCGCCAGTTCAGGCAGTACTTTTTTTGCCAATACAGTGAAGACCTTTTTATCACGATAAAAACGGGAAATTGTTATTCGGCAGAGACTATCCAGGATCTGCCATTCCTCCGGATTATCATCGAGAAGATTGCGATATTCCTGAAGATCGGCGAGCTTCAGAATCCTGAGGCGTCTGTCAAGGCGTTTGCAAACCTGGCCGCGCACTTTACGGAAGCCGGGCCAACGCATTCCCAGCCGGGGCAGGGCCCACTGAAGGAAATCTATGCAGTCGTTGTCTTTCATTGTCTGGGAGATCTAAATGGAAATTTGGAAAGACCAGCTATTGTGACTTCAGCGCCAACATAATAAGGAGGAGAGAAAGGGCTTGCGAAGAAATAAAAAAGCCGGCGGATGTATGACATTGTCACTTTTCCTGCCGGCTGTATCCCTTTTGTGATGGTAGCGGGGCACGGATTTGAACCGTGGACCTTCGGGTTATGAGCCCGACGAGCTACCAGACTGCTCCACCCCGCATCAGATATAAAATAATATACTCTTTTATTAACAAACGTCAAGAGAAGAACCGCCATGTATTAAAAAGAAATTTTGGTGGTACTGTGGATAGCAATATTGTTTTCCGGACTTTTAATAATAGTAGTTATTAATATTGTTAATGCTGTTTGATATTGTCATTCCAGAGACATAACTAAAGTTAGGATATTTTTCTTATTTACTATGGTCCTAAGAAAAACAATTTTTGACAGATCGCAGCGAACAATCCTATAATTTAAGTGAATAACCATTCAGTCAAAAATGGTTAAAATTATAAAGTTAATTAAAATGGAGGAATACTATGTGGGATAAAGTGAAGATGTATTTGATTGTCTCTTTTTTCATGTTTCCGGCCATAAGTTTGGCCGCTGACATGGGTTCTCATTCCTATAAGGATTTCAAAAAACCGCAGGAATGCGCCATGTGCCATAAGGAAATTGCCCAGGAGTGGGAGCAGAGTCTTATGTCTCAATCTTTTACCCATGAATGGGATCAGGTCGAGTATTTCAAGCTGGCCTTGCCCCATGCCCGAAAACTGGAAAAGGTGGCCGGCATCAAAGGAGGCTGTATATCCTGCCATGCTCCCCTGGCTTTTTTAAGCGGTGATATCCCCCCGAAGGAGGCGGCTGAAGAGACCCGGGCCAATGAAGGGGTAAGCTGCGAGGTCTGTCATAATATAACCGGAACCACGGAAGAGATCCCCTTTAACGGCAGTTACAAGATTAAACCCGATGACGTTAAAACCGGCCCCCGCAAGGATGCCGAAACTTCCTATCATGATTCCCAATATTCCGATTTTCTGCAGAGCCCCGAGTTATGTGCCACCTGCCATGATGAGAAAAGTCCTTACGGAGCCACGGTCAAATCCACCTACCGGGAATGGAAAGAGGGCCCTTATGCCGAGGAGGGGGTAAGGTGTCAGGATTGCCATATGTATAGGGCTCCCGGTAAATCCGCCCCGGGAGGCAAAGAACGGGATGATGTCGCCCATCATGTCTTCCATGGCTCCCACTTCACTAATAAGCTCAGCGGAGCGATTGACTTGGCCCTTTACTCGGAAAACCAGGAGGTTAAACAGGGTAATACAGTAAAGATAAGGACTGAACTTTTCAACGGCAAAGCCGGCCACTTCGTGCCTTCCGGGTCTACAGAGGAAAGAATGCTCTGGCTCCGGGTTGTAGCCATCGATTCCCTTGGCCGGAGTTATGATCTTACTGTCGAGCCCAAGGGATTTGAGGGGGAAAAGTATACCATTGCGGATCCCGAAGCCCTTGCCTATCAGGCGATTGGAGAGATCATGGAACTGGAGGATTATGATGGCCTGAAAAGGGACGGCAGTGTCCCGGAAGGTTCCAGGATATTCCGGCGTCCTTTCTTTGATCCCAAGGACAGAATGACTGTCTGTCAATGGTATACTGCTAATAATACCAAGGTTGACTATCGTATAGGCCCCCGGGAAACCAAAATTGAAAACTATGTCTGGGAGGTACCGAAAGATATTGCCCCGGGGCCGGTAACCATAAAGGCCAATCTTCTGTACAGCCAGATTCCCAGCTCAGTCGGAGAATTTTTTGATCTTCCTGAAAAAGAGTATGAAGCCATGCTGGTCAACCGCGCTGAATTAGTTCTGGACTGATATTTATTTATCCCGCTTTTTCAGGGGCAGGCCGGGGACCTGCGGTCTGAATTCCGCCCTTACGAGGAGAGTTCGGGCAAAAATAGGTCCTGCCGGCCTCACTTCCTTATATTTGATTTAGGTCAAGAAATGGTGCTTTTGATGAAAATATAATCATGAGTAATCGTTTCGGGACTTAATCGTGTCCTTGAAAGGAGATTGCTTGTCAATACCAACTTAATAGGGGGGGAGAAAAATGCAGAAAAGAATTATTCAAGCAGGAATCGGTGTGATCATGCTCGTCCTGCCGGTTATGGGTATGGCAGCTGAAGATAGCTGCATGGAATGTCATTCCCGGATCTCTCCGGGGCAGGTTCAGGATTACAAGGCAAGCAAGCATGCTGATACCGGTATGGTTACCTGTAAGACCTGCCACGGTTCGAAGCACTCCAGTGCCGAGGATTACAAAAAGGCCAAGCTGCCGGATGAAAAGGTCTGTAAGGGGTGTCATCCTACTCAATTTGACCAGTTTTCCAAGGGGAAGCACAATTTCGGCTGGGCTGCTATGAATGCCCTACCGGCAACCCATATGGCACCGGACGAGTTGATGGAAGGCGGCCGCGGCTGCGGTGGCTGTCACAACATGGGTATCAAAACCGAAGAACAGAAAAAGAAGCTGCGGGATAAAGGATACCGCTATCAGAACAACTCCTGTGACGAATGCCATACCAGGCATACATTCTCAATTAAGGAGGCTCGCGGTCCAAGGGCCTGCCAGCAGTGCCACATGGGTTATGACCATCCCCAGTGGGAAATGTGGTCCAGTTCCAAACATGGAGAGCGCTATTTTGCCAAGAAAGACGGAAACCTGCCGGAAGGCGCGGCTGCGCCCACCTGCCAGGACTGTCACATGCCGGACGGCAATCATAAGAACCATACTGCCTGGGGATTCCTGGGAGTCAGGCTGCCGCTGCCTGAAGATGAACAGGCCAAGGCAGACCGGATTACTATCCTGAAGGCCCTCGGTGTCCTTGATCCTGAAACCGGCGAACCAACCGAGATTATGGAAGCTGTTAAAGCTGTTGATATGGTAAGGCTGACCCAGGAAGACTGGCAGAAAGAGCGGGATAAGATGATCGAGACCTGCTCCAATTGCCATTCCGAGAAATATGCCCGGGAGCAGCTGCAGATGGGGGATTCCATACTCAGAAAGTCAGACCGGCTGATGGCTGAGGCCATTAAAACGGTGGCCGGACTCTATGAAGACGGCATTATTGAAAAGCCGGAAGGATATCCCCACAACTACCCTTTCCTGCTGACCTTCATGCATACCAACGGTGCCAAATGGAACAAGAATCTGGATGACCTGTCCTACATAGATCAGGTTCTGGTCCAGATGTATATGAAGCACCGGATGCGGGCTTATCAGGCATTTTTCCATGTTAACCCTGATTATGCCTACTGGTACGGCTGGAATGAAATGACCAAGGATCTTGGTGAGATCAAGGAACTGGCCAGAAGCATGCGGGCCAATCATGAAAAATAGAATGTTTCAATTATAGGATTTAAGGAAGAAAAGAGGCTGCCGGGAAACTCCCGGCAGCCTCTTTTGTTTGCCTGGCAAAGCCGGGCTTCCGTCCGCTTGAAAGAGAGCGGAGAT
>JBKHJR010000028.1:0-32666 GCA_046537975.1 Desulfurivibrionaceae bacterium
TAGCTGAATTGCTGGTGGTAGTAGCCGGAATCGGCCTTATAGGTGCAGCCTTTACGCTTGGGGAGAGATTTTTCGGCAAAGCCTTTGAAAGCCATGGCGGTCACTGATCAAAATGGTCAGGTTTGTCTCGGAAATGTCAATAACAGGAAGGATACCCCCCCCTGTTAAAACCATACAATACATAAGGAACTGACATGATAGACAAAAATAAGGCCATATTCACCATAGGTGTAGCTGCTGAGATGCTTGAAGTTCATCCCCGGACCCTGCGTATATATGAACAGGAGGGACTTATTAAGCCGATCCGCAAGGGGAAATGGCGTTATTTTACCATGGATGATATAAGCTGGGTTAAATGTCTCCGGAGTATGATACATGACAACGGGATCAGTATAGCAGCCATCAAAAAACTGCTCCTTTATACTCCATGCTGGAACATTGCCGACTGTCCGTTTGAAAAACGGAAAGAGTGTACCGCTTTTATGGCAAGCGGCCTGGTCCCTCGCAAAATCGACAAGAAAGAATCCGGAGGAGCAGTTAATACTAACAAGGTCGCTTAAATTTTTAACATCCAGCTTGTCCTGAAAAGTCTATTTAAGACAGGAAGATCAGTTAACCAGATATTTTTAATCCTTAAATGTTTTTGGTTGACTATACTGTCTTATCCTGTTAGATATCAAATCATGAAGGGGCGGATAGCTCAGTTGGGAGAGCATCGGCCTTACAAGCCGGGGGTCACAGGTTCGAGCCCTGTTCCGCCCACCAAAATACGGGGTCGTAGTTCAGTTCTGGTTAGAACGCCGGCCTGTCACGCCGGAGGTCGCGAGTTCGAGTCTCGTCGGCCCCGCCAAAGTGCACAGAACAAGGGTTCGGAGAACAATCTCTGAACCCTTTTTCTTTTTTTCTCCATTTATTTATTCTCTCTTTATCTCCAAATCTTACCCCCCTCGGCTATACCCGAGAAGAGGATGGTCTTATATCTTAAATAATTGCAAAGTTAATGATTAGATTGCACAAACGACCAGTATAATATAATATAATCCTCTTGACCGGAAGACCTTATAATCCTTTCTTTGATCATGAAAATATTGCCCTATGTTAAATGAAGAAGACTGCCGTATCTCTCCGGTCAATTTGATCCTGAAATCTATAAAGCTTTCCAGGGAATCAAGGAAAATTTCCGATAAGCATTTAAAAACACTTAGAGAAATAATTGACTTTTTATAAGCTTTTCTTTTCCGTTATTCTGCCTTATTGGTAAAAGTGGTACCATTTGAAGTTAAATTCATCACGCCTTGAAGATATCTGTTCAGAATTATGCTTCTTTTTTGTAAGATCTTGCAGTTCCCGAATAAACAATCAAATAATCCATCGGTTCTTGCAGCTTAAAAAACAGAAACGTATAATTCGTGAATAATGTTAACTCCAGTTATGTCCCAAAAGAAAGAATCAATATCGTCATTCCCCGACCTTAAGGGTGTAGAAAATTCTGTAGTCTGCCTTTTGGCTGTCAATATAGACTATTGTCGGCGAACGGAGCTTATTAATTCTCTGAGGAAATTTGACAAGTACGAAATTAATAACTCCACCTGTAATTCCACAGATATCAAGGTAGAGATTGACAACCTTATCAGAGAAGGGGTCATTGTCGAAGACAACAACGGTTTATGCTGTGCAGATGAAGTCAGGAAAACTGCACTCGCTGAGACATTAGCCAACGATTGTTTTATTGATATGGCCCTGCTTCTCCAGGACAACACACCTGCCCGGGAAGAATCTGGAAATACAATTTTCAGTAGCTTTTACCAGGGGCTTCGTGACCTTCAGATTGCTATTTTTGGTAATTCCTCTATAGAAAATATATCCAGAACCCTTCTTGATATATATCAGCAATTCCCTACAGAAAGCAGGGATACCCCTCCCTTGTTTTTTCTGCTGGATAATCCGTTTTCTCCGGAACTACTTCAATATCTGACCCCGTTCAACAGGATCCTTCTTCTTGGCACCATGGTCACCCAGGCTGAGGAGACCCTGACTCCGGCGGAGCATATCTTTGATTACTGGTACAGCCTCTACCTTGAAGGTGAATTTGAGATCCCGGTCACCGAACTGTTGTCTGCACTCCTTATCCGGGGCCGTTTTCAGGAAATGTATAGTATAATTGAAGATAATCGCTCAAATGAGAAAATGCTTCCCCTCCCTTATCGGGAATTATACAGAGGCTCTCTGGCATTTCTTGAGGACAGAAATTCAGAGGCTATTGAGTATCTTGAAAAAGGTCTGGCCGCTTTAGACAGCAACTCCGCCGATATAATAAGCTTTCCGGAAGGATATGCAGGGCTGTTTTTTCTTCTGGCCCTGCTAAAAGACGGCAGTTATAGAAGATTGAAACAGGGTTTGAGTTATCTTGATATTATTGAGGAAAAAGAAAATTTCAATTATTACAGCTGCTATCGGAATCTCAGGGTAGTCTTTTATGACCAGCCCGGGCTGCAGGCAGAACACGGCAGTTTTATTTCCAGGGATATGATCCGCTCTTCTTTGAATCCGAAGCAACAGAACAGGCATAACTCCCTGCTGGAAGAATTCTTTTTTATTCTCACCTTATGGTGGATTGATCAAAAAGAGGCCCAGAATAGTACAGACCGATTGCAAATTATTCAGAAAAAGGCCTCAAAAAGCAATTACTTATGGCTGGCGGCAGAGTCAGCTAACCTCCTAGCCTCCTTTGATTGGACCCGGGGGGAGGCTAAAGATTATGCCCGCTCGACCCATGAAAAAATCGGCTCCGCATCCATAATCAATATTGTCCAGGAAGTTCCCCATTGGGAAAGGACCCTGAATGCCCTGTTAAATATTACTCCTCCTGATAAGAAAGGGAAGGAACGGAAGAAAAGAATAAAAAGGCTGGTCTGGTGGTTCAGATACCACGATCATGATAAAAGCTGTTCATTGCAGCCCCGGCTGCAAACGCTCACCAGGAACGACAGATGGAGCAAAGGCAGGCCTCTGAGACTCAAGCAACTATATACTGAAGCTCTTTCTCTGAAGGGACTCAGTGAACAGGACCTTAAGGTGTGCAGCACAATCTCTGAAATCCCGGAATCCGAAAGGCTGAAGGATCATTACGGTCCAAGGTCACGCTACAGGTTCAACTATGAATATACCCTGCCTGCCTTAATCGGCCATCCCCTTATTTTTCTGGAGGACTGCCCGGATGTCAGGATTGATCTTGTGGCAGGAGAACCTGAGGTTAGGGTTAGAAGAAACGGGAAAGGGATAGATGTAAGAATTGAGCCAAACCCTGTTTCAATCCCTGAATCAGGAATCCAGATAATCAGGGACAACTCCACCCGCTTCAGAGTTATCCGCTGTAATGAAGCGCAGCAGCACCTTCAGAAGATTATAGGCAGTGGGGTTACCTTTCCTGAAGAGAAGGTGAACCTCATTCAGGAGGTGCTCACCAGAATTTCCGATGTAGTCACCATCCAGTCCGATTTAGGTTCCATTGGAGGTCAAGTCCGGGAGGTGGAAACTGACAGCCGTCCCCATATCCAACTTATTCCTTACCATAAAGGGCTGAAACTGGAGATCCTGGTTAAACCCGTTGCCGGTGCAAGCTCCTGGTTCAGACCAGGAAAGGATGCTCTGAATGTAATGGCAGAAGTAAACAATGTCAGGGTTCAAGCCCGCCGTGACCTGGAAAAAGAGAATTTGTTAACTGAACTGCTTATAGATTCCTGTCCCACTTTGGCCCGGAAATGCAAGGATCAGGCAGACGAGATAGTGGTAGAAGATCCTGAGGAATGTCTGAATATCCTTCAGGAACTTAAGGAGTCTGAGGAAAAGGTTGTCCTGGAATGGCCGGAAGGCGAGAAATTCAGATTGAGAAAAAATATCACCGATTCAGATCTGTCCCTTCATATACGAAAAGATAGAAACTGGTTCAAGGCTTCCGGTTTTCTGGAAATAGATGAAAATTCTTCCATGGAACTGAGCGAACTCTTTGACCGTTTCGATAGATCAAAAGGGCGCTTTCTCCCCCTTGATGACGGTTCATTCCTTGCCTTAACCCATGAGTTCCGGAACAGGCTTGCTGATCTAAAAGCCTATTCCGGTAAATCAGGCAAAGAAATAAAACTGCATCCCTTAACAGCTCCAGCTGTCAATGACCTCACTTCAGAAGTAGGGGCCTTAACCTGTGACGTTTCCTGGGAAAAACATATCAATGAATTCGAGAATCCTGCTGAGCCTGAGATTCCCGAGGGCTTAAAGGCTGATTTGCGCGACTATCAGGTGGAAGGCGTTAAATGGCTGATTCAGCTTTCTCAATGGGGGATCGGCGCCTGTCTTGCCGATGATATGGGCCTGGGCAAAACTGCCCAGGCCCTGGCTGCCGTTCTGGTCAGAGCCGATAAAGGACCTACTCTGGTAGTGGCTCCTTTGTCGGTGATCAATAACTGGAAGGATGAAGCTGAGCGCTTTGCCCCTGCTTTAAATATTAAAATATTCGGCCGGGGGGACAGACAGCAGCTTCTGGACCACCTCCAATCTTTTGATTTGGTACTGGTGAGTTACGGCCTGCTTCAGGTTGAAGTTGAACGTTTGGGCAAAGTGCGCTGGCAGACCCTAATCCTCGACGAGGCCCAGGCCATCAAGAACAGGATGACGAAAATATCCAGGGCTGCGATGGCTCTGGAGGCCGAATTCAAACTAATTACCACCGGAACCCCTATAGAAAATCATCCCGGGGAGATGTGGACACTCTTCAATTTTATTAATCCGGGCCTGTTAGGAAGCTACAAGCATTTTCATGAAACCTACACCATTCCTATCGAACGGGATCATGACAAAGCGGCAAGCGAGCGTCTCCGCAAACTCATTAAGCCTTTTATCCTGCGCCGGTTAAAAAATGAAGTACTTCAGGAACTGCCACCCAGAACAGATGTTACGCTGGAGGTGGAAATGAGCAAACAGGAAGCCGCCCTTTACAGCGGCCAGCGGCGCCGGGCCCTTCAGTACCTGAAAAACGGAAGCAAAGAAAACAGGAAATTTCGCATTCTCGCTGAAATAACCAGGCTGCGTCGGCTGTGCTGTAATCCTTCCCTGATCTGGCCGGAAAGCGATATACCCGGATCCAAGCTAAAAGTCTTCGGGGACATATTAAGCAATCTGCTTGACAACAATCATAACGTATTGGTTTTCAGCCAGTTCGTTGATCATTTGACAATTATTAGGCAATATCTTCAGGATCTTGACATTGAATATCAATATCTGGATGGCTCCACCCCTGCCCACCAAAGAGAAAAAAGTATAAAAAATTTCCAGAAAGGGCAGGGGAGAGTCTTCCTCATTAGTCTGAAAGCAGGTGGATTCGGTTTGAATTTAAGTGCTGCCGACTACGTAATCCACATGGATCCCTGGTGGAACCCCGCAGTTGAGGATCAGGCTTCGGACCGGGCCCATCGTCTCGGACAACAGCGCCCGGTTACTGTATACCGCCTGGTCATGAAAAATTCCATTGAAGAACAAATAGTTGAATTACATACCCAAAAAAGGGACTTAGCTGACAGCCTTCTGGAAGGAAGCAATATTGCCGGCAGAATGTCCTCCGAGCAGTTATTAGACCTCCTAAAGGAATGACAGGGGCTTTTATAAAGTTCAGGCTGCCTCTTGTCACTCACCTACAGACAACAATACCTTATTTAAGTGATTATAAAAATCAGGCCTGAAGAAACCATGCAAATTTAAAATTTGCCAAGTTGATCGGGCCGGTGATACACTTATAAAAAAATACGAACTATATCATCTTTCAGGCTGAATGGGAAACTATGCTGTGGCTTACCTCAACAAGCTGAACAGGTTTTTCCGAATCTGCACTTACGGATATTTTTAAAGGTTGTTATTTAATGTATATAACGATGATAGCCACAGAATGTGCTCCCTTTGCCAAAGTAGGGGGCCTTGCTGATGTAGTCTATGGCCTCAGCCGGGAACTTGAGGTCCGGGGTAATTCCGTAGAGATCATTCTGCCCAAATATGACTGCGGCAGATACGACCATGTCTGGGATCTTACTCTTGATTATCATGATCTCTGGGTCCCCTGGTTTGGAGGGGCCATTCACTGCAGTGTCTTTTTTGGTTTTGTCCATGGCCGCAAATGCTTTTTTATCGAGCCCCATTCCCGGGATAATTTTTTCAATCGCGATTATTTTTATGGTTATCCTGATGAAACCTTGAGGATGGCTTTTTTCAGCAAGGCTGCCCTGGAATTTATGCTGAAAGCCGGTAAGCGTCCCGATATTATTCACTGTCACGACTGGCAGACCGGTCTGGTTCCTGTAATGCTCTTTGATATGTATAAGAATTCAGGTATGGAAAACCAGCGGGCCTGTTACACCATTCATAATTTCGGTCATCAGGGTTTGGGAGATCAGTTGATCCTTTCTGCCACCGGTCTGGATAACCCCCATTATTACCTCCAGGTAGAGAGACTGCGCGATGAGTTTGACAGTCGCACCATCAACTTCATGAAATCAGGTATAGTGTATGCCAATTTTGTTACCACTGTTTCACCAAGTCATGCCTGGGAGGTCAGGCACAGTAAGCAGAGTCAAGGTCTGGGCCATACTCTTCATGTCCATCAAAACAAATTCGGCGGAGTTTTGAACGGACTGGATTACGAGGTATGGAATCCTCAGATCGATCCCTTTATTCCCCAAAATTATGGTCCGGCAACTCTGGAGAATAAGTATGCCAACAAAGATACCCTTAGGAACCGCTTCCTGCTCAGGAAAGGCTATAAACCGGTTATTGCCTATATAGGCCGACTGGACAGACAAAAGGGGGTGCACTTGATTCGGCACGGTATTTTTTATGCTTTGGCAAACGGAGCCCAGTTCGTCCTGCTGGGAAGCAGCCCGGATCAGGAAATCACCAATGACTTCCTGCACCTGAAACATCATTTAAATGAAAGCCCGGACTGTCACCTGGAGATCGGTTTCAGTGAGGAACTGGCCCATCTGATCTACGCTGGGGCGGATATGATAATTGTTCCCAGCCTCTACGAACCCTGCGGCCTGACTCAGTTAATTGCCCTGAAATACGGTACTGTCCCCATAGTCCGGTCCTGCGGAGGTCTGGCTGATACTGTTTTTGACTGTCAATTCTCGGATAAACCCCAGGATGAACGAAACGGTTTTGTTTTTTATCAGGAAGATCCTCCTGCCCTGGAATCAGCAGTGAACAGGGCGCTCGGACTCTGGAATCATTATCCTGCTGCCTTCAAGGAACTGATACAAAACGGTATGAAATGCGATTATTCCTGGAACCTGCCCGGACAACATTACCTCAACATCTATGATATGATCCGTAGTTAATAATCCATACACCAAAATATTTAACCTAAGCCTATACAGTCATGCAACTTCCTGAATATATTGACGATATTCCCAACATAAGTGGTTACGAAAACACTATTAAAAAGGCCATACAGGAAAAGGCAGGGGAAAATCTCTTTTCTTCTGAAAGCAGGATAGATCTCTCAAAAATCAAGGGTGCTTATGCCAATGCCCTGCACATGCATCAACCTCTTATTCCTGCCGGAGGTGATGATCTGAAAACCGCTGCCTTGATAAGTAACCTTCAGTACATGATGGAGCATCAGGATATAGGGGATAATCATAACGCTCCGGTAATGCAGTGGTGTTACAAAAGAATGGGGGAGTTTATTCCCCAGTTGGTCGATGAAGGTGCGGATCCCAGGATAATGCTGGAATATTCCGGCACGCTTCTGCACGGTCTGCGCCGGATGGGCGCAGATGATGTCATTGAGGCCCTGAAAACCATAACCTGTGATCCGTCTTATTGGAATAAAGTGGAATGGTTAGGCTGTCCTTGGGGGCATGCCGTGGCTCCTTCCACCCCGGTCCAGGACTACCGCCTCCATGTTCTGGCCTGGCAGCACCATTTTGCCGGTATTTTCGGCCTGGAAGCCCTGCAGAGGGTAAGAGGTTTCTCCCCCTCGGAAATGGCCCTGCCCAACCATCCGGATGTAGCCTATGAATTTGTCCGGACCCTGAAAGACTGCGGTTTTCAATGGGTCCTGGTACAGGAACATTCAGTTGAATTGCCTGAAAGTGGTGAAGGCCCCCAATTTAAACATCTTCCCCACAAATTGAAGTGTACAAATTCTCAGGGTGAAACCGAGTCAATTATTGCTATTATCAAGACCCAGGGAAGCGACACCAAACTGGTGGCCCAGATGCAGCCTTATTACGAAGCCCGGGGTCTGGATCTTCATGAAATCGGGGGCCGGAAAATTCCGCCTTTGGTCACCCAGATCGCAGATGGTGAAAACGGTGGAGTGATGATGAATGAGTTCCCTCCCAAATACAAGGATGTTATGAGGGAAAGTTCCGGTAGTGAAACCCCGCCTCTTAATGTCTCGGAGTATCTGGAACATCTTTTCGCCACCGGTGTCCGGGAAGATGACCTGCCCGTCCTTCAACCTCTTTTTCAGAAAAAAATCTGGGACAGTTTCAAATCCGGAGAAGGTTATGAAAAGCTGAAAGAGGTGATCAAACAGTTGGAAAATGAAGATCATAGCTTCCACATGGAAGGGGGTTCCTGGACCAATAATATTTCCTGGGTCAAAGGTTATGACCATCTCCTGGCACCCATGGAAAAGGTAAGTACACTTTTTTATGAAAAGGTCCTCCAGAAAAAGGCCTCCACTGACAGTACTGCCTATCGTAATGCCCTGTTCCATCTCATGTCTTCTCAGACCAGCTGCTACCGCTATTGGGGTGAAGGCTTGTGGACCGATTACGGCAGAGAAATCTGCCGGCGGGCTACAGAAATCATTAAGCATAACTTTTGATAATTTAAAATGGGGGAGTGCCGCATTTTAACCCGGACCAGTTTATAAATGATAATATTCAAATCCCTTGTAAATAAAGTGCTTAAATTAATGACCCAGAAATTTTCCATGAGGTCGGTATGAAAGAAGAGATAAGAAAAATCGCCGAAGCCAGACATCACGATCCCTTTGCCGTACTGGGAAGACACCCGGACGGCAATGGCGGGGTCGCAGTCAGGGTAAATATCCCTTTTGCTGAAAAAGTCTGGATAGAGAATGGGAATCTTCCCATGGAAAGGATAGAGGGGACAGATGTCTTTACCTGGTCTGGCGAGGAGCAGCAGATTCCTTATCACTACAGGATCAAATGGATTGATGATCAAGATGCTGAACATATTAGACATGATCCATACACCTTTCCATCTCAACTGTCTGATTTTGATCTCTATCTGTTCAACCAGGGCAAACACTGGCATGCCTATCGTTTTCTGGGCAGCCATGTGACGCAGATAGAAGGCGTCAGTGGTATTCTCTTTGCCGTATGGGCTCCCAATGCCGGGAGGGTCAGTGTGATAGGTGACTTTAACCGCTGGGACGGCCGGGCTCATCAGATGAAAATAAGAGGGGACAGTGGAGTATGGGAGCTGTTCATTCCTGATCTGGGTACGGAAGCAATTTATAAGTACGAAATCCGCAACAGCAGAACAGGCGACATCTTTATAAAATCTGACCCCTATGGTCAGTATTTTGAACTGCGCCCTAAAACAGCAACCATTGCTGTGGACAAATCAGATTATGAATGGAGAGACGGCGACTGGCTCAAAAACAGGGAAGAAAAGGACTGGTTCCATGCCCCCATGTCTGTCTATGAAGTCCAGCTTGGCTCTTGGCTGAAAGGGAAAGACGGCGGTTTTCTTAATTACCGGGAAATTGCTCAGCCTCTGGTAGAATATGTCAAAAAAATGGGATTCAGTCATATTCAATTAATGCCGATCACTGAACACCCTTATGACGGTTCCTGGGGCTATCAGACTACGGGTTATTTCGCCCCCACCAGTCGTTATGGAACCCCGGATGACTTCCGTTATTTTGTGGACCACTGTCACCGGAACGATATAGGGGTGTTTCTGGACTGGGTCCCTGCCCATTTCCCCAAAGATGCCCACGGCCTGGCCCGTTTTGACGGTGAAGCGGTATATGAGCACGCCGATCCCCGGCAGGGCGAACACCTGGACTGGGCTACCCTTATTTACAATTACGGCAGACACGAAGTCCGCGCCTTCCTGATCTCCAGTGCTAATTACTGGATTGAAGAATTTCATCTGGACGGCCTGCGGGTGGATGCAGTGGCTTCCATGCTCTATCTGGACTATTCCCGGGAAGACTGGATACCCAACAAGTATGGGGGGCGGGAAAATCTGGAGGCCATGGAGTTTCTTCGGGAACTAAATATCATGATCCATGGAGAGCATCCCGGCGTCTTGATGATAGCGGAAGAGTCGACCTCCTGGCCCCAGGTAACCCGTCCGGTCTATCTGGGCGGCTTAGGTTTCAGCATGAAGTGGAATATGGGCTGGATGAACGATACTCTGGAATACATAGCCCATGACCCAATACATCGCAAGTATCACCACGATGTCCTTACCTTCAGTCTGCTTTATGCCTTTACCGAAAATTTTATTCTCCCTTTCTCTCATGACGAAGTGGTTCATGGTAAAGGGGCCATGATCTACAAAATGCCGGGTGATGAGTGGCAGCGCTTCGCCAATCTCAGACTGCTATACACTTATATGTTCAGCCATCCCGGCAAAAAACTTCTCTTCATGGGCTGTGAGTTCGGCCAGGGCGCGGAATGGCAGGAGGATAGACCCCTGGACTGGTGGGTTCTGGACTATCCCGTCCACCAGGGGCTCCAGAACACTGTGCAGGACTTGAACAGCCTCCATTTCCAGTCCCCCGCCCTTTACTACTATGATTTTGAGCCCAGGGGGTTTGAATGGATAGACTGCCACGACGGCCAGAATTCTACTTTGAGTTATGTCAGGCAAAACGGGGGAGAGACCCTGATAGTACTTCTCAACTTTACTCCCATACCGAGAGAGAATTATCAGATCGGAGTTCCCTTTCCCGGTGAGTACCGTGAAATCTTCAATTCCGATTCAGAAATCTACGGCGGCAGCGATGTAGGCAATGGTCCGGAACCTGTAACAACCCTGGAGGAACCCTGGATGAACAGACCCTGCTCCCTGAAAATAACCCTGCCTCCTCTGGCTGGCATAATCTTCCGGCTGGAAAAAAGGGGATAAGCAGACGGGTCAATGGACCGAACAGGAAATGCAGGGATCGTAAGCCCGGACCAGCATCTCCGCAAGATGGTGGATCTCGTCATCGCTTCTGCCGGCGGCAACCGATTGTCGGGCCAACTCCTGCAGGTCATAGTGGATATTGGCGTTGTTCTGACTGGTGGGGATGACACAGTCAGCCCCGGTTATCCGGCCGGAGGAGTCAAATTCATAAGCATGATAGAGAATCCCCCGGGGCACTTCCACCGCCCCCACCCCGAATCCCTCCCGGGGCGTAACCCGTACCTGGACCTCTTCCCGCTCTCGGTCGATTAACTCTTCAAGCAAGGCGGCACTTTCGTGAACAATATGGAAGCACTCCACCAGTTGGGCGATATTGTTCAGAAAAGGATTATGCACTTCCGGTTTTAAGGACAGACTTTCTGCCACCTCCCGGGCGGCTGGATGCAGGAAGGATGAGTTGTTATTGAACCGGGCCAGGGCCCCTGCAGACATGGACTCCCGGGACAGGCGACTCCACTTGGAGGTAGAGTGATCCACCACATATTCATTGGTCATCTCCAGATACTGATCTTCGCTTTTGACTACGCCGTCACTGGAAACCAGGTCTCCACCGATAAAAGGGTAATTACCATCCCCTTTCAGAGAAACAAACTCTGTCTCTCTTACAAAATCAGGCAGGCTGAACCTATTGAATAGTTCAGCAGTCCTGGTCAGATCCGTCTTGGCTTCCTCTAACCGATTTTTCAGGGCTGAGAGCTCCGACTTCTCCGGCAGCATGGTAAATCCACCTACCACAGTACGAGTAGGGTGAAGGCGGCGGCCGCCGATAATGTCACAGGCGTCATTGGCCAGCATTTTCAGTCGGGCCGCCCGGTTGATTTCCTCAGGATGGCTCTCGGCAAGGGGAAGAATACTTCCGGTATTCAGGAAGTCCGGGGCTACCAAAAAATAAAGATGTAGAATATGGCTCTGCAGGGTTTCCATATGTTTTAAAAGAAGCCTGTAGTCCCGTGTCTGCTCAGAAGGAGTAAAGCCAAAAGCGTTTTCCACAGCCCTGATACTGGCCAGGGTATGACCGATGGAGCAGATACCGCAGATGCGTCCCGTTATATAAGGGGCATTCTCATATTTTTTGCCCACCAGCATAGCTTCAAAAAAACGAGGGGTTTCCACTACATCCCAGCTTGCTTTCAGAATCCGGCCGTCTTTAATTTTGATATTTATGTTACCGTGCCCCTCAACCCGGGTGAGGTGATGAATGTCGATATTACAGGTCAGTTTCATGGCTTTTTATTTTTTCGTTTTGTTCTTAAAAATCCGACCCTCTGGGTGAGAAGAGGTTTTTTGGGTACGCTCCCCGGAAATCCGCCCCAAGAGCCAATCTTCAAGAATGTTATGCAATCAGCGAAATTCAGCAAGGTACCCGGCAAAGCCCCCGAAACATTCCAGGCGATCAAGGAGTTGTTCCCTGGAAAAACCATGTTCAGCCGTAATCCTCCGGAATTCAGCGAAATTAGCTTTTTCGGCAGGCCCCCTGCAACCCCAGCAGCCCAGACGATTTCCGGGACACCAGGCCTCACAGCCTGCCCTGGTTATAGGGCCCAGGCAAAGCTGGCCCAGATCAAAAAGACAGATATTGCGGTTGGCCCGACATTCCAGACAGAGCGGATATTCCGGCTGGGAAACTGTCTTGCCTATCACCAGGTCGGTAACCATCCTTTCCACTTCCTGTTTACTAATGGGGCAGCCGTATATCTCCAGATCGACCTTGACTATTGCCGAAAGAGGCTTAACCGGGCTGGTCTCCACCGGGTGATCGCCGTAAACTGTCTTTTTTACCCATTGGAGATCAGCAAAACGGTTTTTGAGCTGATTGACCCCACCGAAACAGGCGCAGGAACCCAGGGCCACCAAGGTATCAGCCTGGGCCCGGATCTTTTTCAAGCGTTCGATCTCGTCCTCTCTGCTGATACTTCCTTCCACAAAGGCGATTTCATAATCTTCTCTCCTTTCAGTCATGGACTCCCGGAAGTTGACGATCTCTACCAAGGAAAGAAAGTCAAGAAGATCGGCCTCATTATTTAAAATCTGTAACTGACAGCCTTCACAGGAGGTGAATTCAAAAAAAGCGGCTTTGGGTCTTGGGATCGGGATACCGAGATAAGAACGCTGATCCGGTTTATTTATCATTGCTTATCCTATATGGCTTCTTTCAGATTAATTACCGACCAGTAATCAAAGACAGGGCCTTCCAGGCAGGTATAGGTGGAACCTATGTTGCAGCGGCAGCACTTGCCGCGGCCGCAGTGCATCCTTCTTTCCAGGGAAACGAAGATCTTGCGCATGGGCATCCCAGCCTTAATCAGCATGTCGCAGACGAACTTGAACATCACCGGAGGCCCGCAGACAATGGCATAAGTATTCTTAGCCAGGCTGCCTGTTTCGGCGATTCGCTCTTCCAGGATATTAGTGATTACCCCGACAGGACCATCCCAGTTCTCGTCTCCCTGATCCACGGTTAACCCCAGATTGAGGTCAAACTGTCTCCACATCTCGTACTGATAGGTAAAAAGGAGATCCCCGGGTGTCTTGGCTCCGTACATTATATCCACCCGGTTGTAGCGGCTGCGATTTTCCAGAACCGAGAAAATAGGAGCCCGCAAGGGAACAATCCCCAGTCCCCCGGCAATCAGCAGAATATCCTGACCTTCCATGTGCTCCATGGGGAACCAGGTTCCAAAAGGGCCGCTAAGCCCGACTTTGGTCCCTCGTTTGACTCTGGTGAGAAAATTGGTAAGATTTCCCACATTACGAATACATAGCTCAATACTGCCGTGCCGGATGGGTGAAGAGGATATGGAGAAGGGTGCCTCGCCGATTCCGGGGAGTTCCAGCATAACGAACTGACCGGGCAGAAAGGTGAAATTCCGGCGCTCTTCCGGATCAAGGAGTTGAATCTGGTAAAGATTTTCCTTTTCTCTCAGAGAATATATATTGGTAATCTCTGCCTGGTAACTGTATTCAAATTCCCTCAGCTCGGTTGTTCTACTATATCGTCTTTCTTCGTCCAGAACATCTATAAAGGGCAGTCTATCCATGAGATTCCCCCTGTTCTCTTATACTGGCAATAACTTCAGGGGGTAAAATCCCTGCCAGACAGGCCTCACCGCAGCGGCCGCAGCCAACACAGAGAGGTTCCTCGAAAGACTCCACAAACCCCCTGTGCTTGTGATAGTACCGGTACTTCAAACGCCTGTGGCTCTCGGGACGGAAATTAAAGCCTCCGGCGATCTTGGCGAAGTCGATAACATTGCAGGAATAGAGCTGTTTGACTTTGCCCGCCCCCTGTAGATCAAGATCGAGGTATTCTTTAACATCGTAGCAGTAACAGGTGGGGCAAACCTGGGCACAGGTTCCGCAGGACAGGCATTTTTCACCCCATTTGAGCCAGGCTTCTGACTCGAATTCCATATCCAGGATCTTGGTCAGATCAGTGGTATCCACATGGCAGGTAAAACTCTCGGCTTTTTCCTCCGTAACCCGGCGATAAAGCTCATGTTCTTTTTTTTCCGGTTCCCGGCTGTTAAGGGCACTGACACACTCAAAGGCCCGGGCGGAGAGAATTTCGGCAAACCACATATCCCCCAGGTCAGTTATAAACAGGTCAAAACCGTGCAGAGCGGTATCAGCTCCCATGGAACGGCAGAAACAGTAAGGCTGGGGATAGCAGTTTACTCCGACAATAAACATGTTTCTTCTTTTGGCAGTGTAATAGGGGTCAGGGTAAACACTGCCGGCCAGAACCTTGTCCAGTTTGTTCAGGGCATTGATATCGCAGGCATGAATTCCGAAATAGACTATGGGCCTGTGGGCATTGAGATCGACTTCTTTCTGCCAGCTACCTTCCTCTTGAAGAGTAAAAGTGGCATAGGTTTCCCGGGCCGGCAGGAGAAAATGTTTAAGGGAGTGACCGGTGGAAGGGTAGTCAAGACTTAAGTTGCTGTAATCATAAATAAAATCGAAATCATAAAAGGGACCGGCTTCCGGGGTTTCAGCCCTTTTTACCGGACCTACTACATGGTTTACAGCCAGGAGGTTGTAGAGATTTTCCAGATCCTGATGGGCAAAGACCCTGAAAATCATGTTTTAGCTTCTGTATAAAACGATTTTATCATCAGTACAAACAGGCTTACCAGGATGAAGCTGAAATCAAGTACCGAGGCCCGGTGTAATGCCTGGAAAGACTCGGTTTGGGTAATACCGGAACCGCTGGTCTGGGCCTGGATAATCGCCGGGGCAAAATAACCGGTAAAGAGAAGGCTGGTGACCAGCACTACAAGAGCAATCCCGAGCTGAAGGTAATCCCTCTTTTTGTAAACCGCAAATTTAATGACTTCCACCAGCAGGATCACAACAACCGTGATGTTCAATAAAATAGAGTACTTCTTGAACACCGCTGTCATGATAAGCCCTTCCTGGAAACGGCCCAGGATATCCTGGCCCAGAGCTATATCAGTATTAAAGATAACCGGGGCGACGAAAGCCGCCAGGGCAAAGGAAGATCCCAGGGCTATTCCTAAAACCAGATTGTAGAAAATACTGACAAGTTTATTCATCGCAGACCTCTAATTCTTTTTGTTACTATAAGCTTAATTATATATCAGATAATGTTAAAGACATTCAAAAATCGTCTTTTGTTTCACCGGAACCCGGAAATTCCAATGGTTTTCGACCAGCCCGGCGCCTGAACCAATTGATGGTCCGCGCCACATTGTCTCTGGTGATGAGCCATTTCTCCAGCCGGTATTTACCCGGAAAATTCATGAGCATCAGGCCTACCAGAATTGTGAAAAAGCCCTGTCCCGGGGTAAAAAGCATAATAATGCCTACTGCAACCAGAATTAAACCGAAAGCGTTCTTGATTACGATAACCGCTCCCTGTACCACCGGGTGAGACCAAATGAATTTCGGTCTTCTCCGTGGCTTGATTCTGGTAAAATAATCTGGAGGTATGCGAATCACAATCCAAGGTATCATTATCAAGGTTACCAGAAAAACTACGACAGAAGAAGATGCCAGCCCCCAGATAATAGTCTCATGACTATAGATCCATTCTAATACCATAAAAAATAAAGGGAATTATTCATATAAAAAATCTATATACAGTTTTATTGTGTTTTTTCTATCGTTGATTGTCAACGATTATGCCGAGATCACAATACACCTCAAAAAAGAATGGATTAATTTCTGAAAGAAAAAAATGATGGCAGGAGGGACTTGTAAAAAGTTTATTGCAGCGGTCAGAAATTCCAGGGTGTATGAATCAGTCCAGGGGAACTGATTCACCCTGAAGGGTATTAAAACAGGCCCTGGTTATTTTAACCGGGATTATGTCACCGGGATCAACCTCTTGACTGCAGGAAAAATTAACTATGTGATTACTGCCGGTGCGACCGCTGACTCCATCGCTGCTGCGGCTCGGTCCTTCCACCATTACCTCCGTGGTCCGGCCGACATACTCCTCATTGCGTTCCAGGGTAATCTCCTTCTGTCTCTCCTGAAGAATATTGAGCCGCCTGCTTTTCTCTTTTTCCTCGACGTCGTCTTCATAACGGCAGGAAAGGGCAGGGGGACGGCTGGAATACTTGAAGGAGAAAGCTGAATGATAACGGACAATTTCCAGGAGATCCATGGTGGCCTGGAAATCCGCTTCCGTTTCTCCGGGAAAGCCTACAATCAGATCAGTGGATAGGGCGATATCCGGACGAACCTCTCTTAAGCCCTCGACTTTGCCGAGATAGGTTTCTATATTGTATCTGCGATTCATCCTTTTTAGCACCGCATTTGAACCGGACTGGACCGGCAGGTGAAAATGGGGACAGAGCTTGTCAAGCTCGGCAAAACAATCCATCAGGGCGGGGGAGAGGTCTTTGGGATGGGAAGTAGTAAAGCGCACTCTTTCAAGACCCTCTACTTCTACCACCTGCTTCAGCAGATCGGGAAAGGAGGTCCGCCGGATAGCCGACTGGTCATTACCGTAAGAGTTGACGTTCTGGCCAAGGAGAGTGACCTCTTTAACGCCGTGCTTGACCAGGTGTCGTACCTCCGACAGGACATCATCAAGCCTCCGGCTGGACTCCCGGCCCCGGGTATAGGGTACAATGCAGTAGCTACAGAAATTATTGCAGCCCTGCATGATGGTGACAAAGCGTTTGTGGCCCGTGCCGTTCCTGAGGTCAGGGAGAATAGGGGGAATGTCGAAAACCGGCGCAAGGTCGGTCTCCACTATACTTCTGCCGCTATTTTCAGCCCTCCTGAGCAGACCGGGCAGGCTGTAAATACTCTGGGGCCCGAGCACTAAATCCACATGGGGCATTCGGGAAATCATTTTCCAGCCTTCCTGCTGGGCCACACATCCGGTTACGACAATAAGAAAACTGCTGTTTTCCTTTTTCCGGCGGCGCAAAGAGCCCAGCAGGCTGTATACCTTCTGTTCAGCCTTGGCTCTTATGCTGCAGGTATTGATTATGATTGTATCTGCTGCCTCAATATCTTCGGTAGGGAGATAATTGTTCTCCCTCATCAGCTGGTCCATGATGTCTGAATCTTTCTCATTCATCTGGCAGCCGAAGGTCTCCATATAAAAACTACGCATATTATAAATATATTAAATAGGGGTTAGACAGTTAATTATAATGAAAACTTAAACCTAAAGATCAACTTTTATTAGGGGTGATTTCCGGGGCCAGGCTGGCCAGAAGGGCAAACAGGTCCCGGCACCAGTCCCGCGGGTAACGAAGAACGACAATACCTTCTCCGGGATCAATAGTGGAAAGGGTAGTCATACCGTCATAGCCTTCAAGTATGAACTTGAGATAGTATATCTCCTTAGGAGAAATTCGTAAATAAAGACTTTGGGTTTCCATAGTTCTTATAGGATTAAGGACACTCGTAATTTGAAATCATAGTAATTTTCATAAGTCGGAAAGTTGGGGCTTGAAGTTAAACATTAAGCTCTGAATCAAGTTCACCGAGCAATTCCCCGTATTCGGCCAACCTGGGGTCAACCATTTCTTCAAGAAACTCTTCCGTCTGTTTTTCAGCCCGGCCGGTAAAGTCATGACCGCGGCCCACCATGGCCTCCAGTTCCTGGAGATCAAAGGGGACATTTTCATTGGCAGCCAAGCGCTGGAGAAGATCATTATCCCTGCCTTCCTCCTTAACCACCTTGCCTGCTTCCACGGAATGTTTTTTGATAATTTCATGCATCTCCTGGCGGCTTTGACCTCTCTCCACACAGGCCATGAGTATTTTTTCAGTAGCCATAAAAGGCAACTCCTGAAGAAGGTGACGTTTAATTTGCTGAGGATAAACAACCATTTGTGAAGTTATGTTAACATACAACTTTAAGATAGCGTCAGTCAAAAGAAAAGCCTGGGGAACATCCATTCTTCGGATAGCGGAATCATCCAGGGTGCGCTCAAACCACTGATTGGCAAAGGTAGCGCTAAAATCAGCCGGTAATCCCATGAGCTTGCGGCAAAGCCCGGTCATCCGCTCACTGCGCATGGGGTTTCGCTTATAGGCCATGGCTGAACTGCCTACCTGGTTTTTAGCAAAAGGCTCCTCCTGAACCTTGAGGTTGGAGAGCAAACGCAGGTCAACTGCAAACTTATGCGCTGAAGCACCTATACCTGCAAGGGTCTCGGAGGTTTTCATGTCCAGTTTACGGGTATAGGTCTGGCCGGTAACGGCAAAAACGTCGTCAAAACCAAGCTTCCTGGCTACCAGGCGGTCCAGCTCTCTCACTTTTTCATGATCACCCTGAAAGAGTTCCAGAAAAGTAGCCTGGGTTCCCACCGTGCCTTTGGCACCCCGGGCCTTGAGCTGGGCCTCCAGAAATTCGATATAATCCAGATCCATGAGAAGGTCCTGGATATAAAGAGTATTGCGTTTGCCCACAGTAGTAGGCTGGGCCGGCTGATAATGAGTATAACCCAGGGTGGCGGTAGCTTTATGCTCCCGGCAAAAACCGGCAAGATTGGCAATGACGTTGACCACGCCTTTTTTGATCAATCTCAGGGCCTGACGCTGCATGAGAAGATCGGAGTTGCAGCCCACAAACTGAGAAGTAGCCCCCAGGTGAATAATTGGTTCAGCCTTGGGGCACTGCCTCCCGTAGGCATAAACATGGGCCATAACGTCATGGCGGATCTCTTTTTCTTTGGCAGTGGCTATCTCAAAATTTATATCGTCTTGTTTAGCCTTGAGTTCGTCGATCATTTCCCGGGTAATGATATCATCAAGACCCAGTTCATGCTGGGCTTCGGCCAGAGCAATCCAACAGCGGCGCCAAGTGCGGAATTTATTCTTTTCCGAAAATATCCACTGCATTTCCGGGCTGGTATAGCGGCTGACCAAGGGCTCTTGATACTTATCTCGTTCCATGTTTTTAAGATTCCTCCTTATTTTCGAAAATAACAAATTTCACACTATATAGCAAATGTCGCATAATATATATTATGTTGAATTTAATTATTCATTTAAAATCAGGGTGTTGCCTATCATCTCTGTTCTTACTAAACAAAAGAAACCTTCAAAGTACATTATCAATGTGAAGCTGCACTCCTGTCCTGCCGTTATAAAAGTTAAACTTTAACTTGTAGATACAACTTATTGTTTCTCCGGAATTAAATCCAACATCTTCCCCTTCAGAATCAATTGCATTGAATAAAATGGCCGGAAATTTTTTGCCTCCCACCTCCAAGGTCATGGAAAGATGAACTGCCTCGTCCTTGCCGATAAATTTCATTTTATTGACCTTGAAATCCCCCAGAAAAAGGGCCTCTGGAAAATCATTGCCAAAAGGTTCCAACTGGGCCAGATCCTTGAGGGTTTGCCTGGTTATCAGAGAAGGATCCAAAAAACCATCTGTGTATATTTTCTGATGAAAAAGATCTGAGTCTGAATATTCTCTGCTGCTCAGAATATCCTCAAGGACGGAACTGAATTTTTCCAATTTGTTTTTATGGATTTTGAGGCCTGCTGCCTTCTTATGGCCACCGAAGGCAATAAGAAGATCATCATAATCCCGGTCTATGGCCTTGAGAACAGAATGTATATCAATACCCTCTATGGTTCGGGCGGAACCACTCAGCTCTTCGAGGTTGTCAGGCAGGGGGCTGAAAATCAGGGCCGGCCTGTGAAAATAATCAACCATCCTGGAAGCTACAATTCCCTGAACACCGGCGTGAAAATTGCCCCCGTAGGCCACAATCGCCCTTCTCCCCTCTTTTATCTGCAAATCCCCTTTCTGCCTGGCCTCAATCGCTATCTCCTTTTCTATCCCTTTTCTTGCAAGATTACTGCGGTTAAGCCTATCCAGCCAGTACTCGGCGTCTCTGTCATTTTTGGCAACAAGAAAATAGAGGCCGGCAAAAGGATCGCTGACCCGGCCACAGGCATTTATCCTGGGGGCAATCTGAAAAGCGAGGTCCTCGGTAATAAAAGGGGCATTGCTACCTCTGCCCAAATGTCTGGCCATTGCCATCCAGGCCGGTCTCTTCAGTTTATTAAGCACAATCAGCCCCTGCTTGACCACCGCTCTGCTGGTCTGACTTTTCAGGGAAATGGAATCACTGATCACACTTAAGCCAACCAGATCCAGCATGTCCCCGAACCTTGGAGTGTCTGCAGCAAGGGTCTCCTGGTCAATAAGGTATTTTCTTAAAAGACAGGTCAAAAGCCAGGCCACCATGCAGCCGGATATCTGCTTGTCAGGATAGGTACAGTCCCGGCGTACCGGGTTAACCACAGCCAGGGCAGCTTCAGGTAAACCTGCCGGCGGGATGAGATGATGGTCGGTGATGATTACATCTATACCATTGGCGGTCAAGGCCTCTATACGATCATTATCGGAAATTCCGCAATCTGCTGTTATTACCAGGTCCGGTCGGGATGAAGAATTCAGTATAGATCCGGCCAATGACTCACTGAGCCCATAGCCGTCCCTGAGCCGGTTACCGATAAAACTGGCAAGCTGTTCGCTGGGCATGCCACACCTTTTAAAAGCCTCATATAGTACGGCATGACTGCTGAGGCCATCTACATCGTAATCAGTTATTATACCGATTTTTTCCCGGTTGATAATTGCCTCGGCCAGCCTCTTCACTGCAACAGCGGAGTCTTGAAGATGTTCCGGATGGGAGAGATTATTGAGAGAGGGAAATATCAGGGAAGTCCAATCCTCGACTGTCCCTCCACCTGCTCGGCCTGCTGTTATACGGGCCTGAAGATCGGTAAGGCCTGACTGTTTGGCTTCATCGTATACCTTCTGGTCCTGATCCCTGATCAGGACCTTTATATTTTCCTCTTCTAAGCTACCTGTTTCTTCAACCATGATCGAACTTCCTCTAAGAGTATACTTTTGTCTTCAGGTTGAAACCAGTGGATGTCAGTATCCCTGGAGAACCAGGTAAGTTGTCTTTTGGCATAGCGCCTGGTATCCCGGGCCATCAGATCTATGGCCTCATCTTTACCCCAGATGCCGTCAAGGTAATTGATCATATGCTGATAGCCGATAGCCTGCATGGCAGGCAGATCTGCACTGTAGCCTCTGGCCAGCAGCCCCTCCACTTCCTGAATCAAGCCATCTTCTATCATCTTGCCGGTTCTGCGGTTTATGCGATCATACAAGACTTCTCTGGTGCAGTTAAGGCATAGTTTCAAAGGATTGTACCTTCTCTTTTCCTGGTGGTGCCCTTTTTCATCTTCAGCGATAAAATCGGACCAGGGGCGCCCTGCGGTCTCAAAGACTTCCAGCGCTCTGATCAGCCTCTGACTGTCATTAATGCTGATACGGTCTGCGGTAACCGGATCCACTTCCTGGAGTTTCCGGTAGAGTTCCTCGTTGCCGAAGTGATTCAGCTGTTTTTTTAACTTCTTCCTGACCTCTTCAGGGATCTGCGGCATAGGTGAAAGACCTTCCAGCAGGGCTTTCATATAAAGTCCGGTACCCCCTACCAGCAAAGGAAGTCTGCCCCGTTCGGCGATGTCCTCTATAGCTCGGCCTGCATCCCTTATAAAGCGCCCGGCATTGTAGGTGTCAGCCGGATCAACGATATCAATAAGGTGATGGACAACACGCTCCCTCTCTCTGACTCCGGGCTTGGCGGTACCAATATCCATATATTTATAGACCTGCATCGAATCCATGGATATGATCTCGCATCCCAGTTTTTCAGCCAGATAAATAGACAACCTGGTTTTTCCTATTCCGGTAGGTCCGGTCAGAATTATCAGATTGTAGTAGGCACTGTGAGAATCTTTTTTTATCATTTCGCTGGAATTACCTGCAAATATTTTTTAGAAACAATAGGTTAAACAAGGGCAGACCGGATTTGTGGTTAGAAATTAATGACAGATCCCGTTTTTTACACTATTATATCAGATTTTTCAGCCCCAAAATTATTCCTGAACCTTGAGATGACAGCTAAAGAATCTGCATATTGCGGGGCGTACACAGGCTCTTGGCTTACAAGCAGTTTGGAGCGGAAAATCAAACTTTTTTATAAAATTTAATTTGAGTCTGTGTTGATCAGCGTGATCCTGGGATAAAACGGATAAATTGATTACAGAAGAAGGAGGTAAACATGCCGAAAAGGATTTATAATTTCAGTCCGGGACCAGCCACACTGCCGGTAGAAGTATTGGAACAGGCAGCCAAGGATATTGTCAACTACAACGATAAAGGCATAGGCTTAATCGAGTTGAGCCATCGCGGGAAAGAATTTACTGCTGTAGCCCAGGAGGCTGAAGGTCTTATCAGGGAACTCCTGGAAGTACCTGACAACTATAAGGTTCTGTTTCTGCAGGGAGGAGCTTCTACCCAGTTTGCCATGGTTCCCATGAATCTGCTCGGCCCCGGCAAGACCGCTGATTATCTCAATACCGGCACTTGGTCCAAAAAAGCGATAAAAGAGGCCAAGATAGTGGCCGACTGCCGGGTGGCTTATTCCAGCGAGGACAGCAACTTTGATCATGTTCCCCACGATGATGACTATACAGTGGATCCAGCGGCAGAGTATCTCTACTACGTCTCCAATAATACAATTTTCGGGACTCAGTTCCATCACACCCCCCAAACCGACAAGATGCTGGTCTGTGATATGAGTTCAGACATACTCTCCCGCAAGATAGATGTCTCCAGATACGGAATTATCTTTGCCGGAGTCCAGAAAAACCTGGGGCCGGCGGGAGCTACCGTGGTCATCATCCGCGATGACCTTCTGGACAGAGTCCCGGAGACCGTGCCCACCATGTTTCGCTACAAGACCCATGCTGACAAGGATTCCATGTTTAATACCCCGCCCTGTTTCGCTATCTACATTACAGGCCAGGTCTGTAAGTGGATTAAAAAGTTGGGCGGCCTTTCAGCCATGGAAGAGATCAACCGGGAAAAGGCCCAGGCCCTGTACGATATGCTGGACAGCAGCGATTTTTACCGGGGCCATGCCCGCAAGGACTGCCGTTCCTACATGAACGTCACCTTCAACCTCCCTACTCCCGAACTTGAGGCCCAGCTTATTCAGGAAGCAGCAGAGCGCGGTTTTGACGGCCTGAAAGGTCACCGTTCCGTAGGGGGCTTAAGGGCCTCCATCTATAACGCCTTCCCCAAACAGGGAGTATACGATCTGATTGAACTGCTTAAGGAATTCGAACAGAAAAACTCCTGATGCACTATGAAGGGACGGTAATCCGGCCTCCCAGTGAGGCTGACTCCATTATTCTTCAGGTAACAGCAGGTTGTCCCCATAACGGATGTACTTTCTGCGGAACCTATAAGGATAAGCTGTACCGGATAAAAGATCAGGAGTTAATTGACGAGGATCTTGATTTCGTCGCCCGCCACTGCCACCGCCAGAACACCATGTTTCTGGCTGACGGTGACGTACTCTCCCTTTCCTGGCGCAGACTGCTCCGGCTTTTTGGCAAGATCAGGGAAAAGGCGGGCTGGATCAGACGAATAAGGCTTTACGCCAGGGCCTCCTCCATTCTCGACAAGTCTTTAGATGAACTGCGGGAACTTAAGAATCTGGGTCTGGACCGGATTTATATGGACCTGGAAAGCGGGTCTGATCTGGTTCTGGAGAATGTGCGTAAGGGCTCAGACAGCGAAGAGATGATCCAGGCCGGCCGCAAGGCAAGAGATGCAGGTCTATTTCTGTCAGCAACCGTGCTTCTGGGCCTGGGAGGAACTGCCCTGTCCCGGGAGCATGCCGTGCAGACAGGAACAGTCCTTTCCCGGATGGAGCCCAATCAGATTGCAGTTCTCACCTTAATGCTACTTCCTAACACTGAGCTTTATCTCTTTGAGAAAGAGGGGAAATTTGTGGTTCCATCCCAGAGAGAGCTGCTGTCTGAACTCCATCTTTTAATTGAAAATACCCGTGTCCACAAGAACTGCCAGTTTCAGGCAAATCATTCCTCCAATTATCTGCCGGTTAATGGCCGGCTGCCCCGTGACCGGGAAAAGATCCTGACCTCTATCAGGAAAGGTCTGGCAGGTCAGGGTAAACTCAGAGAAGAGAAGGCCCGCAGCTTGTAATGGTAAAAATACTTACTTTAACTTCAACATTATTCTGCCTTCTGCTAAATTTATTAACATGGAATTTCTTAAAACTTTAGCTGGGAATGCAAGATATGAGTATTGACATACACCTCCTGGAAGTCGGAGCTGATCCCGTTCAAATGGTGGAACGCAAGGGACTTGGCCATCCTGACACCATCTGCGACACTCTGGCCGAAAACCTCTCCAGAAATCTCTGCCGTTTCTATAAGGACAATTTCGGCCTGGTCCTCCATCACAATGTCGACAAGGGGCTTCTTTTCGGAGGACGGTCCCGTCCTGAATTCGGCGGGGGAGAGATCCTGGAAGCCCTGGAAGTTACCCTGGTGGGCCGGGCTACCATGTCCCACAAGGGAATTGATGTGCCGGTGGAGGAGCTGGCAGTAGAGGGCAGCAGGCAGTGGTTCAGGGAAAACTTCCGGGCCCTTGATCCGGACCGTCATCTCAAGATCCGCTGTCTCTTGAGACCGGGGTCGGAAGATCTCACCGAACTTTACCTGCGCCAGGCCAAGAGAGGTCTCGCCCTGGCTAATGACACTTCCTGCGGAGTGGGCTATGCCCCCTTAAATGAGCTCGAACAAGTGGTTCTCCAGGTGGAGCGGTACCTGAACAGCCCCGCGGCAGACAAAAGAGACTCTCCCTTTGGCGAAGATATCAAAATCATGGGGATGCAGTGTGAAAACGGGATCGAGCTTACTGTGGCCTGTGCCATGATTGATCGCTACCTGAAAGACATGGATGACTATCTCCGGGCAAAAGATGGACTGGCTGACCTGGTGTTGGCTAAAGCCCGGGAAATTACCGACCAAAAAATCAATGTTGCCGTAAATACTGCTGATGACCCGGAAGAGGAAAGCGTCTATCTCACTGTTACCGGGACTTCCGGGGAAGCCGGGGATGACGGGGAAGTGGGTCGGGGCAACCGGGTTAACGGCCTGATCACCCCTTACCGTCCCATGACCATGGAGGCCGCGGCCGGCAAAAATCCGATAACTCATGTGGGCAAGATCTATAATGTCGCTGCCCGGCTTATTGCGGAACGTATAGTAGAAGAGGTTGAAGATGTTCAGGAGGCCTACTGCTACCTGGTCAGCCAGATTGGTCACCCGGTTAATGAACCACAGAAAACCGAAATCAAGATCCGCGTCCCTGAAAAGACCATCCCTCCTGAGATAAGCAGCAGAATCTATTCCATAACCCGGCAGACCCTGCAGGAGACTAATTATCTCTGGGAACAGGTGATAGAAGGCAGTCTTCTGGTCTATTAGGTCAACCGATTTATTATGAGTAACCTTTATACCCTTCTTGACAGTGCCGGGGATCTAACCTATCCTGTCTTTGTCCGGAGCGGGAAAGTCTATTGTCCTGAAGTCCTTGGCATCATCTAAGTATCTAAAAATCACCGAAAAAAATCTTAAGATATGAAGGTCCTGCTTATCTACCCCTACTGCCTGGAAGAACGCTCCAGGGATGACGACGTCCGGGTTCCTCCCATCGGCATCTACTATATAGGGGCTTTGCTTCTCTCCCGGGGTCACAGGGTTGAGATCCTTAACCTCCACGGCAGACAGGAAGAAAAAGAACAGATCAGGCAGGTTCTCCGGAAATGGGAACCTGATATAATCGGGTTTTCCATCCTGCATGCCAACAGATGGGGGGGGCTGGAAGTCGCCCGGATAGCCAAAGATCTCAATCCCGGGGTCAGGATTATCTTTGGAGGGGTGGGAGCAACCTATCTCTGGCACCATTTACTCAACCATTTTCAGGAGGTCGAATATATAGTGCTCTCTGAAGGGGAGTATACTTTTCTGGAATTGGTTGAATATCTGTCTGCCGGCGAGAAAAAAGATCCGGCCGCCTTAAAAGGCATTGCCTTTCGTCAGGAAGGTAAACCTTTCAAAACAGCGGAAAGGGAGTTTATCGAGGATATCGATCAGTTGCCCGATCCATCCCGCTACTTTACATTTCAACATGTGACCTCCTCCCGGGGCTGTCCCTGGAACTGCAGGTTCTGCGGCTCACCCGATTTCTGGAAACGAAAAGTGCGTTTCCATTCTCCGGAGTACTTTGTAGGACAGCTGGAAAACCTCTATAGAAAGGGGGTTGATTTTTTCTATATATCAGATGATACCTTCACCTTTCGCAAAGACAGGATTATTGCCATCTGTCAGGAGATCTTGAACCGGGGGCTCAACATATCCTGGTTCGCTATCTCCAGGGTAAACTGTATTGATGCCGACATCCTCTACTGGATGAGAAAAGCCGGCTGTATCCAGATCAGCTTCGGGGTGGAAAGCGGCTCCGAACGGATAAGGGAAACCATTCTAAACAAACAGTTAAAGGTCGATGATATAAAATATGCCTTTAACCTTACCGCCAGCTACGGGATTCTGCCCCGGGCCTATTTTATTTACGGCTCTCCAGGTGAAAACGAAGAAACCATCCAGAAGTCCCTGGATCTGATGGATGAGATAAAACCGTTAAGTGCGGTATTCTATATCCTGGATATATTCCCGGGTACCGCCCTTTACCGGGACTACCGGGAAAGATGCGGAATCAGCGATGATATCTGGCTGGAAAAGAAGGAAGATATCATGTATTTTGAAACCGATAACTCTCTGAATCAGGAGATGGTCCTGGATTTCGGCCGAAAGCTGCGAGGAGGCTACTACCGGCGCCTGACCGATTATGTACAAGACCTTGAACTGGAAGACAGAGAAGATCTCTATCCGTCTCATGCCGATTTTCTGGTCAGACTGGCCCTGACTTTTACCCACGGCGACTATGCCGGTATTGAAGCTATAAAGGACAAGGAGAAAACAGCGGAAAAACTTTTCCGTAAGAGCCTTACCTATCATTTTCGGGAAAAAGCCTATCTCGGTCTGGGCATTATTTACCAGAAAAACGGCTCCTATCAGGAATCTGCTGCCTGGCTGAGTGAAGGACTGAAACACTTTAGCGACTCCAAGTCCCTGCACTGCTGTCTGGCTGTCAGTTACATGAATCTGGGCAGATTCCGCGAGGCCCTGCCTCTTCTGGAAAAATTCAAGGAATCACCTGAAGCGGCCGGTCATCTGGATATATGCTACAAGGCACTTGGGCAGGCGCGCTGATCGCCAGAAACGGTTTCAAGATCCGGCCTCAATTCTCGACTGGACCTGATTTCTGCCTTTGTTCTTGGCTTCATACATCCAGTCATCAACCCTTGATATAAAAGCATCAACACTTTCTTCCAGTCGGTCCTGGGCCACTCCAAGGCTTATTGTGATATGCCCCACTTCTGGAAAGTCAGCATCGGCAACGATCCTGCGCAGCTTTTCAGCCAGCTTGACCGCTCCCCCCAGCTCGGTGTCCGGGGTCAGGATGACAAACTCTTCCCCTCCCCACCTGGCCAGGACATCCGCCTCCCGAATATTTCTCTGCACTACCAGAACCAGAGTCTTGAGGACTTCATCTCCAACGCTGTGTCCATACCGGTCATTGATCTTTTTGAAATTATCGATATCGAACATGATAAGGCATAATGACCTAACCGACCTTCTGGCCAACCTTCTCTCATAATCCAACAAATCCAGGAGCTTACGACGATTATATGCCCCGGTAAGCTGATCAGTGGCAGCCATCTTCTCCAACTCATACTCCATTTCTTTGCGATGAGTAATATCCCGGACAATGCCTATTGCATGCCAGTGTTCATCCATCCTTACGATAGAAAGAGAAAGTTCTATAGGTACCTGGTCACCATCCTTTTTTTGAGCAACTAATTCAGTGGTCCTGCCTGTAACATGACATCTGTCGCTTTCCCAAAGCTCGGGAAAAGAATCAGGAAAAACTGTTTTTCGGTCAGAAGAGATGAACAGATCATGAATGTTTTTATTTAAGACCTCAGCGGCATGATAGTTAAAAATCCTTCCAGCCGCTTCATTCCAGTAACAGATAGATCCCCGGTAATCTATCATAATTATGGCGTCCTGAACTGCAGCAGTGATACTCTTGAATTTTTCTTTTGCCGCTTCCATCACCTCTTCCGCTTTCTTGCGATCAGTAACGTCTTCCAGGCACACCAACACCCGGTCTTCTTCATCAAAAGACATGAAGTAAGTGGTAAGAAAAAAAGTCCTGGCCGGGATTTCATCGGTCCAGAAAGGCAGACAGGCTTCAAAACGGTGATAGCCCACACCAGTCTGAAATGTCTCATAAACTGCGTTGCGTACAGAGCAGTCCTGGCAGAATGGACCATAGCCGCACCCCTCCGGCACGTCTACATGATGAATACAATGCAGAGCACCGCCCACCTGTACACCGAAAACATCCTCTCCACTCATTTCGGCAAATTCCAGAGTCGCCCGATTGGCTTTACAGACCTGCATATTTCGATTCAGCAGAAATATGAAGGAAGGGACTCCTTCCAGGATAATGGAAAGCTCCAGCTCGATTTTGCGGAATCGGGCTTCATTTTTCCGGCAGGCCTCTATTTCCTGTTCAAGTCTCTCTATCTCTTTTTTCAGCTCATTTTCTTCCATTATATTAATAACAAGATAGGGATCTATTAAAATACCGGCTGGTAATCAAAGAAGTGGCGGGTTTCCAGTTTTCGACAGGTATAGGTTTCCCCCCTGGCCACAAATGAGTTGGTTATGGCTCCATGGGCTGTAAAACGCACCCCTTCCAGAAACTCGCCGTCTGAGATGCCGGTGGCGGCAAAGGCTACTTCCCGGGAACGGCTGAGATCCTCTATCCGGAAAATCTTGTCGAACTCGTTTATTCCACATTTTTCAGCCTCCTGCCGGTCACGATCGTTTTCATAAAAAATTTTGCCTTCGAAGTATCCGCCCAGGCATCTGATAGCAGCAGCAGTAAGTACGCCTTCCGGGGCATAGCCGTAACCGATGTACAGATCGGCTTTTTCACCGGTAGCGGCAGCAAGACAGCCTGATATCTCTCCTTCTTCTATCAGCCTTATTCTGGCTCCACAGCTCTGGATTTCGCGGATAAGCTGTTTATGTCTGACCTGATTCAGGATACAGACAGTTACGTTTTCCGTGTATTTTCTCAGAACTCTTGCTACCCTTTTGATATTGATACTAAGAGGCTTATTAATATCTATTACCTGTCCGGCCTCGGGGCCGACCACGATCTTATACATAGTAAGATTGGGAACTGACTGGATGGAATCTTTGCCGGCAATAACAGTATATGATGTAGAGTTGTTTCTTCCGGCTGCCGCGGCATGATGGGCCTCCAAACCTACTGCCATGATATCCTTGTCAGGCCCCCCTCCGCCCAGCTCTTCAGGAAGCCGGAAAGTATTTTCCCGATCGATGAAGCGGTCGTTTTTTACATAACCTTTTACGTTTAAACGATTAAGGGTCTTGGCGACTGCCTGTCTGGTACTGTTAAGTATTTCATCGGGGTTTCCCAGTCCCTGTAACCTGGCAGCGGTGAGAGCGGCAATTTCAGTTGCCCGGACTATTTCCAGGCCGTAGTTAACGTCTGTTGCTTGCTGTGAATTCATTTTTTCCATAGTAAGTGGAGCGGAGTTTATTGAAAAGTGCCATTATAATAAAGGCTTATAATTCCCGGAGCTGGGCCAGAAGCTGACTTCTCTTTTCCTCCATGGCCCTTCCCTGGATGGTATCCTTGATTTTCATGGGCTGACGGAATTCATCTACTAACTCAATGTCCAGGGGAACTGATTCCAGTTTTAATTCCGCTTCCCTCATTTCTTCCGGGGTGGGAAGGATAATTCCGTAAAGCTGATGAGGTGTCTGAACCAGAGCATGACCGCGGTTGTAGTAGGCAGCTGCAAAACCGCCATCCACATTTATGGCCACTCCATCTTCACTGGCCATCTTTTTCCCCTTATTATAATCAACCGGAGTATGTCCGAAAATAACCCGCTCCACTCCGAATTCATCTTTTAACTTCTGCCTGAAGGTATCAGTCTGTAGATTATGTTCCCAGTACAGAGTTTTTTCATGGTGAGATGCTTTATCAGTCAGAAAATAGCGTTCAAAGGTCTTCATGGCATGTTTGCCGAAGAAGGGTGATTTGGGGCCGCACCAGAGATAAAAAAACAGAGCCTGATCTTCTTCCTTCTGCTTTCTGCCTCCCAGATATCTTCTGCCTACCTCTTCAATGGTCTCCTGGATGAAGTCAAGCAGATCCCTCCCTTTTCTACCCAGGAATTCCTCAAATTCTCCCTCGCTGTTGGAAGGGACCAGAGCATGGATATTCAGGAAATTGTTATGGATATGATAGGTTCTGCCATTCTTGAAAAAATATCCCAAAAGACGCTTGAATTTTCGGTTGGTATGAAACTGCCCGACCAGATCTTCCACTACCTCTTTTTCTTCGTCAGTCAGTTTTCGGGGGTCGGCCAAGTCCAGGGTAGGGAAAAAGGTGTCATTCAGCCCCTCTGTTCTCCCGTTTCGGAGCATTTCCGCCAAACGGTCCAGCCAGAGGCGGGAAGCCATCTCATATTCAGGATGTCTTTTAATAGTTCTTTCCTCAAGTTTAAACTGGATTACCGCCAAGGCCTTTTCCATGCTTTTCCCCTTGGCGGATTCAGCTTTAAACCTGCCGGTGACTTGGTCCGGAGGATAATTTTTTTCAGCAAAGGCTTCCAGCCTGGAACTGTCAAACCCGAGGCGCTCGAGCAATTCAAAATGATCATAACGACAGGTTATGCGGATTGCTTCCACAGTCAGAGAACGATTGCCGGACGCCGCTCCCAGCCAGAGGATATCATGGTTACCCAATACATAATCAACTATATGCCGGTAGGAGGGAGAGGCCAGAATCCGGATTATCTTGTCAGGTTGAGAGCCCCGGTCGAATACATCACCCAGGACCTCGATCCGGTTGAGCAGAATCTTGCTGATAGACTGGGAGAGATGGGCGATCAGACGATCAGAGATGATCCTCTCTTCAAAAACAGAATCAGGAACAGGAAGATCTGAGAGAAGTCGGCTGATAGTGGTGTAAAAAGCTGGAGAGAATATGTCTTCAGTATCATAAAGTATGTTGGCCAGCTTGTATTTCAGGATCTCGACCAGGCAGAGGATAACATCCTGGCGGTCCATACGGATTTCACTACTTCCTATGTACTTTCTTTTTCTTATAATGCGGGCCAGGTACTGGATTTTGACAGTGCTGAATGTGTTGGGCAGGGCCTCGCGGCAGGTCTGGTAAAGCATACCGAAACGCCCCCGGAGAATTGATTTAAAGCGTTCCCCCTCTCCATGCAGATCGCTTATCCAGAGGGTTGTGGGAATGTTGGAATTAAGTTCGTTTTCCAGACTCAGCAGTTTCCCCACCAGGGAGTCAATCTCATCAGCGTGCGCAGTGGTGCTGAAATTTTCAGGATAATGACAGATTTCGGGTTCAACTTTTTTCAAAGAGGTCATCACAACTCCTTTCTCCGCCTTTATCCTTTTCATCAACTTCCGCCATTTTTTCAACAGTGGACAGACAGCGTCCCAAGCCAGCACATTCAGGGCACTCTTCAGTTGTTAACAAAAATCTGCTAACCCCCTGAAAGTAACTGATCTGGCCTGTCCCGCCGCAGGATTTACATGTTTCTTTCATCAAGGAAGTCATCTATCTGCCTTAAATCAACTTGTCTGGTTGGTATAGCTTTACGAAATTAGACAGTCTTTATAAAAAATAAAGTTAATTGAATAAAACGACTTACATAATAATACCAGATTGTTTCTAAATCGGGAATGCTTTCTTCCGCTTTGTTGAGTCGTTGATAAGGCTACCTTTATTTCCACACATCAGGTCAGGGGGGGGCTGCTTGACTCCCTGTTTTTTAGTGGTAATATTAAGTTCAACAATCACCCCCAGATCCAGACATAAAACCATGAAT
>JBKHJR010000029.1:0-31955 GCA_046537975.1 Desulfurivibrionaceae bacterium
TTTTGGAGGATGGTGTATTGGTTCCCGTCAACCGGATAAGCCAATGGAATGATAATCCTACATTTTTGCCGGTCTTGGGTGGCACTTTTGGAGGTGTAGATCAATAATTTGCCTTTCACAACCTGTCCGGTTTTGTCTGCAATATCGTCCAGGGACAATCCGTCCAGCTCGTCAATATCAACCCACAAAGCAAAGAATTGGCCTTGTTCGCGCTGCTCCTGGTGTACCCTGGAGGGGAGGGTGGAGAAGATCGCCCATTGTGCCTCGTCTTTTGGCACACATGGCGGGTTTACCACCATTTTCTCGATCTGTGCCAGGGTAACGGATACGAATGGGCGGGGATCAGCTTGGTTGTTTGGTGAGTGCCGCTGACCATAACCGGAACAGAATTCTTGACTTTCCGGCTGTTTCTGGCTATTATTTAATTGTGAGCGTGAGTTTTTTTGGCCGTTGTCTCTTAGCCGGGAGGCGGCGGCCTTTTTGTTTGTCTCCATATCAGCCCCCCACCTCAACTTTTCCTGATTCGATCCAGCCCTCCAGGTCGGCGATTTTGTATCTGATCGCGCCGCCTACCTTGTAATAAACTGGGGGTTGATGTCGGTACCGCCGCGCCTGGAGAGTCTTCACTGAACCGCGAATAAATTCCGCGGCTTCTTTTTCCGTAAGCAGTTCAGAATTATTCTTTTCCATAAAAAAACCTCCAAAATTTGATTAATCTTGGAGGTAATATGGCAACCCAATTCCGGGGTTAGTGACTTGCTCTGGCGCAGAAAATGATATTTTTTTTTATTTCCTCATTTTTTTTCTTGTTTTGCCCTTGCAGGTGGAAGATATTCATCCCTAAAAGTGCTCCACGCAATGGAGTCGGTGGTTTTCGTTCCCTTGTTTTCTGCCGTGATTTTCTGTGCCTCGGCGAAGGTGGCCACATAATACTCGCCACCATCATCAGAAATTATTTTCAAGTCGCAGTCCTCTGAAAGAAGGTCATGGCGGATATGCTCGTTCGTCTCGTTGCAATAATCCTCCGCCAGTTTTTCGGCCCACTTTTTACGCCTGCTCGGTTTTTTAGCTGAACTGGCTCCGCTTTGTATCTGGTATACCCTGGCAAAAGCTGCCAACTGGCCTAACTTGAAGGATAGCTCGATAGTATAATCTATGTCGTTGTTGTCTTTGGCCTTGTCCAGTCGATGAGCGGTAACGATAACCTGGGCAGATAATTTAATAATCTGGCCTTTCCTGGTGTCTCCCGGATAACGTGATTTTATATAGTTATCTAAAAAACCGTGCATCTCGACGCCATCAGGCCGAGTATAGGACAACTTAGGCTCGGTCGGCTCTCTATGATCGGCAAGGATTCTCTTAGCGGTTTTCCTGATCTCACTGATTTTTTTAATGGTGGTAGGAAAAGGGTGTCCGGCCAGGGCTTCCAAGCCTTCAATAAGATCATCATATTCTGTAAACTCCACCTTCGTAAACTGGCCGCCCTCGGTGCTTTTCTTCATTTCTCCACCCCATTGATATCAACTATTTTGTCAGATTGAAAAGCCTGGTCCATCACCCCGGCTGCTGACCTTAGCGTCTCATCCCGCAGGTGAGCATATCGGGCGGTCATCTGTGGGTTTTTGTGAGTCAAGAGACGTTGAAGAACGTACATATCCACCTGACCACTGGAAGCCAGGGTAGAGGCGAAAACATGCCGTAATCCGTGGCATGGTCGGAAGTCATCCGGTAATCCTGCCTCTTTTTTGATATTGGCAATAGGTTTCCTGAAGCCTGTTACAGATTTTCCACCTCTCCGACCAGGGAAGACGTATTCACTGTCTGTCCTGGGTAAACTGGCAAGAACATCTTTTGCTGACTGGTTCATGGGGATAACGGTATCCTTGCCCCCTTTGGGGTCTTTGATCTGAATAAAGCCACGGTCAAGGTCTATATGGTTCCATTGCAGGGATAGTATCTCGCCTTTCCTCATTCCAGTATAGAGGGCCATTTTCATTACCCCGGCAGCTTTCCAGTGTTCGGCGTTGTCGATAGCATCTAAGAGGTTACTTAACTGCTCAGGAGTTAAATCCTCGGTCTTCTCGTTATTGATTCTCGGCATCTCGATATGGAGGCGGGCGGGGTCAACCGGCGGGCAGTGGCCGCGCTGAACACCATAATTAATGATACGTTTTAAGAGGACAAGAACCTGCTTCACCGTGGCCGGAGCCAGGCTCTTCTTTTTGAGCAGGTTTCTTCTCAGGCGGTCGATATCCAGGGTAATAAGGTCGGCAGGGGTCTTGTCGGCAAAGATGGGCTTAAGGTGGGCCTTCCATCTCCAGTGATCGTCTTCTATGCTCGAATTATCGGATTTTGCCTGGTAGAATTCCTCCCACAGGTTTTGAAGGGTAGGGCGGTCCTGTTCGGCTTTTTCCTCGGCTTCCAGGCGGGCCTTTTCTTCCTTCCGGGTGAGCCGTCTTCCTTCTATGAGATCGCTTCGAATCCGGGCAGCCTTGGCCGGGGTCATGTTGTCCCGGTACTGGCCGCCTATTTTCTCTTCAATTTTCTTCCCATCGCGCTTAAAAGAGACGTAGAACATTTTTTCCACCCCTTTTCCACCCTGCCTGGAAATTTCCCGGTAATATACACCTGGATAGTCAGTCTTGTGTCGCTTCATATTTCCCCCTTGAAATTTTTCCACCCCTATTTCCACCCCTCAGAGTGAAAATTATAAGTACAGTATAGTAATGAATAGAAAAGGGGTCAAGCTGAAAATGCTTGTCTTGTAAGGAATTATAGAGAAAGTTAGGAAAAGATAGAAAAGGGTCGGAAAGTGTCTTTGCAGGATTAGGAATCCTGTGCTCTATCCCCTGAGCTACGGGGGCTGATATGTAACCCATTTTTACACCAATTGTTTTTTTCATGCAACCATTCTTGCTATGCTCCGGAGCGGCCAATTATTTGTACTTGTATAATATCCCGGGTAAATATAGAATAATATCCATGCGCAAGCGGGATCTGCCATATTTTAAAACACCCCCCCTGATCCGGAAATTACCAACCAGGCAATCTGATGGTTGAGGGGGGCTGATGGATCGGGAAATCCGTAACAGACCGATACAGATGGGTCTGTTCTGAATAAACCGGGGTAAGATTAGGTGGGATGGTTTCCAGTCAATTCAAAAACAGAGTGCGGATTATCGGTTTAACCGGGGGAATAGCCTCAGGAAAGAGCAGGGCGGCCCGCTTCCTGGTCTGGAGATTCGGCCCCCTGTTTCACAGTGCGGATAAAACAGCTCATGATCTTTTAGAGCCGGGCCGGGAGGGCTGGCGGCTCATAAGGGGCATCAGCCCGGATTTCATCTATCCGGATGGCACCGTGAACAAGGTCTTTCTCCGTTCCGCACTTTTTGAGGACGAAGGTCTCCGGAGCAAAGTCAATGGCGAACTCCATCCCCTGGTATGGCAAGCCCTGGAAAAAAAGATTAAGGATCAGTCCTCCTTCACCGAACAGGTGTCGGTGTTGGTGGAAGTCCCTTTGTTATATGAGGCTGGCTGGGAGGACAGATTTGACCGGGTGATTGTGGTTTTTGCCAGAAGAAAAAGCTGCCTGGTCCGTCTGGTAAGCAGGGATAATGTCTCCGGCCCTCAGGCGGAAAGGGAGCTGACTGTTCAGATGCCGCTTCCGGATAAGTGTCTGCTGGCTGATCATGTTGTTGATAATTCCGGGACCTGGACCCGGACCTTACCTGAATTATTGCATTTGGGAAATATATTGTGGCCTCCAGGCCAGACATCCTGAATAAAAGGTACTTTAAGACTTGACATGGGGGAAAGAAATTAATACATTTACATTACATCTTCTCGAAAGAGATCTGAGCAAGAAATCCCATCCAGCGATAAATTTTAATCAATTTAGCTAATAACCAATTGTAAGGCCAATCATAGTGCCGGTAATAATATCCATCTATCCGGTATCTCAATGTTCTATTAAAACCGGGATTAATTAAACTGGTATCATATCCGGGCTTGATAAAAAGCACTTGCAGCGGGAGCTGATCCGATAATAAAGATTGGTGCCGATCCTGCCATGCACGGGCCGGTCTACGAAGAGCAGCTATTGGTGTTTAATCCCTGCCTGATAAATTGATTTAAATTGATTTGGTGTTTATCTCTGAATCCGGAAAAGATATTAAATTTTTTGTCCTCAGGTATGCTTGCCTGACTGGTTTTTTCAATCTTCTTACAGAATAAGGATTGAGTAAGACGGCAGCCCCCTAAAGTATCTTTCTCATAATTTTCATATAATGTTTTTGGCGGCACCGCCATCTATTGTCAGGGAATAGCTGGTAAAGCCGGAGCCCGGAAGAAATTGATCTCCCGTAGACCATGATCTTAGTTGATCTCCCTCCATAACATCAATAAACCATGAACAGAAAAAGCGTCCTGTCCGGACGGCGGGCAAGTTTTCGATCCTGCTTGCTGTGTCTGTTGTGCAGGACTTGTTGTGAACGATAAAGACCGGAAAATTAAATATGAACTTAAGTGAATTAAAGCAAAAAAAGATTAACGAATTAACCGAACTGGCCAAGGAACTGAAGATAGAAGACTTCAGTAATATGCGCAAGCAGGAGCTTATTTTTGCCATTACCCAGGCCAAGACAAAAGATATGGAGAAAAACGGCGTTGTCAGAGGCAGCGGCGTTCTGGAGGTCCTGTCTGACGGGTTTGGTTTTTTGCGGGCTCCCAATTACAACTACCTTCCCGGACCGGACGATATATATGTCTCCCCTTCGCAGATAAGAAGACTAAACCTCCGGACCGGTGATTCCATAGAGGGAGTGGTCAGGGCACCGAAAGAAGGGGAACGCTATTTTGCTCTCCTCAAGGTAGAACAAATCAATTTCGAAGCCCCGGAAGAAAATAAGAATAAAACCCTTTTCTCCAATCTCACCCCCATTCATCCCGACGAGAAGTTCAACCTTGAACGCGAGCCGGACAACTATTCCATGCGGATTATGGATATGATGGCCCCCATCGGCAAGGGCCAGAGAGGCCTGATCGTCGCCCCGCCCAGGACCGGGAAAACCGTTCTGATCAAGGACATAGCAAACAGTATAACCCGGAATCATAAAGATGTTGTTCTGATTGTTCTCTTAATCGATGAAAGGCCTGAAGAGGTGACGGACATGGCCCGCAGTGTTGATGGGGAAGTGGTCAGTTCTACTTTTGATGAACCTCCTCAGCGCCATATTCAGGTTACCGAAATGGTGCTTGAGAAAGTCAAGCGCTTGGTCGAACATAAAAAAGACGTGGTGATCCTGCTGGACAGTATTACCCGCCTTGCCAGGGCCTATAATATCGTAGCCCCGGCCAGCGGCAAGATTCTGTCCGGCGGTGTTGATTCCAATGCCCTTCATCGCCCCAAGCGATTCTTCGGTGCCGCCCGTAACATCGAAGAGGGAGGGAGTCTTTCCATCATTGCTTCGGCCCTGGTAGAGACCGGCAGCCGGATGGATGAGGTGATTTTTGAAGAGTTTAAGGGCACAGGAAATATGGAGCTTATCCTTGACCGCAAGATGGCAGACCGGAGAGTGTTCCCTTCCATTGACATGAACCGCTCCGGAACGCGTAAGGAAGAAATCCTGCTGGATGAGGAGGTCATTAACAGGACATGGATCTTAAGAAAACTGCTGTCCTCCATGAATTCGGTTGACGCCATGGAATTTCTGCTGGATAAGATGAAAGGCAGCAAGTCCAATGAGGAGTTCTTTAAGGCCATGAACAGTTGACCGTTCAGCGGGCCGGATAAAACCGTTGCAAAAAAATGAGCAGTAGACTAAAATAAAAAGTTTTCTATAAAATATAATGCCTGAAACGGGAAAGTACCCGGATATGGATGCACCTGTCATCCGTTACGGTGCCGGGCCCTGTAAATCCGGGATTATTTTCAATCAATTGGAGGTTAGAGCAATGAAGAAGGATATTCATCCTGAATACCATACCATGAAAGCGCATTGTGCCTGCGGTAACGAAGTTGAAATAGGCACTGTCAACAAGGAAGTCAAGGTGGAGATATGTTCAGCCTGCCACCCGTTTTTTACCGGCAAGCAGAAGCTGGTGGACAGTGCCGGGCGTGTGGAAAAATTCCTTAAGAAATACGGCCGTACCCTTGAGAAGTAATCTGCTGAAATTTCTGGGTTGCTGTAACATTCATCAGTAATATACCAACTCAGGCAGTTGAAGAATTTATGTTTGAACAATTTGAAGATCTTGATGAAAAGCTGATCGATCTGGAAGGTAAACTTGCGGATCCCGGCATCCTTGCCGATCAGCAGGAGTACGGCAGAATTGCCAAAGAGCACGCCCATGTCACTAAACTGCATGAGCTGTATGAGCAGTTTAAAAAGATAAACAGAGAACTTGCTGAAAACCGGGAACTCCTGAAGACCGAAGAAGACGGGGATATGCAGGAGATGATCAGGCAGGAGATTGATGATCTGGCCGGCAAATCCCGCCAGCTCGAGCAGGAGCTTACCCTGATGCTTCTGCCCAGTGATCCCAATGACAAGAAGAACACCATCCTGGAGATCAGGGCAGGCACCGGAGGAGATGAATCCGCCCTTTTTGTCGGCGATCTGTTCCGCATGTATTCCAAGTATGCGGAGATGAAGGGATGGAAAGTGGAAATATTGAGCAGCAATCCCACTGAAAAGGGGGGATTCAAGGAAATTATCGCTCTTTTGACCGGAGACCGGGTTTACAGCAGATTGAAATATGAATCAGGGGTTCATCGGGTCCAACGGGTTCCGGAAACGGAAACCCAGGGACGGATCCATACTTCAGCTGTTACTGTAGCGGTCCTTCCCGAGGCCGAAGATGTGGAACTGGAAATCGATCCCAACGAACTTCGTTTCGATGTTTACCGCTCTTCCGGGCCGGGAGGACAGAGTGTCAATACAACCGACTCCGCGGTTCGGGTAACCCATGAACCCACCGGGCTGGTGGTCTGCTGCCAGGATGAAAAAAGTCAGCACAAGAACAAGGCCAAGGCCTTGACGGTTCTGCGGGCCCGGCTTCTGGACCAGAAGGAGCAGGAACAGAAAGACCGGATCTCGGAAGACCGCAGGAACCAAGTGGGAAGCGGCGACCGGAGTGAGCGGATCCGCACCTATAACTTTCCGCAGGGAAGGTTGACTGATCACCGGATAAACCTCACCCTTTACAAACTGGAAGATGTCATGATGGGCAAGCTTGATCCGGTCATTGATCCCCTGATCGCCCACTGGCAGGCTGAGACTCTTAAAAATATTCAGTAAACAAGGTGTGGAAAGGGGTAAGAGCCTGAGGGCACAACTCTGATGAAGGCGCTCGAGCTCTATCAAATCGGGGTGGCCCGTCTTCGGGAAGCAGGTCTTGCCGATCCTGAAATCGAGGCCTCCATCCTTCTCTGCCATCTCCTGAAAATAAGCCGTCCTGAACTCTTTCTTCACCGGGAAGATCTCTCCGCTTCCCTGATCAACTCCTATCATGAACTTATCACCAGACGCAGCAGCAGGGAACCACTGGCTTATATAGCAGGAGAGTGGGAGTTCTGGTCCCTGCCTTTCTCTGTCAGCCCTGAAGTACTTATTCCCCGCCCCGAGACCGAAGTCCTTATTGAACATGCCTTGAATGTTTGGGCAGATAAGGATATAAATAACAATATGCCCCTCCGGATCCTGGATATGGGGAGCGGCAGCGGCATTATCTCGGTGGTTCTGGCCAAGGAACTTCCCGGAGCCCTGATTTACAGTCTGGACATAGACCGCAGGGCCCAGAAGGTGGCCCGTGAAAATGCTGGGCGGCATAATGTCCTGGATCGGATTTTCTTTTTTAATGCTGACTGGCTGCAGGCTGTCCGGCCTGAGCCCCTGTTTGATCTGGTGGTCTCTAATCCTCCCTATGTAGCAAGGGAGACTTTTGCCGGACTCCAGCCCGAAGTCAGGGACTTCGAACCCCGGCTCGCCCTGGACGGCGGGGAAGGGGGGCTGGTGGAGATAAAGCGTTTGGCCGGGGATCTGGCAGCAGTACTGAAACCCGGGGGGTATTTTCTCATGGAAATAGGAGCGGATCAAAAGGATGAAGTCATAACCGCTTTTACGGGGCTTGGGGAATTTGGGGAACCGGTGGTATTTAATGATTATGCCGGCTTGCCGCGGGTCCTTCAGGTCAGGAAGACAGGAAATGGTTCCCGGTTCTGAGACCGGGGCCCGGGCCAGGGGATTCTTCCAACCCGGATGAAGGTTTTTCCCTTAATTTTTCTGATGATACCTGCAAAACGTTGTGGGATTACTGTCATCTGTAAATATGAGCAGAAAGGTGTCAAATGGATAAGATCGTAGTTCAGGGCGGAAAAAAGCTGGAGGGTGAGATTGCCATAAGCGGTTCCAAGAATGCCGCTTTACCGATTATGGCCGCTACCCTGCTTTGTCCCGGGGTCCACACCCTGCGCAATGTCCCGGCTTTACGGGATATTGGAACCATGTTGGACCTGCTTGCCCATTTGGGTGCGGTCTGGGAAAGACGGCAGGGTGGAGAGCTGGTTATTGATTCCAGCGAAGTAAACTCTGTTGAGGCTCCTTATGACATGGTAAGAAAGATGAGGGCCTCTGTCCTGGTCCTGGGCCCCCTGCTGGCCAGGTTCGGTCAGGCCCGGGTCTCCCTGCCCGGCGGCTGTGCCATTGGAGCCAGGCCCATAAATTATCATATGGAAGGGCTGGCCAGGCTGGGAGCGGAAGTGAGTCTGGAGGAAGGGTACGTCACCGCCGAAAGCAGTGGGCCTTTAACCGGAGGAGGAACTGTCTATTTTGACGTTCCCTCGGTTACCGGGACGGAAAATATCCTTATGGCCGCCTGTCTGGCCAGGGGGAAGACCACCATTAAAAATGCCGCCCGGGAACCGGAAATCGGCAATCTGATTGACATGTTGAGCGGGATGGGGGCTGCAATTGAGGGCCGGGATTCGGACCGCCTGGTGGTTCATGGGGGTACCGGTCTCAGCCCCGCAGATATAGAGATTATCCCGGACCGGATAGAGACCGGGACCTATCTTATAGCGGTAGGGGCTGCCGGAGGCGAGGCCCGGATTACGGATTGCCGGCCCTCCCATCTTCCCTCTTTGCTGGAGAAACTTGCAGAAGCAGGGCTGGAGATGGAAAGCAGTGATACCAGTATCCGGGTAAGACGCCGCTCCCCCCTTAAAAGCGTGGATGTCAAGACCATGGTCTATCCCGGCTTTCCCACTGATCTTCAGGCCCAGATTATGGCCCTGATGACTTTAACTGACGGGGTAAGCGTCATTGACGAGACCATTTTTGAGAACCGTTTCATGCACGTGGCTGAACTCAACCGAATGGGGGCCGACATCCGGGTCGACGGGGGCCGGGCCGTGGTAAGAGGATCAACCACCCTTAAAGGCGCGCCTGTCATGGCTACTGATCTGCGGGCCAGTGCTTCTCTTGTGGTTGCCGCTCTATCAGCCCGGGGCAGGACCGAGATATCCCGGGTATACCATCTTGACCGGGGTTATGTGGATCTGGTCGCCAAACTGACCGGGATAGGGGCTGATATTAAGAGGGTCAAGGCCGACTGAGGGTTATTTCCTGTTTCCCGGGACCAGCACTACCCTTTGTCCCGGATAGTTGCCCGGCAGGAGGATTTCTCCCCCGTGTGCCTGGATGTTGAGAAAATCGCGCCCTCAATGGGTCATGGAGCTTATCTCGTCTTTTTCCGTATTGGTAAAGAATTCATTGAATTCCTGGATAATCAGGGTCCTTGAGGCCTCCACTGTTTCATAGGGCAGGTCAAGAAAAAGGGCGACATCGTCTATGCTTACCCCCTGGCCGAAGTGTTTTTCAGCCACTATAATTTTCAAGGCATCGTCTTTGATTAAGGGCCTAAGATTCCTGTCTATTTTGGTCAGGGCTTCACAGGCTTCATTAAAGGTCTTTCCCCGGGCTACCTCGTTGCGCATTCGGGAAACTGCTTCTTCAAAGAGGTTGTCATCTTCGCCTGTTAAATAATACTCTACATCTATGGTTGGATTGTTCATTAAAAAAATATTCCCGTTTTCATTATGGATTACTGAGAGCTGCTTTATTACTTACTAATAATCATACTATGATTCGGCGTCAAGATCAATGCAAGAAATACCGGGGACTGTGCCCGGGGTAAACGCGGCCCGATTATTTCTCTTCCAGGCGGCCCTTATCTTTCCTCTCCCATTACCACGATGCTGTGGGCCCCTTCCTCCACTGCGATGGAATCCGTGATTTTTTTGTTGACCAGGTCTATTTTCAGAACCTTCTTTTCTTCCGGCAGGGCGGCAAACAGGGCGTTCTCTTCCTGGTCGATGGTCAGAAAGGCGGGCGCACCCCCGACCCTGAAGCTCTCGACGATCATCCCGGCCCAGGGGTCTACCGCCGCTATTTCACCGGAACTTTTACCGACATAGACCAGGCCGGTCTGGGGATCCACCCTGATGGAGACAGCGCCGCCGCCGATAAGGATCTTTTCCCGGACAGCAAGAGTGGCGGGGTCGATTACCAGGAGGTTGGGAGAATAGGTGGAAATGGCATAGAGCCGGTCTTCTTCGTGGTCGAAATCACCTTTAATGACCCCTTCATCAAGGGGGCGGGATACTGTCACTTCACTTCCGGACATATCAAGGGCGGAAATCGTGTTGGTCAGGGGGTGGAAAAAGTAGGCCCTCCCGCCCCCCGGCTCTGCCTCCACCCAGGAGGGCTCGGTCTCGAAGCGGATCCGGTCTCTTTCAGACAGCGAATCCGTATCGATTATGCTGGCTGTAGCGGAACCGGAGTTGGCTGAGAGCAGAATCCGGCCGTCAGCGCTCAGGGCCAGGTCAACAGGTTCGTCGTTGAGGCGGAGTTTGACCTGGCCCAGGGATTCGCCGGTTGCCACATCAATCATCTCGATAATATCATCACCGGTCGCGGCCAGGTAGGCCCGTCCCCTTTCCTGATCCAGGGCCATTCCCTGCGGGCCGCGATCGGTGGCGACTACGTCAACGATGTCCATGGTATGTTTGTTAAAGACGGTGACCACGTTCGACAGGGAGTTGGTGGTAAATCCCATCAGGGTAGACATATGGCACCGGGGGGAGGCCAGGGTGAAAGTCGGGGTGAAACTGTAACCGTCCCTGGTAATCCTGTCTTCTTCAAGAGAGAGGAAGAGAGCCAGGGTGTTTTCCTGCCTGATCTTGAAGGGCTTCTCAATCATAAGCGGCGCCGGCGGTACCAGCAGGTCGGCTTCACCTTTTTTGCCCCTCCGGGAGGCCTGGCTTATGGTGACGGCAAGCCCCTTGTAGGATCCCGGGCTTAGTTTCAGTGCGGTGAGTTTCTTCTGGGTTTCAAGCAGGTTCCGGCATTCCAGCCGGAGGGCCGAGGACAGCAGGGGCACGTGGCTGTCATCTTCCCGGACCGCACTGAGGTCGGCAATGGTGAAAGTGAGCCGGTGCGCCTCCTGGGGCAGGGGCTGGAGATAGAGGTAGAGTTCGCCCTCGTTTTTCAGAGCCGGCCGGAAAGTGGGTTCCTGGGCGGCACCACAGCCCCACAGCACCAAAAAGGCGGCGACCGGAAGGCAGATTCGGGCCAGGCCCCGGACCAAACCGGTTTTCAGGCGGGGCCGAGTTATTGTTGGTGACATTTCTCACAAAAGCTTTTCTGGCCGCTGCCGAATTCGTTCTCAATGTCCCGGCCATAGTAGCTGTAGCTCACGTCATTGCCGCTGACTCCGCCGTCATCGGGGGCGGGGTGGGAGTCGGCCAGCAGTTCGGCATCGAAGTCCCAGCGGCCTGCCGCCCGGAAGGCGGAAGCATGGGCGCGGTGGCAGGTCAGGCACATGACCCTGGAGTTCTGATCAGGGCCGGCGGTGCTGGTGGGATCGAGCTGGGAGGGATCCCCGGTTCCCCGTTCAAAAGGCACGAACTGCAGGTAGGCGGTGCTCCGGGTGCCTGAGAGGTCCCCGGTCTTGACGTAGGAGTTGTAATGGTCGACATGGCTCATCTGGAGGGTGCTGCCGCTTCGATGGCTGAAGGAGTCGGAATGATCCCGGTTCAGATAGGAGGAGTGGCAATTGGTGCACCATCTGGACATCCCCTGGCCGTAGTCCACATGGGAGGAATCGGATTCCCCGTAAGGCTCGGCAAAATTCTGGACAGCCACCGGGGCCTTGTTGCTGAAGTCGTAATCCCGGGGGGCGATGTAGTCGGCGTCTCCGAGCAGCCGGTAATTGCCGGCGTTGGTGCCCCCTGCGGGCTGGGAGCCATAGGAACCGGACACTGATACCGGGGGGGAGCCTTTTCTGGTGCCGCCCTTTATCCGGCCGTGGGGATCGTGGCAGCTTGTACAGGCCAGGTCGGCGGCCGGATAGGTGCCGCCCGGGGCGGAGTTCCGCTGGCTGTCCCGGGACAGGTTGAAGTCCCCGGCAATGACATTGTGGCCGTGGCTCTCCCCGGAGCTTGAGCCGGTGGACCAGGTAAAGGTCTTGGTCAGCCAGTAGAAATCCCCTCCCGGAGTCAGGGCGGAGCCGTCGCTGCTGAAGACCGAGTTGCTGGCCGGGCCTCCGGCTCCGGCATGGCAGTTCAGACAGGTTGAACTCGGATCACTTCCCTTCAGCAGCCGGTCAGAGGAGACCTCTCCCTGGTGCATGTTGTGGCAGCCTTTACAGGTTCCGACCCCGCCGGAATGGAAAGCGCGGGCTTCGGGAATATTGACGGGGCCTAAGACCGCGGTCAGGAAGAGAGCGAAGATCATGAAAATCCGCGGTTTTCCGGCCGGGGTTTCAGGGGATGGGTTATGGGAAAAAAATGTAAAAAGCATGGCTTCTGAACTCGGATGCTTTTGCCCGGCAAGGGGCGGTGTAATGGGCAGGGCCTGAAACTGCCCTATCCCGTTTATCTAAATAATAATGGAAGAGGCTGCCGCAGTCAATGGTTAAGGAGGGTGGGGCCGGGATTTTTGGGGCCGGGCTTGAGGGGCGGCAAAGGTGGACAAGCAAAAAGGGCCGGTGGGTTTTCCCACCGGCCCTTGCCTTTGCTAACCGTATTTTCTCAGGTTAGACAGTTTGACTGCAGCGTTTTAGTCCTGAACGTGACACTTGTTACAGAGTGAACGCTGTTCCTCGTTGTATCTGTCGGCAATTTCAACCTTGGAACCGAAGGCGTAGTAGTCGGCTTCGTCGCCGGTCAGGTCGCCATTCATCTCCAGATCGGTTGAGGATTCCACCAGCAGTTCGGTACCGAAATCCCAGCGGCCGGCATAATCGAAAGCGGAACCATGGGCCCGGTGACAGGTTCCACACATGACCTGGGCACCACTTTCGGCGCCGGTGGTGGAGGTGGCGTTAAGCGAGCTCTTGTCTTCGGTGCCCCGCTCAATGGGTACCAGGCTGTCATAGCCGTCCTCCACACTGCCGGTATAATCACCGGAGGCCACGTAGGAGTTGTACCGATCCCTGTAGGTAGAGTTCAGCATGGTTCCGGACGGATGCTTCTCTGTGCCGGTACCACCCAGGTAGTCACCATGACAGTTGCCGCACCAGGCGCTCATGCCGTCGCCGTAGTCGGTCTCGTAACCGTAGCTGCTTCCCCAGTCATTAGCGGACACTGCCACCGGGGCGTCAGCGTTAAAGCTGTATGACTGCAGAGTGGTTATATAGGAGCTGTCGCCCAAAAGGCGGAAGTTACCGGCGATGGTGCCTTCAGTGGCATTTTCGCCGTAGGAGCCGGAGACACTGATGGGCTCAGTTCCTGCCTCGGTACCGCCGTCTACCTGGCCGTGGGGATCGTGACAGCTGTCGCAGCCCAGTGTAGAGGCAGGAAAGGTGCCGCCGGGGGCCTCGGTGTTGTTGGCATCCGCGGTAAAGCCGAAGTCACTGGCCACGACATTGTGGCCGTGGCGGCTCTCCGTGGACCATGGTGTGCTGTGACCGGTATCATACTGATAGCTGGTCTTCATCCAGTAGAAATCACCGCCCTGGTTTACGTTGGAACCGTCGGAACTGGCGATGTGGTAGCCGCCGCTGCCTTCGTGGCAGTTCAGGCAGGTGGAGCTGGGATCAGAGCCTTTCATCAGGAAGTCTGAGCCCGCGTCATTTGCCGCGTTTGAAGCTGAGTTGTGCATGGAGTGACAGCCGTCGCAATGGGCGACACCGCCACCGTGGAAGGCCAGGGCCGAACCGGTCAGACCCAGGGTCAGGATACCGGCTCCGGCGACAACGAGATACATCTTCTTGCTTTGTTTCATTTTAATCCTCCTAAAATTCCTTCCTTCTCCGGCAACCCGGCCATCCCTGTGGGATCCGTGGGCTTTGTGTCCCCCTCTCGCGAAGGGTTTACCATTTTATCGGAGGATTTTTACTGCCGGTTGCAGCCGGCAGCCCCAAACTTGTTTTGCTCTCCGTTATTTGCCGTTATCACCTCCTTTGTTAGGGTTAAGGTTTTTCTGTTTAGCGCAGCTAAAGAGTAGGAAAAAAGTTGCAGTTTTTATTATTTGGTGTTATAAACTGTCTGTTTTTAATTTAGATGGCTTGATCTGATTTTGACTGCAAGCAGAATGCCAGAATAACAATATTATAAAAAAATTTTAATATTTTGATTTTGTTGTATATTTTTTTTAGAGTGCCAACCGCTCCGGAAAAGTGTGCAATTATTTTCATAATAAAGTGTGCAATTGTTTGCGCCCCAAAAAGGCGATATCGCTTGCTTTTTAACCTAAGTAGCTTAAATCTCTTTATTTAATAAGTACTTTCTTTATTAGTCCCCTTGAATCCTTAGGGTGCAAAGTCTTGCATACTGGGATAATCAACAGCCTGAAACCACATCTTTAGTAGATATAGTTAACCATTTTAATGCCCACTACACCTATACCACAGAGTTAACATTTAATTTTAAATATAAATTGATTATTATTTTTGTCAATTTTTTTTTTAAAAAAACCTATACCACAGAGTTAACATTTAATTTTAAATATAAATTGATTATTATTCTTGTCAAGCTCTTTTAAAAAAAATTCTTAATTCCGGGGCAGCTCTTCATAAGTGGGAGAGACCTTGAAGACGCTGACCCCCCTATTGGCGCCCTGGGCGACATAGAGTTTGCCGTCGGGGCCGGTGGCGATTTCGTTGGGCACGATAAGATTATCCGGGTTGGAGCCCCGGTAGCCGAACTCCGTGAGGAAATTGAAGTTCCTGTTGAAAACCATGACCTTGCTGCCCAGGCGGTCACTCACGTAGACCCGGCCCTGGCGGTCCGTGGTAATGCCGGCTACGACCCCGAATTTGCCGGGACCGCTGCCGGATGAGCCGAAAGCTTCCAGAGTTCGGTCGGGCCCCAGCCGGTAAGCTGAGAACAGGGTGGGGATGGTGAAATACATAGTGCCGTGGCGGTCCACGCTGAAGCCGGCGATTTCGATTTCTTCCAGATCCTCCGCCTCCATTTTGCCGTCGCTTTGTTCCAGCATGATCTTTTTGAGGTCGTAGCTTTCCCGGATGAGGCCGTCCCTGTCCGCCACCAGGATCCGGAGGGCTCTTGAGTCCGCCAGATAGAATCTATCCTGCTGCCGGTAGAGATGGTCGATCCGGAAGGGGCTGAAGTCCTCCGGGATTTCCCGGAGTTCGATTTCGGATAAGGGGCCGCAGCGGTAGTCCAAGCGCAGGATGGTGGTGGTACTCCTCCCCCTGGTGAGAAAGATATTGCCGTTTTCAGCCACGGCGATATCGCGGAGGCCCCCAAGTTTCCGGTGATCCGGGCAGCGGTAGATTTCCATGCCTTTATTGTTGAAGATCCTGATCTCGTCTTCCTGCCTGTTAAGGGCGTAAACCTCGTTGGCCCCGGGGTCTACCGCCAGTTCCGCCCACTGATAAGGTATCGGTCCCTGGAAATCGGAGAGCCGGTACCGGAAATGTACCTCTATTTCCGCGGCTGTAGCCGGGGAGAACCAGACCGGTACCAGAGAAAGGAGAGAGGTGATCAGAGCTATCTGTTTCAGAGTTCGGTTTTTCATGGCTTACTTCTTCTCGTCTCTTTAATTAAGTGCAATAAAATAAATGATTCGCCCGGAATAAACAAGGGGCCTGTGCGCTCTCCCGGATTCAGATCAGCAAATGGGGGTCCTGGTGGCAGGTGAGGCAGTCCTGCTCCAGGCGATGCATTCTGGTACCGTGGGGCAGACCGTGACAGTCTTTGCATTCGGGGATATCCGGGTGCCGCCCCCGGTGGCAGTAAGTGCACACCATTGAACCGTGTCTGGTGCCGGTTTTCAGGAGCTTTCCGGTTACCCCGGCGTGACAGGGCCGGCAGAATCTGATCGGGGTGTGGGGCCGGGGGGTGATCCGGAGGGGCTGATGGGCCGGGTGGCATTGCAGGCATTGGGACATGGTCTGACCGCGCAGATGCGGGTCATGGCACCGGACGCAATCCGGTATACTGCCGTGCCCGTTGTGGCAGTAGGTACAGGATTTTTCCCCGTGACCGCTGGTGGCAGCCCGGATCTCACCTCCTTCTTGCCGGTGACAGCTTATGCACTCCTTTTTTGCCGGTTTGGCGGGAAATTTCAGAGAAACCAGGGGCATATGGGGGTTGGTATGGCACTGCAGGCAATCGTCCAGCTCGTAGTGGGGACCAGCGCTGTGGCAGTCCGAACAGGCTGCGGTGCTGACCGGGCCGCGGGGCGGATGCCCGGCATGGCAGTCCGGGCAGGACAGGTCCGAGCGGTGCCGGCCTCCGTTGCGCTTGATCATCATAACCTGGGATCTGTGGCACTTAAGGCAATCGCCTGCCTTTACCCCCGACTTTTTCGGCTCTCCGCCCGAGGAGCAGGGCAGGAAGGCGATGGCCAGAACTGCTGCCAGGAGCAGTGGCCCGGTTTTCATTGTCTTTTTATCTTTACCCATTTGTTGCTGTCAATTATTCCCACTTATTTCAGGAGAAGCCCCAGGACCGCCCTGGTCATTTCCACGGTAAGGTCCCGGGCTGTATGCTTACGCCCGAAGTCGAAGAAAAAGACCCCTTCATCGCCCTGATTATAGCTCCTCGATTCCCAGACGACCCTCCGGTTTTCACTTTCAATCACGTGGACCGAGAAGTCCACTTCCGGAGTTCCGGTAATGCTCTGAAAATCAAAGACCCTCCCGGAGATGATCAGATCGGCGTCAAGGGAGCTTCTGCTGCTGATGAGCTCGGCATCGGAAAGGGACGGCCCTTCCTCCATGACCTGCCGGTATTTGAGGAGCTGCTCCCGGACCAGTCCGGGTTCGCTGACCGTAAGGGAAGGGGAGCGGCGCAGTCCCCGGACCATATGCAGGCTGATGATTCTGCCGGCATCCTTTCTCTGGCTATGGTTGAGAAAAGGGACAACCGCGATTTTGTAGGGCCGGTCCGGGTCGAAATCAGAGGCGCGATAGAAGCTTTTGGGTCTGTATTTTTTTTTGAAATCATATCCTCCGACCGGGACCGAAATTTCCGGGTTGAGGTTGTCCCGCAGGGTAACCCGACCGGCAGGGGAGGGAACCTCCGCCTTTCCCGCAAGATATTTTTTCAGGGAGGCGGTCAGGGAACCGGCAGCCTGCTCCAGAAGGAGTTCTCCGTCCCTGATCCTGTTCAGATCCAGAAGACCGGGGGACTCATCACCGCTGAGTCCCACACTGTCCATCCATAAGATCCTTGGTTTGTCCCCGCTCAATACCAGCCTGGAAATCAGCGATATCTGGGGCGGTTCCGATTCCTGGTAAGCCTCGAGCGAGGTCAGGAGAACAGCCTCCACTCCGGCCTCTTCCTTGAAGGCCCGGGCCGTTTTAAGGCTGATACCGCCGGTATGGCGGATCCTGTGCCGGCGCATCAGGTCTGACAGCTTATCTTCTCCCAGCAGGACAATACCCTGCTCAGTCAGTTTTTTTTTCAGGGTTCCGGTGATTGCGGCCAAAGGGGCCTGCCCCCCGCTCAGGTTCTCCACGGGCAGTACTGCCAAAAGATCTTTTTCTTCCACCGCCGGAGTTGCGGGAGCTGCCCGGGACTCCGGCGGCTGCAGGCCGGGAACCCCGGGCCAGACTCCGGCCAGTACAAGGGCAGTCAGGATGGTTATGCTCTTCTTAGTCGAAAAGTCTGTCAAGAAGCTCATTACAGGCCTGTCTGGTGATCGGGTTTTTCGCTTCGCCGCCGCCGCCGAAGAGACGATCCATCATGGTGATGCCGCCCCTGGTCGAAGACGCCGACCAGATGATGGTTCCGGTTTCGACCTCGAGCATCTGCAGGCTCAAGCTGATTACGTGGGCTTCGCTGGCTCCGGATCTTAAGGTTTCGTATTCCCGGAGGGTGCCGGTGATGACGGCATCAACCTTCAGGACACTCCCGAGTTCCTTGATTTCTTCCAGGGTGGGAGAATGGCGATTTTCCGGGTTGACCCGGTTGAGGCCGCGCTGCATCTCGCCGGGCGGCAGGACTTCCAGGGCTTCGGTGGCCAGCAGCATCCCGGAGAAGGTATCCCGCACCCTGGCCGCCGCCTCTTCTTCGGAGGTCAGGTTCTGAAAAGGCAGAACTGCCACCGAGCGCAACATGCCGAAATTCATATCGGTTCTTTTGTAGGTCTCCTGGGAGGAAGTGACGGCGCAGCCTGCTAAAGCCAGGCAGGCCAGAAAAAGGAGAGTGATAAAAGAAAGTCTTTTCATGTTTAATCCTCGTAACGATCCTGAAAATCAGTGTTTCTGTTGAAAGAAGTAAAGCAAGTACTTAAAAGGCAACTCTGAGATTTGCCCGGGAACTGTAAAAATCCCTGATTTCCCGGGAGTCTTCAATATCACCCAGTGAACCGGTCAGTTCCAGAAACAGGCCCCGTCTGACCCGCCACCGGGTGCGGGCGGAATAGATTCTCTCTTCTTTATCATCATCATCCTGGTACAGCCGGTGACTATAATTAAGGGAACACTGCAAAGCACCATCCGGGAAGGGAGACCAGCCCAGGCGGTAATCCTGCAGCCACCTGGGATCCTCCCCCTCTTCGTCTTTATAGGTGTACCTGGCAAAAAGACTCAGGGCCCTGGTGGGAAGGAACTGAAAGCGCAGACTTCCCCTGTCGGTGCGGCGGTCATCGCCCTGACCGCCGCTGCTCTGGCTGATGGAATAATCCAGGTTGATATTCGTTTTGGGGTTGGGCCGGAGCCGGGTTGCGGCCCTGATCCGGGTAGCGGTGGTTTCCCCGCCTTCCGCCGGGGTGTTCCGGGAGTAACCGAGGTCCAGGTTGGCGCTCCAGCCTTCATAAAGATCGGCGGCGGTGCGGAGCAGAACGGAATCGCGGCTGCTGGTTCCTTCTTCGGTCCGGCTGGTTGAGCCGCTGTAGCTGAGCGTCTGTCTGAAGGTTTTCAGGTAACCGGCTTCCAGGGCGGCCGAGTAGCTATAGCGGGTTTCGTCGATCTCTTCGGTGCGGGCGCCTGATTGGGTGTTGTCCGAACGCAGAAGCCGGCTCCTCCCGGAGAATACGGAATTGAAAATATGGGAGAGGCTGATGCTGTTGGTCAGCAGGGTGGTTTGCCGGTCACCCGGGTCGGTATTCCTTTGCCGGAAAAAAAAACTGTAGCGGCTGGTGGTATTTTCAGTGATTCGTCCGGTCAGATTCAGGTTATAGTTCTGTTCCAGGGAATCGGTCTCGCTCTTGGGCCGGCTCTCTGTGAGACTGGTGGTGGTAAAGGTCTCCAGGCCGGTAATATTTATTTCGCCTGTCAGGGGGTATTCCTCGGCCGCCAGAGGTTCGAGGGTGATCATGAGAAAACGGTAGTCGGCAGCGGCAAATGATATTTCATATCTGTTTTCCAATTGATCGAATTCAACAGTGGGGGAATCATCGTGTATTTCCCAGTTTATCTGATCGTTGCTCACCCAGATCCGCCAGTTGAAAATTTCCGGATCGATGCCCGCAATCTCGGGGGGTGAGGCAAGCTCGGGATCACCGGGATCGGTTTCCAGGTTGGCATACACGGTATCCACCTGGGCCGGCAGGGTGAAATCAAGACCGAACCCCATGTCCGGCGGGGTTTCCCGGACCTGGGGGCCGATGTCTACAGCATCCGGGGAAGAAAAGTCATTATCCGGGTCGGTCACGGGATGGTCAGGGTCGAACCGGTCGGGAGGCAGGAAAAAGTAGTTGCCGAGGGGGGTTCGCTCCCGGACTTCGCCCCGGCCGGTAGCCTCGGTACTTGATTGGCGGATCCGTCCCCCGGCCCCCAGATTAATACGTCTGTCCAGGAAGTCTCTGCCGTATTGAACAGTGCCTATGTGGGTGGTGGACAGCTGGTTTCTGTCCTGGATATCCGTGCGGTCTTCCCGGCTCCTGGTCTGGCGGAGATCGGAATCACTGTGGCTTAAATAGTAACGGAAAAGGTAATTATTATAGCTATACCGGCTTCGCAAATTGAAATCGTCCGTGATCTGCTCGGAACTCCGTCGGCTTGCCTGGGTTGACGAAGACGGTTCATCTTTTATTTCCGTACGGCTGTAATCCATACGCACTCGAGGCAGATCAACCGGTCTCCATTGCAGCCGGGCGGAATAGTCGTCCAGGTAGCGGTTATCCTCCCTGTTGTTGGTGGTTGTTCTGGTATCGGTTTTCCGGTAGTCCAGCCCGGCCTGGTAAAGATTATTATCCAGGGTAATCCCGGCATAAGGGCGGATGACCCTTTCTTCCCTGTCTGATGAAGTCCTGGATCCCTGTTCTACGGTCTCGCTGTCTCCCTCGGTCAGTTCAAAAAAACCGCCGCCGTCAACGGTCAGGAGAGGAAAGATTCTCCTGGAGATATCGAGATTGTAGGTTTGGACAAATCGGCTGTTTTCGGTTTCTCTTGTTTCCCCGGTGTCCTTTTGCTCGATCTCGGAATTACTGTTGGAATAATCCAGCTCTGTTTTAAGGTTAATTCTACCCCACAGGGGGGCGGCGGCAAATCCTTCCACCAGAATGGCAGACAGCAGTGCCGCTATGCATAAACCGCCATGTCTCAGCATTCCCCAATATTCATGCCAATTAACTCAGGATCATTTGGAAAGGACAAATGCCGAGTCGGATCTAATTCTATGCGGTTCCTGTAATTTCAATGACCAGGCCCCCGGTTAATCCTTAATCGTTGTAAATAACTGAACCCGATTGTTGTTGCGATCGGCGATGAGGAGCTGATTATCCGTGGTCAGGCATAACTGAGCGGGATAATAGAGCTGGCTCTTTTTCCAGCCCCTGCTGAGTCTGCGCCCCAGGAAAGAGCCATCCTGATCGATAAGCACCAGGCCGCTGCCGTACTGATCCAGAACGTAGATTTTGCCCCCCCGGCTGTCCACCGCCAGGCTGGTGGGGAAGTTGACGTACTCTTTCAGCTTACTGGTCAACAGCGAGAAGCGGTCTCCATCAACGGCTGCCGTATAAATTTCGCCTTTGACGCTGTCTAGAAGAAAGATAGTTCCCCGGGAGTCCAGGGCCAGATCGGAGAAGAAACCATATTCCTCCGGAAAGGCGATTTCTCTGCGGTATTCTCCTTCGGGTCCGAGGACAAGGACCCGGGAGGAAAGAAGGTCCAGGATATAGATATTGTCCTCACCGTCGATCCTGAAGCTTTTGGGAGTAATATCCCGGTCTTCGGGTATATTTTCCGGGGTCAGGTATCCCTTGGACTTGCCGTTGTTCTTCAGCAGGGCAATGCGTTGCTCCCTGGCGTCCAGGACATGGATTTCCCCTTTGGAATTGACCTGAACGACCGTGGGAGATGTGTTTTTCATCTTGATTTCGGTATCAGGGGACAGGGACCGGTTCTGCTGGGTAAAATGGACCAGGCGGCTGTTACCGGTATCAGCCACCCAGAACCCGTCTTCGCTGCAGGCCACCCCCTCGGGCTGCAGCAGGCTTTTGCCCTGATCACCTTCATAGGCGGCGGTTACAAATTTGATACTGATCGCCTCCTTCTCTGCGGCCTGGAGTCCGGAGCCGAAAAAAAGGAGAAATATGGTCAGCAGGGCGATCCGGTTTTTCATGATATTACCTCCGGTACTTTTCGTGGCATTGGACGCATAGATCCTTGGTGGTCTCATAATAGAGGAATTTCTCGTATTCCGTACCATGCGTCCGATGGCAGCTCAGGCATTGCAGGGTCAGGTTCTGGTTTCTCGGATCGATCACCTCCTCGCCGATGGGGTGGGTCGAGTGAGTCTGCCAGTCATGGCAGTCGCCGCATAGATCAATAGTTGAACCCTGCTCCAGGAGGAAAATGTGGTCGGAGCTGTGCGGTGAATGGCAGGTGCTGCATTCGCCCTCGGCAACCGGTGGATGCTCGGTCTGGGCTCTCTCCTGCCGGGCCAGGGTATCCGTATGACACTGACCGCAGAGCTTGAGCGGCGCTTCCTTCAGCAGCCGCCCTTCAGGTGAGGCATGGGGGGAGTGGCAGTTTATGCATCCCTTCTCGCCAACCACCGGCCAATGCAGCCGTTTCCGGCTGAGCATGTCGTTCATTGTGTCATAGTGGCAGCCCTGGCAGACTTTCATACCCGTGCTTTTGAGGGCGAAAGGATCGCCGGCCGAAGCCTCGACATGGCACTGGCTGCACATCCCCCGGTTGACCGGGTCGTGAACGTTATCATAGAGGATGGGCGGAGTGTTCGAGCCGTGTGGGTTGTGACAGGAAGTACAGCGCCCATCCTCCACCGGATAGTCCTTATGCCTCTCCTGGAAGGATGAGCCTGTCTGGTGGCAGTCCAGGCAGAGAGCCGGATCATTGTTGGTAAGCAGACTGCGGTTATCGGCGGAGGCATGGGGATCGTGGCAGGAAAGGCAGTCATCCTGCACCGGGGAGTGGCTGAACTCGTTCTCATCAATGTCCCGGGCCAGTCCCTCGTGGCATTCGAAACAGAGTCTGCTGCCGGCCCGGATCAGGTTCGCCCGATTGTCAGCGGCATGGGGATCGTGGCACTGGAGGCAGTTTCCTTCCAGGACGACCTGGTGGACGCTTTCCGCCTCTTCCGGGACCAGGTTGTCATGGCACTGGTAGCAGATCCTGTCGGTCTCCGCGGCCATCAGCTTGCCATGGGAAGAGGTGTGGGGATTGTGGCAGCCGGTACAGTCGCCGGCTGCCAGGGGAGAATGGATGAACTCCTTTTCTATCTTCTCTTTGAAGTCGGTATGACAGGTAAGACAGGTCTCTTCCCTGGCCCCGGTTTTAAGGTTGAACTTATTGGCCTGGGAGACCGCGGCCCCGGCCATGAGGCAGGCAAGAGCCGCGGAGAGTGCTAATACTTTTTTAGTTCTCATTATTATTTCCCCTTCACTCCTGCTCGACGACATGGCACGGATCACAAGATCGTGAAGCAAAAGGTGCATGCATCGTCTTTTTAAAATATTTACGGTCCCTGGATGCGTGGGGCTGGTGGCAGCTTATGCAGTTCATGTCCTCAGCCTCTATGTAGATGTGAGCCTCTTTGAATGAATCCTCGCCGGTGCTGTGGCATTCGCTGCAGAGGGTGTGAAGCGGCTTGGAGATTAATGACGCTTCACCGGAGGAATGGGGCTGATGACAGCGGCCGCAGTCCCTGGCGGCCGGTGAGTGGGTGCGCTGGGTCTCCATTTTCTCGTCCAGACTTTCATGGCAGGCAAGGCACAGATCAGGGCTCCGGGCCAGCAGCAGGGAATCCAGCTTCGCCTGATGCGGATCATGGCACTCTGTACACTCGCCGCCCTGCACCGGGGCATGGCGGCTGGCCGCCTTTTCCATGTCTGCCTGGAGATCCATATGGCAGGAGAAGCAGAGATCCTCCTGTTTCGCGGAGGTCAATTCCTCCTGGTCGCTGGCATGGGGGTCGTGGCAGGTAAGGCATTGATCCTCGCTGAACGGGGCATGGGTGTTGGGCGCTTCCTCTGCCATAAAATCATCGTGGCACCGGGCGCAGAGATCAGAGCCGGTGCTTTTGAGCAGTTGATCGTTGTCCGCTCCATGGCCAAGGTGGCACGAGACACAGTTGCCTCTTTGTACGGGACTGTGGACGGTGGATTTGGCGAATTCACTCTCGAGTCCCGGGTGGCAGGAATAACAGAGCTGGCTGCTTCTCCTGCTGAGAATATCGGGCATGTTCGAGCCGTGGGGGTTGTGGCATTCAGTACACATCTCCTCCTCGAAGGGAGCATGGGTGTTCCCGAATTTTTCCCCCGCTGATTGGGTCTGGGGGTGACAGGAGAAACAGAGCTTTCCCTCGGGGCGGTCCAGGAGTTTCTGACCGGCCGCAGCATGAGGATGATGGCAGGACAGGCAGCCCTTGCCGCTCTCCACCGGTTCATGGGGGTGAGTCGGTTCTTCGTTGATATCCTGGTGGCATGTGAAGCACAGCTTATTACCCGGCTGAGTGAGCAGGACCGAATTTTCGGAAGTGTGAGGGTCATGGCAGGCCAGGCATTCTCCGGTCTCGAAAGGCGGGTGTTCGATGTGGTCATCTTCCATCAGAGAATCGCGGCTGTGACACATGGAACAGAGCTCGCCGCCCGAGGCCAGGGTGGTGAAAGGCTCGCTCCCTGAGGCCGGGTTATGGCAGGAATCGCACTGGCCGCCTGCCACCGGGTTATGGGCGCTATTCCGTAACAGTCCATCCTGAGACGAAGTATGGGGGTCGTGGCACACAGTGCAAGGTTTCTGTTCAACAGGGTAGTCACCGTGAGCCTTTTCAAAGGACGAGTCATTGTTGTCGTGGCAGGTCAGGCAGATCTCGGTGGGCGCTTCCCGGAGAAGGTTGTCCTCCTTGGAGGCATGGGGAGCATGGCAGGCTTTGCAGCCCTCAGCCTCGATCGCTTCGTGTACGACCTCCTTGCCGCTGTAATCATCGGCGCTGTGGCATTCGAAACAGACATCATTGCCTTCATTGCTGAGAAGAAAGGGTGAGTCCGAGCTGTGCGGGTTATGGCAGGAAACGCATTCCCCTCTTTTCACGGGAAAGTGCACCCGGGATTGGTCGAGACCGAGATCCTCGGGACTGTGGCACTCATAGCATAGTTCATTGCCTTCCTTTTTGAGGAGGAGCTTTCCGACAATCCCGTGGGGGCGATGACAGCCTTTACAGTTTTCTTCCTCTACCACGGAATGTACGTGTTCCCTGGCGAGAAACTCTTTGACGAAATCATCATGGCAGTCGGTACATCCTTTCTGCTGAAAGCCCCGCTTGGCCTCGGCAGAAGAAGAGAAGCTCAAAAGAAAAGCACCGCAGAAAAGAATGGCTATCCCGCAGAGCACAGTTTTTTTCTTTTCCTTTATATTCCACATAACATCGCCTGGTTCTGGAGTTTACAAGAAAGTTTCCGGGCAGAGGGAAACATTCTCAGGTCTGGTCAAGTCCCTTGGCGAAAATCCTTGTCTCATACGCCTCCTTTAACTGATCGACATAGTTCTCAATCTCCTCCCGGAGCTTTTGGCCGTAGATGATTTTACGGATGTCGTCGCGTACCTGTTTGTAAGGGCGTGGTTTAGAGGGATGGATCTCGGTTACTGCAAGCACATAGGAATAATCGTTATCTTCGGGGAGATAGAGGATAAAATCTCCTTCCTCGGCATCTTCAGCCTGGTGGTGCAGATCCTCCGGCAGGGAGGTCAGGCTCACCAGGTTCCGGCTGAAATCGAGCAATCCTTCGCTGTCCTTGTCCGCCTGGCCGGGACTGTTAGCCGAGACCCATTGGAAAGCTGCGTCCCGGTTGAGTTTGGCCAGAGCCTCTTTTGCGTCCTTCTCCTTTTCAAAAGCGAGGCTGCGCAGTTTCAGCATGGTAGGGGTGGAATATTCATCTATGTGATTTTCATAATACTGCCGTAGCTCCTCATCCTGGAGGTTAATATCCGGGGCTATGACCTTGCTGATAAAGGTGTTGAAGAGCAGAGAATTTTTACGTTCTTCCAGTTTGAAAAGGAATTCCGGCTTCTGGTCCAGTCCCAGGTTGACCGCCTCGCGCCTGCCGATGGTTTTGAACAGCATGTTCTCGAAAGCGGTCTTTTTTTTCTGGTTAAGATGTTTTTCCTCCGGATTTCCCACACCGTGATAAGAAGACTCTTTGATCTTCCGCGCCAGATCAGCGACGGTAATGGTCACCGGCTCATCGCCGGGGCCGTGCACCGTGGCCAGGACCCGGTTGTCCTTGAGCAGTTGGTCGAAATCCGCCGGTTTGGTTTCTTCGAACCACAGGTAGCCGGTGGTTTGCTTTTCAAAATCCACCTCGGAATAGAGCTTTTCATTGATATTGGCGTATTTTTCTTTCAGTTCTTCACTGTACTCCCGGGCTTTTTTCTTTTTCAGGTCCTGCAGGGCTTTCTGGCGGGCCTCTTTTCTCACCCCGGGATCATCCACATAACGGGAATCCTCGATCTTGAAGATCAGGTATTCTCCCTGGTTCTGATAAGGCCGGCTTACTGCTCCGTCTTCCATCCCAAAGGCCTCTTGGGCGATCTGCGGCCTGAGATCCTTTAACTTGACATATTCTTCATCCTTGTCGCCTTCCGCTTTGTTGTCGGCAAGATACTGCTCGGCCAGTTCTTCAAAATCACCGCCTTCTTCTATTTTTCCGCGGAAATCGGCAGCGTCCTCTTCATCCCGGAAGCGCAGGGTCCATAGCAGCAGCTCCCGCGACATCCGACGGTCCAGCTTTTCCACCTTTTCCTCGTCCGGTTCTATTCCCTGGAGATGGTGGGCCATTAAGGACTTGAGCAGAGTCTTTGTCTTAAAATCTTCGATCTGGTCCCGGAACCTGTCCGATTTATGAAGCTCCATATTGCGTGCTTCCTGGCAGATAAGCTCAATGGTGATCAGGCGCTCCAGCAGAGCCGAATAATCTTTCCGGGCTTTTGTCTCCTGGCTGCCCATGTCGGAATGCATGGAGGCAATGTACCGGGTTAAGTCTCCGAAGGTAATCGGTTCCTCGTTGACCATGGCTACAGGAGTGTCGGAAAAGGCTTCCGCGAAAAGCGGAGCCTCGAGGTCGATCGTGACTTCATCGCCGGCCGCGCCGGCGGTGGTCGTTTCCTTTTCTTCTTCACGGGTTTCCCCTGCCTGGGGGAGGGAAAACAAAAGAAGAAGCATAAGGCTGCATGCGAGCTTTAACTTATACATCATTTGGGGTCTCCATTTGTATTGTAGTTGTTTTTTGGGCAGGAGCCAAAAAATCTTTTTTCATTTCAGCGGGGGGAGGGGATGGAATACTGTTTGCCCTTCCCGTTACTTTAATAAGGTTTTATGTGCTACTACTACATTGTTAATATATATGTACTACATTGTTAATATAAGAATTACTATTTCTGATAAGCTTTCAGGTCAATTTTGTCAAGATAAATCTGGCCGGATTTTAGTGGTGTCCCTTTCCCGGTGCCTGTCCGGTAGTGTCCATCTGATGGATTTAGATTGTAATCAGAGGCCAAAGGTTCTGGATTTTTTTTTAAGCAGCCCGGCGCAAATATGCCAAAATCCGTTGTCCCGGTATTACATAGAGCGTCATGGATCTTATAGGCATTTGTTGAGAATTTCTTCTATGGTTTCCCTGTCGTAGCTGGATTTCAACCTCCATAATCCAGCCAGGGAAACAGCATTTGCCGCTATTTCCGGAACATCTTCAGCCGGAACGGCAAGTTCATCGAGGCGGATTGGATTGTTTGCCTGACTAAACCATTTTTCCAGAGCCTCTATTGCCCGAAGGGCTGTATCCGATTGATTTCCGGTGAGACCGAACACTCTTTCCCCGAATTGAGCCAATTTATGTTCCAGCTTTCCGGCCCGGTAGCGCATCCAGGCGGGCATAACCACTGAGAGGCCGGCCCCGTGGGGAATGTCATAGATCGCACTTAAAGAGTGTTCGATCATATGCATGGGCATACTGACCGGGCCCAGGCCGGCGGCGGTCCAGCCGTTCAGGGCCATGGTGGCGCACCACATCAGGTCGGCTCTGCCCTGATAATCTTCTGGATCCTTAAGCACTTTTTCGCAGCTCTCCATTATATTTATAACCAGGCCTTCCATGAACCGATCCTGGACTGGGGTATCCGGATCAGGAGTGGTGAAATAGAATTCGAGGATGTGGGCGATGGCATCCACCGCCCCATAGGCGGTATAGTCCGGGGGCACGGTATAGGTCAGCTTGGGATCAAGAATGGAGACATCAGGATGGAGAAGGCGGTTGCCCACTCCGAATTTGTGGTTGTTTTCTTCATTGGTGACCACCATGCCGCCGTTCATCTCCGAACCGGCTGCAGCCAGGGTCAGTAGGCAGCAGAGGGGGAGCTTCTGCCGGACAGGCTTTTTACCGGTAAAAAATTTCCAGACGTCGTGTTCCACTAAGGCTCCGGCGGCAATTGCCTTGGCGGAGTCGATTACACTTCCGCCTCCGGCAGCCAGTACCGAATCCACGTTGTGGTCTTTTGCTTTGGCAACACCCTCCCGGACGTGGCTGAGCCGGGGATTGGAGCGGACTCCTCCATGGTCGATAACTTCCAGGCCCGCCTGGATCAGGGAGCTGTGGATTCGCTTATAGAGGTTGTTTTGTTTCAGGCTATTCCGACCATAAACCAAGAGACACTTTTTGCCCAATTTCGCCGCCTCTTCACCAACCTGGCCGGTGGTGCCGGCACCGAATATGACGGTGGTGGGGTTGTGAAGTACAAAGTTTTGCATGGTCTCGCTCCTGTTCTTATTTTCGACCCATCTTATTCCAACTGCCCGGTCAATGCCGCATACTCTTCTACATTCACTTCTTCCGCCCGGCTCCGGGGGCTGATTCCTGCCCGGTTAAGGGCGCTGACGATGTCGCTTTTGGGAAGGCTCAGCAGTTGTGAGTTGGCCAGTGCGGCAGCAATAGTTTTGCGTCTTTGCTGGAAAGCACTTTTGACAATCCTGATCAGGAGTTCTTCATCGTGGTCAGGCAGGGCCTTGACCCGGGCGGGGGTAGGCTGGAATCGGATTTTCAGGACCCGGGAATCAACCTTGGGGCGGGGATAGAATTCAGCCGGGCCCAGGTCAAGCAGTTTTTCAATCTCGGCGCAGCCGGCCAGGAGCACGGAAAGGATACCGTAATCCCTGCTGCCCGGGGAAGCGGTCAAGCGGCGGGCTACCTCTTTCTGAAACATGAGAACGGCCCACTCGATATAAGGGCGCTCCCTGATAAGCTTGAAGACCAGGGGGCCGGCAATGGAGTAGGGGAGATTGGCTATGATCTTGAGCGGAGCACCGCTGCGCTCGGCAAGATCCCGGAAATCAGCCTTTAACATATCCTGGTTCAGGAGGCTTACATTATCCGGGAGAGTTTTTTTTTCCCGGTGCCAGCTTATAATACCCCGGTCGATTTCCAGGCCGGTAATATGTCCGGCTTTCCGGGCCAGGGCCTGGGTCAGGGAGCCCAGGCCAACTCCCAGTTCTACGATATTGTCTTCTTCGGAAATCCCGGCCAGGTCAACAATACGGTCGATCTTCCCGGCATTGATAAGGAAATTCTGACCCAGTTGTTTTAAGGGAACCAGGTCCTTTTGATTAAGTATGCTTTTGATCTCTTTAATGTTCATGTATGGAGGAATCTTTTTCTCTTGAGTTTCCGGCGCTCTCTTCTGGCGAAAAACGACAGGGCGGCATAGTAGCTTGCTATGGTGAAGGGCAGGGCCAGAACTATACCGCCTGCCACCATAACTGAAACGGCGGTTCCGCCGAGTTTGCTTAATTCCTTGATGGTCGTCTGGATACTGCCATGGCCGGAGACAATTCCAATAATACCGTGGACCTGTTCCCAGGAGATTTCGTATGGGAGCAAGAAAGAGCCGATTCGCCAGGAAAAGTAGTACTGCAGGAAGAAGGTAAGGGGATTGCTTACCACCCATGAGGCCAGAAGGCCGGCAATTTTATTGGCCCTGAAAAACAGGGCGGCGGATAAGACCAGGACGGTATGAAAAGGAATAGTGGGAGTTATCCCGATGAAAACCCCTATAGCTATTCCCCGGGCTACTTCTTCCGGCGTTCCCTGCAGCCTGAGGAAACGCAGATAATACAATTTGAATAATCTGCTTAGACCCATGTTCAGAGACCAGTGTTCAAAGCCTAAAAGTTTACTTTTACGTTTTTTTACCCCCGCGCTGCTCTGGAGTAAACATCCATATCGTAGCCGCAGTGGTTGTTTTCAGGCAGATAGTAGTAACCGGCCAGGGCAATCATGGCGGCATTGTCGGTACAGTACTGCACCGGGGGCATGAAAACACTTAACCCGGACTCAAGTCCCCGTTTTCCGGCAACCTGGCGTAGTCTGCTGTTTGCCGCCACCCCGCCGCAAAGGACGATGTTTTCAATTTTATGGTGTACTGCCGCCCTTATTGTCTTTTCAGTCAGAACGTCAACCACCGCCTCTTGGAAGGAAGCGCAGATATCATGGACGGTCGCTTCCCCGGTCTTACCCGGAGGAAGATCTGTTGATTTCCGGGAAGACAGTTCATTGACGTACCCCGCAACCGAGGTTTTCAGGCCGCTGAAGCTGAAATCAAAGCTGTCCGGTTCCAGCCACGACCTGGGGAAAGAAATTTTTTCTGCATTACCTTTTTCAGATAGTCTGCTGATTACGGGGCCTCCCGGATAGCCCAGGTTCAGGATCTTGGCCACTTTGTCAAAGGCCTCGCCCGCGGCATCATCACGGGTTTGACCTAAGAGTCTGAAGTCCTGAGGGCTGTAAACCGCAAAGATGGAGGAGTGCCCTCCGGAGGCAACCAGGGCTATATAAGGGAATGAGGGTTTGTTTTCACTGAGAAGCACGGAGAGGAGATGACCCGCCATGTGGTCTATGCCGGTGTAGGGGATTTCCCTGACCATGGCAAGGGCCTTGGCAAAAGATACCCCTGTAAGCAGGCAGCCTGTCAGGCCGGGCCCCCTGGTGACCGCTATACCGTCCACTTCTTTAAGGCTGATTCCCGCCCGGCTTAAGGCTTCCATAACTACAGGATAGATATTTTCCATATGTTTTCTGGAAGCCAGTTCCGGTACCACTCCTCCATATTTGCCGTGTATCTCGATCTGGGAGTCAACCACATCTGCCAGCAATCGGTTGTCGTTTTCCATGACTGCGGCTGCGGTCTCATCGCAGGAAGATTCAATTCCCAATATAATCATTTTTACCTTTACAGCTTGTACTTCCGGGTTTAAGGTTTCAGCGATCCGGATCGACGGACCGAACGGAATGACCTGATCCTGCTTATAATAAGCAATACTCGCAATTCCTTAGAATTGAGATGGTCAATACTTCTGCAATCCTTAATCCTTAAACCTGGAATTTATTGATAACAAGATGGATAAAATAGCACAAAACCGGGCGGTAAACAATAAAATAGAAGGCAACGGCACCTTGACAGATACTTTTGCCCGGACCATATCCTACCTCCGTCTTTCCCTTACTGACAAATGCAATCTCAGATGCCTCTATTGCACCCCTAAGAGCGGGGATTACAAACAGGATCATAAAGACCTGCTCAGTTATGAAGAGCTGCTGCGTATTACCTCCCTGTCAGTCGATCTCGGGATCAGAAAGGTGCGCCTGACCGGCGGCGAACCCCTGATACGGCGGGATGTGGATCTTTTCATGAAAAAACTCACCTCGATTCCCGCTTTAAATGATGTCCGTCTGACCACCAACGGCGTCCTGCTTGAAAAGTACGCCGGCGAACTTTATGAGGCGGGGATAAAAAAAATCAATGTAAGTCTTGATACCCTCAAGAAAGACAAATATAAGAAAATTACCGGCTTGGATCGTTTTGATCAGGTATGGCGGGGGATAGAGAAAATACTCGATTTGGGTTTTTTCAAGGTGAAATTGAATGTGGTGGCCCTTAAGGGTGTTAATGACGATGAGTTTCTGGATTTTGCCAGACTGTCTCTTTTCCATAATCTGGAGGTGCGTTTTATAGAGTACATGCCTCTGGGC
>JBKHJR010000030.1:0-31181 GCA_046537975.1 Desulfurivibrionaceae bacterium
CAAAATGGTATCTGGTCCTGGGCACTCTCGAGGCTGATCAGATTGCCATGCTGGTAGTACTGCTGGTCAGTTCCCTGCTCAATACCGCTTATTTCATACCGGTATTTTACCGGGCCTTTTTCTGTAACCCGGAAGAATCCCAGTTTGAAGCAAAGGTTAAGGAAGCCCCTCTCTGGTGTCTGGTGCCCCTGATTTTCAGCAGCGTGGTTTCCCTGGCTCTTTTCTTCTACCCCCAGCCGTTTTTCCAACTGGCAGAACAGGCAGTGGCAAGTTTCAGCGGTGGCTGATTTGGAGCGTAAGGTTAAGAAATTAGACAACTTAAAACTTAAACACCGGCGGCAGCCGGCTCAGGGTGAGTAACCATGGAACAGGAACCACAAGAATTAAAACATGATCCGGTCCCCGGATATAAAATGGCTTTTTTAATCGTATTTTCAATAACTTCGGCGTATCTTGCCTTTATTTTTCTTAACTCTATTTAGGACCATGGAAAAAAAACATTTTTTTGACAAACAGAAAAACATTAAACGCTTCCTGCAAATATTCTTTGCTCTCCTGGTAATTCTTCTGGGCCTTGATTTTATCATACACCGGCACAGTTTTTTCGACTGGGAGAAGTGGTCAGGATTTTATCCTGTTTTCGGTTTCGTGGCCTGTGTGATTCTGGTTCTCGTAGCCAAATATGTCCTGCGTCCTTTGGTAATTCAGGAGGAGGATTATTATGATGAATAATATTATTCCACCGGCGGCCATTTTTATTCTGGGAGGACTTGTTATCCCCCTTTTACGCGGCAGGCTCAAAACTACATGGATGCTCTTTTTGACTGTTGCCGGATTTATCAATCTTCTCCAGATGGATCCGGGGATACACTGGTCAATAAATTTTCTTGATCTGGAACTGATCCCTTTCAGGGCAGACCGGCTCAGTATGATCTTCGGCTACATTTTTCACATTATTTCTTTCATTGCCATTATCTATATAATGCATGTAAAAAACAACGTGGAATATGTAGCAGGTTTTCTGTACGCAGGGGCAGCACTGGGCGTAATTTTTGCCGGTGATCTTTTCACCTTCTTCGCCTTTTGGGAAATGCTTACCGTGACCTCAGTTATGCTGATCTGGCAGCGCAAGACCAGGGAAGCCCTGGCTGCGGGGTTCAGATACTTCATGATGCATGCCCTGGGCGGACTGGTCCTTTTTGCCGGAATCATTCTCTACGTCAGTGAACAGGGAAGTCTTGAGTTCGGGTATATCGGCCTGGAGGGCCTGGGAAGCCATTTGATTTTTATCGGAATCGGTCTTAACTGCGCCTGGCCCGTACTCCACTCCTGGCTGACTGATGCCTATCCCGAGGCAACCATCGGGGGTACGGTCTTTTTAAGTGCCTTTACCACCAAGACGGCGGTTTATGCCCTGGCCCGGGCCTATCCCGGTGCCGAAATCCTTATCTGGATCGGAGTGGCCATGGCAGCCTTTCCCATATTTTATGCCGTGATTGAAAATGATCTGCGCCGGGTCCTGGCTTACAGTCTCATTAACCAGGTGGGGTTCATGGTGGTAGGTATCGGCATCGGCACCCATCTGGCCATAAACGGCGCCATTGCCCATGCCTTTAACGATATTGTCTTTAAGGCCCTGCTGTTTATGTCGGTCGGTGCTGTCATGTATCGGACCGGCACTGCCAAGGCCACCAGTCTGGGCGGACTATACAAGTCCATGCCACTGACCGCCTTTTTCTGTATTGTCGGTGCTGCTTCCATTTCCGCTTTTCCGCTGTTCAGCGGTTTTGTAAGTAAATCCATGGTAATGGAGGCGGCGGCCCACGGTCATATGAGTTTGGTCTGGCTCGTCCTGCTCTTTGCTTCGGCCGGTGTCTTTCATCATGCCGGAATCAAGATCCCCTATTTTGCCTTTTATTCCCACGATGCGGGTTACAGGGTCAAGGAAGCCCCGACAAATATGCTGATCGCCATGGGGATAGCCGCTTTTCTCTGCATCTTCAACGGTTCCTCGCCCGGCCTTTTATACAGCCTGCTGCCTTACCAGGATGTGGTCTATGAACCATATTCCATCTCCCATGTAATCTCCCAGAGTCAACTCCTGTTCTTTTCCGCCCTGGCCTTTGCTCTGCTTCTGCTGGCAGGCATTTATCCGGCGGAGATCAGGGCGGTCAATCTGGATACCGACTGGTTATACCGAAAAGGGGGAAAGGCCTTCTATGCCTTGGCAGACAGGGTTTCAAACGGTGTTAATGCCGTCTGCGGCCGCGTTTTTCTGGACCGGATACCAAGTCTGCTGACCGGATTCGCCAGAAACGGTCCGGCCCATTTATCCTGGCTCATATTGTCTCCCTTATGGATCTTTCTGCAGGCAGAGAAAAGAAAAGCCCTCCGGACCACCTTATACCATAGCTTACAGAATGAATTTTTAACTTTCGGCTTGATGTTCGGCATAGTTTCGACATATTTTTTCATAGTTCTCTCCATGGTGTAGTTCTGCCCCTGTTTTCTCCGTAAAAGAGGAGGAGCGGCGGGAATTTTCTGATAATCCCGGCAGCCCGAGGAAAGGGTGCGCCCTCCGACGCCGGATTTCTACAGGACTATATGCCATGAAAATAAAATAGTATCCGACCTGGAGGCCCGCTAATTAAGGTCCTCCAGGTAGGGAAACGGCCTGCCGTTACAAACAGGTACAGGTTGTTATCCCCTGTCGGTTTCAGCCTTCTTCGGCGCCACCCAGCCCGACAATCTTAACATCCGCTGAGTCGCTCCTTATGCCTTCTGGGCAGGTTCCAGATTTATAATAAAAAAGGGGATGGCATCAGGCCATTTCCCCTTTTTATCTATTTCCTTAAAAATACGGTCCTGTTCTACCTTAAAAGGCAAAACTTACGGCCACACCTCCGTAGAGGAAACTGTCATCATCACCATCAATGCTGGCGGCCTCCAGCTCATCCGAAGCCTCGCTGCTGAGAGGAAAAGAGTAGTAGAGTTCCGGGGAAAACGTAACATAGTCGCTTACCACTACCGGCAGCGCGACACTCAGGCGTCCGTCATGAAAGGCATCATATCCGCCGTTGTCCAGATCATAATAACCGGCCCTGGCTCCCAAATCCAGGCTCATCATATGATTAAGGGCCAGGGAATGACTTATTCCCAAAGTGACATAATAACCCGGAAAGGCATCAAAATCACGATAAACGGTCAGGCTGGGAGAAAGAAGAGTGTCCAGAGTGATCCCGGCATAAACTTCCTGGGAATCCTCGGCCCCGTCTTCCAGGGCATAGTAAATATAGCCCAGAGAATACCCGACCATGCCAGCGGAACCGTCATAGGAAACAGTAATATCAGTTTCATTCCAGTTGCTGGTTTCCCGACCGTTTTCATCAGTATCCAGGTTACCCCACAAGTTGAAGCCGAATCCCTTATAAGCCACGGTCAGGGAAGGCTGGATTACCAGACTGTCCTGGCTGAATTCATACCCCCGCCAGATATACTGGCTGTAGAGGCCCGTGCTAATCTCGGCTTCCGGCTTCTCCGCCAGGCTCTTTCCGGGGCTGATCAGAATAAAGCTCATTAACAGGGGGGCACCGACAATAGCTAAGGGGCTGATTACTTTTTTAGGCATTATATGGCTCCTTTTTCTTTTGTATTAATAAGAATTGAAATGTCAAAAGGCATTACCACTTTTGTACTTATACATATCAAATCAATATCAAAAACCGTGCCATAGCTGAAAACACCCCTCCTGCATCCATAACAGACTATAATTACACTGTTTTTCATGATACATCCCCCAGTATCAACCAAACTCAAAATAAAAACATCTACAATTTTGTATTCTAAAACAAAACATCACTGCTTGTAGTTACAACTTTGTTATTGCTTCTGAATCATGGTTTCAGTAGCCTTTACTTATTGAGTTCTTTAGCAGGATTGTAGTGAATTGATGAATGAATCGCTTGAGCGGAGGGAAAGATGGAAGAAAAGAATTTACGCAAGTGGCACCGGGGACCAGGGATTATCCTGGCCCTGCTGGTAGTACTGCAGGCCGGAACAGGCCTGATATTTACTGTCGATGAGGCTGTGAAGGTCCCTGAAGCCACGGCTCAAGACCATGGGGATAATAACGAAGAGGTACACGGACATAATGGGAATGGGCTCGTTCAGGATAAGGAGTACTATAATGAAAGGCAGGAAGGCCATGATCATGGCGGAGGGATAATGGCTATACTGGCCACCATTCACCATCAGGGCGGGGTGACAGGCTTAATTTACCGGACGCTGACCGGGCTGGGTCTCCTCTGGATGGCCGGCTCAGGCAGCCTCATTTATTTCAGGATCAAAGCCAGACAGAGGAGACATTAACTGAGCACTAATTATATGTAACAATTTCTAATTCTTCAATATTACGCAGGGCTTCCTGGAAGCTGCTGCCGCAAATTTCCGCAAGCGGCTGCCAGTCTCGGCAGAATATCGGCCGCTCGGGACAGCCGTAAACGGCACACTCATATTGATCGGTTAATTGTACGCAGGCAACACCCGCGGATTTACCCTCAGGCATTTCTGTAATGGGACTGTTGATCGAGGGGGCGATACAGCAGGCCCCGCATTTTCGGCACTCCATCTTTTATTCACAACTTTTACTTTTACCCCTGACTCCTTTCTCAGGGGAGCAGGATTTATGAGTAAATAACTATATTAATTTGGCCAGAGAAGCCTGGATAAACGCAGGCAGGTCGTCAGGATTACGGCTGGTTATAAAATTTCCATCCTCCACCACCTGATCGTCTACAAATTCAGCCCCGGCATTTTTAATATCCTGAATAATGGACTTATAGCCGGTCAACTGTCTTCCTCGAAGGGCATCGGCAGTAATCAGGAGCTGGGGGCCGTGGCAGATGGAAAATACCGGCTTGCCGCTTGCCAGGAAATCTCCGGCAAATCCAACTGCAGCCTCGTCTACCCGGAGCTTGTCCGGAGAATAACCACCAGGGATCAGCAGGGCGTCAAAATCGTCGACATTAACATTCTTAACCTCCTTGTTAATAGTGACTTCAGCGCCCTCCCTTTTACCTTTTACGACTCTGCCCTCTTCCAGGCCTATATTTACGACCTCATGGCCGGCATCCCGGAAAGCCCTAACCGGCTTCAGGTATTCTGAGTCTTCAAACATATCAGTAAGGATTGCAGCGATTTTGGCCATTTTTGATTCCTCCTCAAATTTATATCATTTCCTGTTTCCGCTTAACCCGCCGAAGCCCAAAACCCTCAACTTTTCCCCAATCTACTATCCCCGTCTCAGCCGGTAAAAAAAGAAGCCCAGCGCGGCCAGAAACAGAGCGGTCATCAGGGAAACTTCAGGGGCCGGGTTTATGGGCTGAACATCTTTACGGGCACTAACTACGGTTACCCGCTCTCCAGGCAGGGTTGGATCTATGGACTCTTTAACTCCCAGGTTCTGGACCAGGGTTTCCTTGACTCCCCGGGGTATAGCCTGGCGCTGGGTGCGCAGGCCGCTTACCGGGTCGCCGTCCCCAAACATGGGCTTATCAGGCTTGGGGCCGGCCAGGACAACCTGGGAACTCACAGTTTCCACGGTCTCCTTTAAGCCGGGATAAGTCCCGGAGGATATCCGGGCCAGCCGGAAGAAGGGATAGCGGTACTGGCGGTCCAGACTGTCCCACCCGCTGATGGGCTGCAGGACCAGACGGTTTTCGGAAAGAACCTTGACCATCTGGGCATCACCGGGGGGAGCGATGGTAAGAATGCCGTCTATCTCTCCTTTAAGGAGCTGATCTGCAAGGTCTTCCACCCCGCCGTTGACCAACCTGACCCGGTCTGCCTGCTCATAAGCATCGAGCATGATTTCCGCTGCCTTCTCTGAACTGCCCTTTTCCGGTCCTGCTCCCAGCTTTTTTATCCCGCCGAAAGGAGAGGGAGTAACCATCCTGTCCCTTTTTATCAAATGGACCACTCTAAATCCCACCGGGGCAACAGCTTCAATATCAGCCAACTGTTCGGGCAGGTTTCCGGGGCTTACTTCATAAAAACTTTCAGCTCCCAGCAGAGTGAGGAAGGCCTCTCCCTCAGCCATGTCCTGTATAGGGGAACTGCTGGATCTGACTTCAACCCTGCGGTTGGGAAAAGCTCTGCGGGTGGCATCCAGAGCCTTGGCCAGAAGAGTTGAACGATGATCAGTGGGAAGTATGGCCAGACCCAGTTCCCGGCGCTGCAGTTCCGGCGGTTTTTTGACAAAGAGATCGTGCTTTATCAAAAAATTCTCGGCCACGGCCCTGGCCTCAAAACCATCCAGCATAACCCTGCGGTTGAGTTCCCGCATGGTTTCATTATCAATCAGGCCGGCGAGCTTCTCCAATTTTTCCCGGAGGCCGGGATAACGTTCAAGAGCTGCTTCCCTGATCAGGGGAGCTCCCTGATAAACCGGGAAAAAGTCAAGATTGTCCCTGAGGATGTCAAGTCCGAATTCCTCGATTTGGGGATCGGTGCTGTGAACCACTGCCGCGTCGATCCGGCCGGTGACCAGATCTCTGTAAAGTTTTTCCCGGCTTTCTTTCACCGTTACTTCCGGCTCCGGACTGAAACCGTAGCGGCGGATCAGGGCGGGATATCCGTCAACAGGCCGGGCCATAAAGACTTCCGGACAGCCGAGCTGAAGTTCGGAAGTATGCCCGACCAGATCACCGATACTTTCCACTTCCATCTGAGCTGCAGTGTCCGAAGGCATTACCATGATAAAGGTATTGTTGAACCCCAGCCGGTCCAGCCAGCGCAGATCAAAACGGCTGAAGACCTCCCTGACCGCCCCCATGGCCTTATCACCGTCAGACATGGAAGGCATGCCCATCATGGAAAGCCCGGTACCGCTATACTCCGGGTAGAGATCGATCCTTCCTTCCTTGATAGCCTCCTGAAGATCAAAGGTGTTGCCATAGGGAATATTCCGTTTTACCGGGACATTGGCCTGCCCGGCCATGATAACAAACATCTCAGCCAGTATCCGGCTTTCCGCAGTTTCTTTGGAGGCTATGCGAAGCGGTTCCTGGCTGGTGCAGCCGCTCACAGAGATCAAAAGTATTATAAAAAGACCTATCAGACGCCTCATGAGACCACCTCCTCATCGGCGATTTCTTCCGGAGAGGGTATCTCCTCTCTTATAATTCCGGCCTCTTCGGCAAGACTGGTTAGCAGGCAGGCCACCTGGGCAATCATGATAACAATAAAAGGCAAAGCCCCGCTGATGGCTATGGCCCGCAGGACCTGGACTCCTCCTCCGGCAAAAAGTACTGCGGCGGTGAGGGCTGCAACTACTGCTCCCCAGAACAGTTTGAGGGTCCTGGGTGGATCCAGGGATCCCCCGGTGGACATCATCCCCAGGACATAAGCCCCGCTGGCGGCGCTGGTACTTAAGAACACCAGGATAAGGAACACCGCCACCACAGCCAGCATCATGGGATAAGGGAAGTAGGAAAACAGGGAAAAAAGGGCCTGGGAGGAATCCTCCAGGACCAGGGAGGCCAGCCCTCCCTCGCCGAAGAGTTCCAGATGGAGACCTGCTCCGCCGAAAACGGAAAACCAGAGCACAGAGAAGATGGTGGGAAAGAGGATAACCATCAGGACGAATTCCCTGATTGTCCGCCCCCGGCTGATCCGGGCAATAAATATGCCTACAAAGGGAGCCCAGGCAATCCACCAGATCAGATAAGTCAGAGTCCAGACCCTGGTCCATTCCGTCTCGCCGCTGTATGGATAGAGCCGGAAGGAGAGATTGATCAGATTAGTGATATAATCCCCCAGACTGGTGGTAAAAGTGCTGAAGATAAAACTGGTCGGCCCCAGAAAAAGGATATAGGCCATGAGCAGAAGAGCCACAACCAGGTTGATGTTGGAGAGCAGCTTGATTCCCTTATCCAGGGTGGTGGTAATAGGAATCATGTAAAAGAGGATCAGCACTGCCAGTATTCCCATGAGAACGGTCATGGAATCAGCCGGGGTACCGAAGACCTCGGCCAGGCCGGCATTGATCTGCATTACCCCCATACCCAGGGAACCGGCAATACCAAAGGCTACCGCCACTATAGCCACCAGGTCGGCGATAAACCCCAGGGTCCTGCCGAAAAGCCCCGGGAAGATTGCTTCTATCGGGGAACTGGCCAGCATGGGCCTGCCCCGCCGGAAGCCGTAGTAACCCAGAACCAGGGCTGCTGTAGCGTAAATCCCCCAGGCATGGACTCCCCAGTGCAGATTGGTCACCACCATGGCCCAGCGGGCGGCCTGAGGGGTCATGGCCCCCTGCTCCGGGGGCGGTGACATGTAATGATGCAGGGGTTCAGCCACTCCCCAGAAAAGAAGCCCGGCCCCCATACCTGCGGCAAAAAGCATGGCCAGCCAGGAAACCAGACCGAATTCCGGTTCTTCATGCTGTTTTCCCAGCTTAATGTCTCCCAGGCGGCTGAAGGCCAGAAAAAAGGAAAAGAGAATAAAAAGAGTAATGGAAAGCAGAAATATCCAGTCAAAGGAATTGAGACTGAAAGTGGTCATCTCCATAATAACCTCGGTCAGTCTATCAGGGTGGAAGATGCCCACTACCGCAGTAAAACCGCAGGCTATAAGGGCACCTATAAAGACCCCTAAGATCCTCAGGGTAATCGCCTTCTTAAAGCGGGCAAGCATACTTTCAGCCATATAATTACCTTTTCTTGATATACTGTTATCAGTTTCTCCTCATAACTTTTACTCAAAATCCAAGGTTTACTATATCCTTATAATATTATATGTTAGGAATCATGAAAAAATTTGTCCAATGATAACTTGAATCGGAATGAACTTCCCTGAACCATTTTAAGGAATAAGTTGCGGAGGTGCGGCAGGAATTAAATAGCGCCGAACAGTTTCCAAAATAATAAGGAACCTATTTATGTCCGAGAAAAAAGAGGCCAAGACAGACATTCAGCCGGAAGAAGGCTGGTTTCATCTCGATGTCCATCCCCCGGTATTCTTCATCTCCGCCGGACTGATAATTCTATTTGTAATCGCCACTATCACCTTTGAAACCTATCTGGGCGATACTTTCCAGCTTATGCAGGACGCCATGTCCCACTACACGGGCTGGTTCTTTATCTGGACGGTCAACATAGTCCTGGTCTTTATTCTGGTCCTGCTGCTGGGACGTTTCGGCCATATCCGGATCGGCGGACCTGACGCGATTCCTGAATTTTCCACCAAGGGCTGGTTTGCCATGCTCTTTTCCGCGGGCATGGGTATCGGTCTGCTCTTTTACGGGGTTGCGGAACCCATGTTCCATTATGTAGCCAATCCCCTGACCGAAGCCGGTACCACAGAAGCGGCCAGAAAAGCCCTGGATATCACCTTTTTGCACTGGGGACTGCATCCCTGGTCCATCTACTGCCTGGTCGGCCTCTCCCTGTCCTTCTTTGCCTTTAACAAGGGGCTGCCCATGTCCATCCGGACCGCTTTTTATCCCTTGTTCGGAGATAAAATCTATGGTTGGACCGGTAACATCATCGACATCCTGGCCACCGTTGCCACTCTTTTCGGGGTGGCTACTTCCCTGGGACTCGGGGTGCAGCAGGTAAACGCCGGGCTGGATTACCTTTTAGGCATTGGCCAGTCCCCTAAGATCCAGGTTATTCTGATCGCCTGCATCACTGCCGTTGCCACCTGGTCGGTTGTCAAGGGTCTGGATAAAGGCATCCGGCGACTCAGTGAACTTAACATCACTATTGCCGGCCTGCTGGCCCTCTTTATCCTCCTGGTCGGCCCCACCCTGTTTATTTTAAACGCCGTCCTGGAAAACATCGGCTACTACATTCAGCATCTCCCTCAGCTCAGCACCTGGAATGAAACTTACGAACGCACGGAGTGGCAGCACGGCTGGACCATTTTTTACTGGTCCTGGTGGATCTCCTGGTCCCCGTTTGTTGGTATGTTTATCGCCCGGGTTTCTTTCGGCCGGACCATCCGGCAATTTATCCTGGGAGTACTGCTGGTGCCCACCTTTATCACCTTTCTCTGGGTCACCATCTTCGGCAATACCGCTCTTTTTCTCGAAATGTTCGGTTCCAGCGGTCTGGCTAAGGCGGTCCAGGAAAACATTCCGGTCTCCCTGTTCGTTATGCTGGAAAATTTTCCCCTGAATATAATTACCTCCAGCCTGGCTATTGTAGTGATCATTACCTTTTTTGTGACTTCCTCCGACTCCGGGTCCATGGTGATTGACATAATAACCTCCGGGGGCAACCCTAATCCTCCGATGCTCTCCCGGCTTTTCTGGGCCATCATGGAAGGTGTGGTTGCCGCCTCCTTGCTTATGGGTGGAGGCCTGGTGGCCCTGCAGACCGCCACCATAACCACCGGCCTGCCCTTTGCCGCAATACTTTTGGTTATGTGCCTGGCCCTCTACCGGGGTCTTAGTGAATATGCCGCCCCCAAGGAATTTACTCTGGGAGAAAGAGAGGTCAAAGAGTTCAGGATCAAGACCAGACCCCCTTTGGACAAGACATTCGGCCGTAAGAGAATGTGGTGAATTTATATACCGGGATTAAAGATGTAGGACTCATAAACACTTTCTCCCGAGTCAAAGTGGAAAAATCGTCATGTTTTTATTTAAAATAAAAAATTATGTCCATTATCTCATCCACTTATTCATGAGAAGCAGAAACCATGTACTCATCCTGCCGTATTGCGCTCATCACCATTGTGGCCTTTATCTGGTGTCTAACTTTTCCGGGGTCTCCGGGAGCTCAACCTCCGGCAGGCAAACACACCGTTAGAATTGCCTATACGGACTGGTCTTCTTCGGTGGCCAGCGCTCATCTGCTTAAGGCGGTTTTCCTGGAAAAAACAGGGACAAAGTGCAAATTGATGCGGATGCCTGTGGACGATATGTGGGAAGCAGTGGCCCGGGGCGAGGCTGATGCCATGTTATCAGCCTGGCTGCCCCACACCCATGCCCATTATTACAACAAATACAGCGGCAGACAGATCAACCTGGGGCCCAATCTGAAAGGGACCAGAATCGGCCTGGTGGTTCCGGACATAACCCTGGGGCGTCTGACTGCAGGTACCGGAATCCGTAACCGGCCCTATATTGACGTTGGCTCCATTAACGAACTGAAAGAAAAGGCGGGAAAATTCAAGAACCGTATAATCGGTATAGAACCGGAAGCCGGGATTATGCGCCGAACCAGGCAGGCCATGGAGGTTTACGATCTGGAGGAAGACTTTCGATTGGCGGAGGGCAGTGAAAAGTCCATGGTAGCAGCCCTGTCTGAAGCTGTCCGCCACCAGGAATGGATTGTGGTAACCGGCTGGCTGCCTCACTGGAGTTTTGCCCGCTGGAATCTCAAGTTTCTGGATGACCCCAAAAATATTTACGGCCCTCAGGGACATATCAGCACCATAGTGCGCAAAGACCTGGAGGAAGAGATGCCGGAGGCTTACCGGATTCTGGATAACTTTTACTGGGAGCCCCGGGATCTCGGACAATTAATGCTCTGGATCCAGGAAAATAAAGGGGATGAGCCTTATGAAACGGCATTGCGGTGGATCAGGGCAAATGAGAAAAAAGTTAAGGAATGGCTCAAATAAATAATTAAACAAATAAGGTTATTTGATTATGCATCAGGATATTTACTTCCAGTACAAAGGCGCCTGTATGATGCTGTTTCACCGGGAAGACGATGAAGTAAACTTCCTGGGAACGGCATTTCTGGTTAACCCGGAAGGTTATCTGCTTACCGCAGCCCATCTGTTGTCCGGCAAAAAAGATTATATGGTTGTCCCGGTGGAGGAAACCGATGCCTTCGCCCCGGTCCGCACCGAAACCGTGGCTCCCATTGATGTTGAGGTCAGGCAGGTGGACCGGAAACGGGATCTGGCCCTGCTCAGATTTAAAGAAGATATAGACATTTCCATGCCCGATCATATCCTGGGCGTTCCCGGAGAAGCCCCCATCGGCAGCAGTGTGGCCTGCCTGGGTTTTCCCTTCGGTTATTACCACATCTACAATCCTCTTATCAAACAGGCGGTGATCTCTGCCAAGATCCTGTCCGACAAGGAAACCATGATCTTTCTATTTGACACCTTGATTCATGACGGCAGCCGGGGCGGGCCGCTGATAAATGTCCAGGACGGCAGAATAATAGGGATAGTCAGTGGCCGCTTCCACCCCCAGGAACTCCTGCCGGACAACCTGAAACATGTCTCCGAGACTCCGATCAGAACCGACGTCTCCTATGCCGTCTCCATAGATCATGCTGCCGGACTTATGGAAAAAGAGGAGATCACCATTATCTGACCTGATTTCACAACCAACTTATCTGGGCAGGGATCTGGGTACCTGCACCGAACGCTCCAGCCACCTCTGAAACTGCTGGTTGACCCGGTAATAGTTTTCCGACCACCACCCGGCGTCTATCTGGAGAGCACTGCTGAAATTGTGCTGCTCAGTGGGCAGATGCTTCCTGATTTTCTCCGGGACCTGCTTCAAGGCTGAGGCCCGCACCGGTCCGTAAGGGATATGACGGGACTGAGCAGCCATCCTGTCCGGAGCTGTGGCAAAACGAATAAAATCCAGGGCGGCTTCCTTGTGCCTGCTGCCTTTGGGAATCGCCCAGAGGTCAATATTCCAGATCTGTCTATCCCAGATGATCTCCAAAGGCTTATCTTCCTGCTCTGCAGCCCTGTATATCCGGCCGCTATAGGCCGTACTCATACTAACCTCACCATCTGCCAGCATCTGCGGTGCCTCTTCTCCTTCTTCCCACCACTTTATACAGGGTTTAATGCGATTGAGCATTTTAAAGGCCCGGTCCAGACCCTGTTGGGTCTCAAGCTCATCATATACCTTTTCCGGAGGAACGCCGTCGGCAATCAGGGCCCATTCCAGGTTAGCCTTAGGAGTCTTGCGCATCCCCCTGCCGCCCGGAAAAGATTTGATATCAAAAAAATCTTCCAGGCTCTCCGGCTGCTTCTCGGGATAGGCCTCGCTGTTATGGGCAATCACCGTGGACCAGACCACACTGCCCACCGCGCATTCTCTCAAACTGCCTTCGATAAAGTCCTCAGCGGCGGGACTGCCGTCCGGTGCCGGGTTCAGGATATCCGGCTCGATTCTCTCCAGGAGTCCCTCCCGGCAGCCCCGCAGGGCATCGGTGAGTTCCAGGTCCACCACATCCCATTTGATGTTCATGGAGGAGACCTGGGAGCGGATCTCTTCCAGGCCCCCGCTGTAATCCAGGACCTCGACCTCCACCCCCTTTTCTTCAGCATAAGGAAGGACATAGGCCAGCATCTGGCTCCTGGTATAGTCACCTCCCCAGGAAACGATGGTAAGATCAGCGGCGGCGGTAATCCCTGCCGTGGTAAATACTAAAATGAAAGCCGAAATTAAGAAACTGGTATGCCTGCATATTGTCTGCCGGAATTTATAAGTTTCCATCAGAAATAATAACCTATATTGAAATTAAAACGTGCCTCCCAGTCCCTGGTACCACCCCCTGCCAGGGAGCCGTCTCCGAAGTACTTCATATTTCTGCCCAGGATCAGATCAATATAGCTGAAAACAGGGCCGATACCCACGGCACAGCCGATGGTATTCAAATAGGATTCCTCAAAATCATCCTTGTCCTTGAAAAGAAAACTGAAATCATTATAGACAGTCAGGGAATCAATGACCTGCCACGGCGGGGGTAGGTTATAGGCAATATTGGCCGCACCGAAATTGCCCTGGGCGGCCACTTCGTACCAGTCCTTAAAGGCTCCCATATTAACGGTGCTATCACTGACCCCTGCCGGATTACGGGGATCATAGCCGTAACGCCCCAGTTCCAGCTGATAGTTCCAGCGGCCGTAGCGCCAGTCCAGGTGCAGGGCCGCGGCCCAATGATCGCCGTTATCATCGGTATCCTGATTATACATCTGGCCATACTGCAGGGAAAGGCCCAGCTCGGTACCGAGATGCACTCCCTCATTCAAGGTGTAAGCCAGTCTGGCATTGACCTGATTATCCTCCTCATTGCGGCCCGTGTCCCGGTCAACCGCAACCAGATCATAAGAGTAACGTTCCAGGTTTTTGGCATCAGCCAGCTCACCGTTCTTAAAAAAGGCCAACTGAAGATTCCAGGGACTTTGATCATAAACATACTTGAGACCGGCATCATAGTCATCCGCCAGGCCCAGATAGTAAGGGACCCCGAACCAATAGTTATGGGCGGCATAGGGGAGCAGCCCGAAAGGAACCCTGGTAACCCCGGCCTGAATCCGGCCCAGCTCACCAAAATCATAGCCGATCCAGCCGTGATGTATGGTGTCCATATAAGGATACCAGCGATATTCCGCCGAAATCAGGATGTTACTTTTGCGGCCGTCCACATTGAGACGGAAAAGATCCAGACCGATATCACCGCGCCGGGTTTTAATGTCTCCGTCAAAACTCTCCCAGAAGGTATTAAAGCGCAATGCCCCGCCTATATCCATACTTTCAGGGTCTTCAGAATCAAGAGAAGATTCACTGACAGACTCCTTTTCTGCGGTCTTATACGAACCGGTCTCCTTAAGCCTTTCCTCAAGCTCACTGAGGCGGGCCTTTAAGCCTTCCATCTCCGAGATCCGGTTCCGGAGTTCCTTCACCTCTTGGCGCAATTCCCGGACCTCTTGCTCAGTTGCTCCGGCATAGCCCGTAGGCCAGATAAATAAAACTGCAGTCAGGGCAACCCCTAATCTCAGTCCCGAGCATTCTGTCACAGTTGCGAACATATTGTTAGGATTCCGGAAATTATCAACAGAAATAAACCCAAAAATTACCCATCCCTATCCTTTTTAATCGTATAATACACATAATATCAAGTCTTAAGATCGCTGATAAAGATAATTTTTGACTTGACCCTCTTACTGTCTCTACTGTAACCTAAAACCTGTTAACAGGCTTCCATCCATCTGCATATAAGCCCTTATCTGAATTAAGCGACTCAATTTTGCTTTCTCCTGGAGAATCTCTCAATTGTCAATTCATAATACAGACATTGCCCGTATCTTTAAAGAAGTGGCTGACCTCCTGGAAATCAAGGGTGAAAACCAGTTCCGGGTCAGAGCTTACCGCAACGCGGCCCGCACCATGGAAAGCCTGTCCCATGAAGCTATTGAGCTAATAAAAGATAAGCAGGATCTTACCTCCATACCCGGAATCGGCAAAGATCTGGCGGAAAAGATCAGGACCATTGTCGAATCAGGCTCACTCCCCCTTCATGACCGACTGCATGAAGAACTGCCCCGGGAATTGATAAAGCTTCTGGCAGTGGAGAGTCTCGGCCCCAAGAAGGTTTCAGCTTTATACAACAAACTGGGGATCGACAGCCTGGAAGCCTTGAGCAAGGCAGCCGAGTCCGGAAAAATCAGGCAGCTTTCAGGCTTCGGGGTCAAAAGTGAACAGAAAATTCTTGATGATTTGAAACGACCCAAGGAAGGGGCTGGACGGATTAAACTGGCTGATGCCGAAGAGTTCGCCGAACCCCTCAGGGACTATCTATCCGATATAAAAGAAGTCAACAAGGCCACGGTTGCCGGGAGCTACAGGAGGCACAAAGAAACAGTCGGCGATCTGGACATTCTGGTTACCTGTCAGGACGGGCCGTCTGTTATGGATAAATTCACAGTCCATGAAGACGTAGCCAGGATCCTGTCCCGAGGTGAGACCCGTTCCTCGGTTATTCTGCGCTCAGGTCTTCAGGTCGACCTTCGGGTGGTTCCGGAAAAGTCCTACGGGGCTGCTCTGCATTACTTTACCGGCTCCAAGGCCCATAATATAGCTATCCGCAAGATCGCCATCGACCAAGGACTGAAAGTAAATGAATACGGGATCTTCAAGGGAAACAGCCAGGTTGCCGGAGCCACTGAAGAAGAATTTTACCAAAAGATAGGCATCTCCTACATCGAACCCGAACTCAGGGAAGGCCGGGGCGAAATAGAGGCGGCCGCCGAAAACAATCTCCCCCAGCTTATCAGACTCACCGACATCAAAGGCGACCTGCACAGCCACTCCAAGGCTACAGACGGCCGGAACACCCTGAAAGAGATGGCTGAAGCCGCCCGGGAACTGGGCTATGAGTATCTGGCCATTACCGATCACTCCCAACGGGTGACAGTAGCCGGCGGTCTTGACGAAAAAAGGCTGCGGCAGGAGATGGAAGAGATAGACCGGCTAAATGAAAATATCCAGGGGATCACCCTGCTCAAAGGAATCGAAGTCGACATACTCAAGGACGGCTCACTCGACCTTGCGGACTCGGTCCTCAGGGAACTGGATATAGTGGTAGGCTCTGTTCATTCCTACTTTAATCTCCCCTCGGAAAAACAGACGGAAAGACTGATCCGGGCAATGGACAACAGGAATTTCAATATCCTCGGCCATCCCACCGGCCGGATGATCGGCACCAGGAATCCTTACGATGTTGACCTGGAGAAAGTAATGAGAGAAGCTGCGAAGCGGGGTGTGCATCTTGAGCTCAACGCCCAGCCGGACCGCCTTGATCTCAGTGACATCCATGTTAAGACGGCCGGAGAACTTGGAGTCTTGATAGCGATTTCAACCGACGCCCACCTGTCTCAGAATCTGCACTATATGCGTTTCGGTGTCTATCAGGCCCGGCGGGGCTGGCTGGAGGCGGATAACGTCCTTAATTCCAGATCCCTTGCCGAACTTCGTAAACTGCTTAAGAGGTAAGGTGAAAAGGAATAAAAACCGATGAATAACATTGACTAAATATGCCGGAAAAAGAAGAGCTTATACCTGATATAAATCCAGCTGCCATTACTGATAGGGATTCCGCGGCAAAAGCGGTTCAAAAACTGCGCCAGGCAGTGCGCTACCACGACTACCGCTATTATGTCCTTGACGCCCCACTTATATCCGACGCCCAGTATGATGAGCTTTTTGAAAACCTCAGGTCTCTGGAGGACAAATACGATCTGGCAACCGAAGACTCTCCTACCAGGAAGGTGGCGGGAAAGCCCCGGGAAGAGCTGGGGACTGTAAAACATCCTCTGCCCATGCAGAGTCTGAAGGCGGTCTATGATGAAAAGGGGGTTCGCGACTTTGCCGAGACCTGTGTCAAGGAACTGGGCCACCACAAGGTGGAATACGTCGCTGAACCCAAGTACGACGGCCTGTCAATTGAACTGATTTATGAAAACGGTGTGCTCACCACCGCCGCTACCAGAGGGGACGGCACCACCGGAGAAGACGTTACCGCCAATGTTAAAACCATCCGCTCGGTTCCCCTTTCCCTCCTTGACAGTCAGGGAGAACCCATTCCTTCCCGTCTGGTGGTTCGGGGAGAGATATATATGAGACTGGATGAATTCAACCAACTTAACAGAAACCGTCTGGCCTCCGGCGAACAGCCTTTTGCCAATCCCAGAAATGCCGCAGCCGGATCAGTCCGCCAACTCGATCCCGGAATCACCGAAAAAAGACCGCTTCATCTGTTCCTCTACGCGGTACCCCAGTGCAAGGGCCGGAACTTTGCCACTCACTGGCAGATGCTGCAAACCTTGCCCAAATGGGGTCTCCCGGTGAACATCAGGATGCAGATCCTTACCCGGGAGATTGAAGAAATTATTGACTATCACCGGGAATTGAACCAGACCCGGGATGACCTCAATTTTGAAATTGACGGAGTGGTAATTAAAGTCAACAGTCTTGAAGAACAGAAAAAACTGGGAAGCAGGCAGCGCGATCCCCGCTGGGCTATAGCTTACAAATTTCCGGCCCGAAGCAGTACTACGGTGGTTAAAAACATAATGGCCAATGTAGGACGCACCGGGACCCTGACCCCGGTGGCCATCCTAAAACCGGTGAAAATAGGCGGGGTGGAAGTAAGCCGGGCCTCTCTCCACAACATGAGCCTTATTGAAGAAAAAGATATCCGGATAGGAGATACGGTGGAAGTGGAAAGGGCCGGAGATGTCATTCCCTACGTAGTTAAATCAATCAGGGAGAACCGGGACGGTTCGGAAAAAAAATTCAGCATGCCTCAACACTGCCCTTCCTGTGGAGGGGATGTCCTGATTTCCGGGGACAAGAAAAACAGCCGCTGCACCAACATGAACTGTCCGGCCCAGCTCAAAGAACGTATCCAGCACTTTGCCTCGACCCGGGCCCTTGATATAGACGGCCTCGGAGACAAACGGGCCGCACAGCTTGTGGAAAATGGCCTGGTCAAATGGCTGCCCGACCTCTTTAAGCTGAGTAAAGAGGATCTGCTTACCCTTCCTGGTTACGCTGACAAGTCCGCCGACAATCTGATAGAGGCCTTAAGCCGGGCCAGAAAAACCAGCCTGGATCGTTTTATTTACGCCCTGGGAATTTCCCATGTCGGAGAACATCTGGCCGGAGTTCTGGCCTCGCACTACCGGGATCTGGATGACTTGATGGAGACCGGTGAAGAAGATCTTAAAAACATACATGAAGTGGGGCCGGAAGTGGCCGGTGCCATTATCTCTTTTTTCAGTGAGGAGCATAACAGGAAGGCCTTGGAGGAGATGAAAAAGGACGGCCTTCAGCTGGAAAACTCCCTGTTTGCCGGGCAAAAAAAACGACCTTTCGAGGGGTTAAGGTTCGTTTTCAGCGGAGCTTTGGAGAATTGGACCAGAGAGGAAGCCAAAAAGACGGTGGAAGCCCTCGGCGGCAGGGTTACCAGCAGCGTCTCCGGGGAGACCGATTATGTGGTGACCGGTCCCGGGGCCGGTTCCAAGCTGGCCCAGGCCCGGAAACTCAATGTCCCGGTACTCTCGGAAAAAGAGTTTCAGAAACTTTTGGAACAGCAGGGAAGCTGACTTTTGATTTTAGCTGATTTTTACAAGTACGGAATCTTGGCAAGCCTTCTCTCAAATCTGGGATCCTTGCTGTAGCTTGCCTTGAGAAAGGTCTGGACCAGATCCCAGGCCAGGGAGGAGGCAATGACCCTGCCGCCCAGGCACATGATATTCATGTTGTCATCCTCAACCCCCTGGTGGGCCGAATAGATGTCATGGATCAGACAGGCCCTTGCTCCAGGCACTCTGTTCGCGGCTATGCAAGCCCCTACTCCGCTGCCGCAAATGGCCAGGCCCCGGTCAATCTCCCGGCTTACAGCCCGGGCCAGGGGCAGGACAAAATCGGGATAATCATCTCCGGGAAGAAATTCCCTGGCTCCGAAGTCTTTGATCTGCCATCCTTCTGCTTCCAGGTCCTCTTTTAAGATCCTTTTCAGCTCAAAGCCGCCGTGATCGGCGGCAATCCCCAGTCGCATAACATCTCCCATTCAGATACACCTGCTTATAGCAGCTCCTTAATCTTGTCAACAATAGCCCGGCTGGAAATATCCTCATAATCCAGCAGTTCATCAGGCCTGCCGCTTTTGGGTTTTTTACGGACAGCCAGGGAGTATACCGGTACTTCCTGATCCGCCAGGGCGCTCATGACCGCTTCACCCAGCCCTCCTGCTTCATAGTGATCTTCGACTGTTAAAACACTCCTGGTGGAGGAAGCCGCCTCCAGCAGGGTATTTCTATCCAGGGGTTTTACGGAATAAAGGTCAACAACCCTGATGAAGACTCCCACTTCACGGAGTTGATCATAGGCGGCCAGGGCTTCAAAAACAGTGATCCCGGCGGCAGCTACTGTAAACTGATCCTTGTCACTTTTTCTCAAAATCTTGCTGCCACCGATGGGAAAGGACTCTTCCGGAGAATAGATAACAGGGGTGGCCGCTCTGGTGGCCCGGATATAGACTATCCCCCTGTGGTCTGCTGCTTCCTCCACACATTTTTCCATGGTTACCGCATCAGCTGGATAGAGAACTACTGAATCAAGGACAGCCCTGAACATGGCAATATCTTCAAGTCCCATCTGGGACGGACCGTCTTCTCCTATGGAAACCCCTGCATGGGAGCCGACCAGTTTAAGATTGGCATCACAATACTGACTCATCCTTATCTGGTCGTAGGCCCTGGACAGGAAAGCGGCAAAGGTTGAAACAAAGACCAGCTTGCCTCGAAGGGCCAGACCCAGGGCTGCTCCCAACATGGCCTGTTCCGCGACAAACATTTCAAAAAAATTATCCGGGAAGTCATTCTTGAAGATTTCCGCCCCGGTGGAGTTGCTGACCTCACCGTCCAGGCTAATCAAATCGGGATACTGCGGAAAAATCCGGGACAGGGCGAACCCGAAGGCCTTACGGGTGGCAACTTTGTCCTCTGATGAATAAGTAAGGGATCCGGCCTTGTCCGCCTTCTTCTGTTCAGGCTTCAGATCTTCAGGGCCGGGGATATTACCCCGTACTGACCTGTCAATCTCTCCCAGTTCACTTATAGCCTTCTTGCACTCATCTTCGGACAGGGGCTTGCCGTGCCAGCCCTCCTTGTCTTCCACCAGGGATACTCCTTTTCCCTTAAGGGTTCTGGCAATAATCATCACCGGCCGGTCTTTAATATTCAGCGCCTTTTCATAGGCGGAAAGTATTTCAGTAAAAGAATGGCCGTCGATGACCATAGTTTCCCAGCCGAAAGAATCAAGGCGCTCCCGGTAGGCTTCGGTATGATGGCCGTACATGGTCTCTCCCCTCTGGCCGAGTCGGTTGACATCCAGGATACCGATAAGGTTATCCAGTTTGTAATAAGCTGCCAGTTGGACTGCCTCCCACTGCTCACCCTCGGTCATTTCGCTGTCCCCCAGCAGAACGTAAGTGCGATAGGAGATTTTATCCAAGTACTTGCCGTTTAACGCCATACCCAGGCCAATTGCCAGGCCCTGACCCAGGGAACCGGTGGCAGCCTCGGTATAGGGAAATGTCGAAGTGGGATGACCCTCCAGCCTGCTGCCGAACTTGCGGTATGTCATCATCTCCTTTTCCGTGATCTGGCCGGCTGCCAGCCAGAGAGAATAAAACAGGGGAGAAGCATGCCCCTTGGAGAAAATCAAACGGTCATTATTGGGAGCGGCGGGCTGGTCTGTATCATAATGGAAACTGCCGCCGAAAAGGAGGCCAGTCATCAGATCAGTGGCAGAGAGAGCGGTTGTGGGATGTCCTGAACCTGCTTTAGTGGTAACGGTAAGGATATAATATCTAATAAGTCTTGCCAGCTTCTTTAACTTCTCGATTTCAGCTGAGGCCGCCATTGTTCTTCTCCTTGTTTTCTGTTTGGTATTCAGTTGTTTCAGAGATCAGGCGCTGTTTAAGATCCCACAGTTGCTCAGAAAGGGATACATGATAGATGTGGGGATTTATCAATCGCTTGACCCCGGCATCAAGTTTTTCCACATCATGGGTCCGTATCTCGCGCATCTCCTCTATATCAGGCAGGTCATAAACCAATTCCCCCTCCTTTAATATTTCCTTCATCAGCGGTTCGATTTTGGTTAGATTCCCGGTTTCCAGGCGCCGCTTTTTGCTATGATCTATCGGGTGATGCAGACTCAGGGACGCCTCTTTTCCGGGGTTCTCCTGATTCATGGCAATGAGATCCGCAGTAGATTTATCCCGGGAGTCATAAAGCCGCCAGATCTGTTTTTGACCAGGATTTAATGTCTTGGCAGGGGATTCGGAAATTTTGATCGCCGGCACCAATTCCCCTTTTTTCTCAACCGCCACCAGCTTATAAACTCCATCCAGGGCTGCGGCCCCCTTGGATGTAATCAGTCTGGTCCCGACCCCGTAAATCAGTCTTTTGATCAGATGATCCGGATCGACCCCGTATCTGGCCGCCTCCTCCCTGATCTGACTGATAATCTGCCAGATTACCAGTTCGTCCAGTTGGTTGGAGAGAACTATCTTTACATCCGGGAAACCGGCGTCATTCAACATCCTGGCCGACTGAATGGCCAGATAAGCCAGATCGCCTGAATCAAGGCGGACTCCAAGAGGATGACGGCCTTTGCTCTTCAACTCTTCAAAAACCTTAATAGCATTGGGCACCCCGCTATCCAGAGTATTGACCGTGTCAACCAGCAGCAGACAGTCGTCAGGGTAGACTTCGGCATAGGCCCGGAAGGCTTCCAGTTCACTGCCGTAAAGAGATAGAAAGACCTGGACCATGCTGTGGGCATGGGTTCCCTTGGGCGGATAGCCCAGAACATGGGATATCCCTACATTGGAGGAAAAATCAACACCACCGATCAGGGCTCCGCGCACTCCTGCATTACCTCCTTTCCCCTGAGCCCTGCGCAGACCGAATTCCATGATCGTACCACCTTGACTGGAGTAATTTATTCGGGACGCCTTGGTGGCAATAAGGGTCTGATAGTTGAGATAGTTGAGAAGAGGAGTCTCCAGGATCTGAGTCATAGCCAGGGGACCCTGCACCGTGGTAACAGGGACATTGGGATGAACCACCCTACCTTCAGGCACCGCCTTGAGGCTGACTGCTTCAAAACTGCCGTTTTCCCGGAGCCACTCCAGAAAATCCCGGTCAAAAATGGGTCTGCCGCTGAGGCCCTCCTGATTGGCCAGGTATTCAAGGTCCTGATCAGTGAAGCGGACTTCCCGCATCCACTGCAGGAGCCATTCCAGTCCTGCATTGACACAGAAACCTGCCTGATGGGATCCGTAATCAGGATTACTGCGGAACAGATGATCAAACTGGGCGGTCTTTTCATGCAGCCCCATTCGGAAATAGAGCTGAGCCATGGTCAACTGATACTGATCAGTAAAAAGTATGCCCTCAGCAGTTCGGCGCTGATTATCGTTCATTTAGCAACCCCCGGTTTAAGGTCCTTTTGATCTCATTTTATAGGTAAATTATTCCGGACACCACATCCGCTTTGACAGTTATGTATTGCAAGTTGTAAGTTGTAGGTTGTATTATTGCCTTTATCCAAAGCTTAAGCTTAGCTTACAACTGACTATTAACAGACTACAACAATAAAAGGGTAAGGAGCAAGAAATGCCGTCTAATAACCATCCCCTGATACTGCGGAACACCATGACCGGCAGGAAAGAAAGCTTTATTCCCCGGCAGGAGAATACGGTAAAAATGTTCACCTGCGGTCCTTCCATATACAGTCTGCCGCATATCGGCAATTACCGCAGTTTCCTTTATGAAGACATACTATATCGCTACCTTGAATATCTGGGCTACCGGGTAGAGAGGGTGATCAACTTCACCGATATAGAAGACAAGGCTCTTCAGGCTGCTGCCCGGAAAGGGGAAGAACCGGAACAACTTACAGCAAAAGCCGCCAACCAATTTTTCCGGGACTGCGGTCTGCTTCATATCAAGCTGCCGGATTACATTCCCCGTTCCTCAACCAGTGTTGACCAGGCAGTTCACCTGATTCAGGTACTGATGGAAACAGGCTATGCTTACCGGCATAAGAAAGAAATCTTTTTTGATCCCCTTAAATTTCCCGGATTCGGCAGACTTTATGGTCTGGACCTGAGTAAATGGCCGAAAAAAAGGAGGCGTTTCCGTAAAGACACCTATCCGGGCAGACGCTGGAACCTGGGAGATTTTATTCTCTGGCACGGCCACAGGCCCCACCAGGATGGCAGTACTTTCTGGGATTCCCCTCTGGGCCCGGGACGTCCGGCCTGGAACATCCAGGACCCGGCCATGATCAGCAAGCATATGGGCTTTCAGGTGGATATCTGCTGTGGAGGGGTAGACAACCTTTACCGTCATCATGATTACAATATAGCTGTTATCGAGGCGGCTTCCGGATATGAGTTCTGCCATTACTGGCTGCACGGGGAACATGTACTGCTGGACGGCAAGAAAATTTCCAAAAGCGAGGGCAATATTATCTATCCCGGTCAGCTCCTGGAAGAAGGGATAAGTAGCGGTGGTCTGCGTTGGTATCTGATTGACAGTCATTACCGGAAAAGACTTAACCTGACCGATAAGACAATAAAGAAAACTGAAAATCGGTGCCGGCATTTAAAGGATATGGCCCACAGATTCAGCAGCCCGATTCCTGAGGGCTGTAAAAAAAGCAGTGAGGGGGAGAAATATATCAACGCCCTGGTGGAGGAATTTGAAAAAGCCCTGAACAACGATCTTCAGGTAAACACGGCCTTAAAATCAATAGAGCATAATCTGGGGAAACTTAAGGGTCTGCTTGACAAAAAAAATCTGAATAACAGTCAGCGTCGGAGAATTGAGCAAAACCTGATCAAAATTGATAGTGTTCTTCAGGTAATTTATCAGTAAGGCGCAAGAAGCCGGATTATATCTTTTATTACCGGGAAAAGTAATCCCTTGAACAGATAGCCGGTGATACAGAGACACTAAACAAAAAAGCTGACACCAAAGAAACGGCTTCTTAAGAATTATCCACAACACTTCTGAGCTTACTGTGAATGTCCTTGCTCATCCGGACAATCTTCCCCTGACGATCCACTGAGGCGTGTACAGTAAATCCCTTGACCAGCAATTTCTCATCCCGGGCCCGGAGGATATGATGATTGAAACGCCAGCTGACCCGGGACATCTCCTGCATAGAGGTTCTGATCAGAAGATTGTCGTCATAGCAGGCCGAGACCTTATACCTGAGATAGCTTTCCACCACCGGCAGTATATAGCCCCTCTCTTCCAATTCCCGGTAAGAGAGAGCGTAATGCCGCATGTACTCTGTCCGCCCCTTTTCAAAATAACGCTGATAATTGGCATAGTAGACCACTCCAGCGGCATCCGTATCTCCATAAAGTACCCTGTGCAGAATCTCATGGACAGGTTCGGTCAATTCAATCCTGAGGTCTGTCAAAATTTTTCATCCCCCGCTATATGAGTTCTGGAGGAGAAAACGAAAAAACTCCTCGCCATCTGCCAGCCGCAGGCCGGTTGACTCACCATTCTTTTCGGAATAGGTCAAACCGCTGTTCTTCTCCTGTCTTCGGGAGTCAAGCAGGGCAAAGGCTACCGGATGAGAGGTATGTGTCTTGAGACTGACCGGTGTAAGATGATCCATGCAGACTATCAACCGGAAATCAGGACCTCCCTTGAGTGCCTCCAGCACAGGCTTAACCACCTGCCGGTCAAAGTCCTCAATGGCTTTAATTTTGTCAGCAACCACTCCTTGGTGACCAGTCTCATCAGGGGCCTCGACATGGAGAAAAACAAAATCATCCTTTTCCAAAGCCTTAAGCGCGGCGGAAACTTTTCCTTCATAATTGGTGTCAAGATAACCGGTCGCCCCATCGATATCAGGGGCGGCAAGCCCGGCATAGACAGCTATTCCCTTAAGCAGATCCACTGCGGAGATAAGAGTCCCGCTGATTCCGTACTTTTCTCTCAGAGTCGGCATAACCGGCGTGGTCCCCTCACCCCAGAGCCATACTCCGTTTGCAGGCAGCTTACCAGCCTTCTGTCGTTTCCTGTTAACGGGATGATCATCCAGCACAGCTCTCCCGGATTCCATAAACTCCATTATCTCCGGCACCGCCCTGTACTTCGCCCAAAGTTTGTCAACGTTCTGACCGGTATAATCGTGAGGAGGAAAGGTAGCAAGTCCTGTTATATCTCCCCGGTAAACCAGGAGATGGCGATAGCTGACACCGGGATACAATTTTATCATTTCATTGCCCAGCCGGCAGTCCAACTCCTTTATGAGTTCGGCTGCTTCTTCCGTACTGATGTGGCCGCCACAATAATCCTGCATGGACAGACCATCAGGTCCATTGCTTAAGGTAACCAGGTTACAGCGGAAGGCGGTCTCCCCCTCCTTCAGATCAACCCCCATGCTGGCAGCCTCTAATGAGGAACGGCCGCTGTAGACCTCTTTCGGGCAGTATCCCAGAAGCGAGAGATTGGCCACGTCACTGCCTGGAGGGAATCCCTGAGGAATGGTCTGCACCTGTCCCATCTGGCCGTATTCGGCAATATAATCCATGGCCGGAGTATATGCGGCTTCCAGAGGAGTTCTGCCGCCCAGTTCCGGCAGGGGGAAATCCCCCATACCGTCACCTACCAGTACTACATATTTAAGCTTGCTCATGGTCTTCCACCAGGATTCTGATTTTGACGGCCTCCTCAGTAGTAATATCCAGGCTATCAATCTCGGCCAGGGCCTTATTTACCGCATCTTCGCTCGCTTCATATGTACACATTACTATGGGAACGGCATCTTCAGTATCGCTCGCCTTTTGAAGAACAGACTCAATACTTATGCCGTTGTCCCCCAGAACTCCTGCTATGCGCGACAGAACTTTGGTCTTGTCCAGGGTGCTGAACCTGATGTAATAAGGACAGCGCAGATCAGCCATGGGAGTTATACGTCTTTTCTCAATATACTCGGGAAGATAAGAGAGGACCGGCACCCGGTTGACTGCTCCGGCCATAATATTACGAGAAATATCTATAATATCAGCCGCAACTGCACTGCCGGTAGCCATCATACCGGCACCATGACCGTATAAAAGGACATCCTCCACCATATCACCGCTGAAACACACGCCATTATAAGTCCCGTTGATGCTTGCCATCATGTGCTCCTTATGCACCAGAGTAGGATGAACCCTGGCTTCCACATGGTCGCCGTGATTACGGCTGATCGCCAGAAGCTTAAGCCGATAACCCATTTCCCGGGCATATTCAATATCAACAGGCTGCAGACGGCTGATCCCCTCGCAGGTAACATCGGCAAGATCCATTTTCATACCGTAAGCCATGGACATGAGAATAACCAATTTATGGGCCGTATCTATTCCCTCAATGTCATAAGTGGGATCAGCTTCGGCGTATCCCTTGTCCTGGGCCTCCTGAAGAGCTTCCTGAAAAGGGAACCCATGATCGGACATTCTGCTGAGGATGTAATTGCCAGTACCATTCAGTATGCCGATAATGGAATCGATGCGATTGGCCACCAGTCCTTCTTTAAGGGCCTTGATTATGGGGATTCCCCCCCCAACGCTGGCTTCAAAACCTACTTCCACTTTTTTTTCAGAGGCAGCGGCAAATATCTCTGTTCCATGCTGGGAAAGGAGGGCTTTATTGGCAGTTACCACATGCTTGCCGTTTTCAATAGCCTTGAGAATAAAAGTCCGGGCCGCAGTGGTTCCGCCGATAAGTTCTACGACAATATCAATTTCAGGATCAACAAGAATGTCATCAGCGTTTCGGGTTAATGTTATCCCCTCCAGATGAGCAGGTAAGCTTTCCACACCAATATCAGCGATGGTTTTGATAAAAACGTTGCCTCCCCCCCGCCTTTGCAGACGGTCAGCCTGTTCATAAAGAACCTGGGCGGTTCCCCTGCCCACGGTTCCGAACCCTATCACACCTACTTTGACTTCTTGCATTTAATATCCTGTTTAAGAAAGTTCTGAATTCCAGATTTTGAGTCGACAATTTCTGATTTCTGAGTTCGGGGTCTTGAATTTTTTCAGCATCTCTCTCTCTGGCCGGATCCAAACAAGATTGGCCAAAACGGATCAGGGATCTTTTTCCTGCAATAAATTCATTATCAATTTCCCGAACCACCGGGCCCCAAGATCACAGGCCTCATCTATGAGCCACTTACCGCCACTGTCCCGGTCTTCCACCATATTGCTTATGGTCCGCAGTTCCAGAAAATCTACAGCAAATCCGGCGCAGACCCGGGCCAGGGCAGCTCCTTCCATATTCTCGCAAAGACCCTGGTGTCTATTCCGAAAGAATTCCCCCCTTTCCCTGGTGGCACTGGCACAGTTAAGAGTAACAAATACCCCTTTGTGAAAAGGGATATTTTCCTCAGCCAGAGAATCGGCTGCCCTTTTGAAGAGAGGCTGGCTGTCCAGTTCAAATTCCTGCTTTATATTCAAGGCAGAATCAGTAAGAAAATGAACAGCCTCAGAATCACACACTCCCAGATCGGCCATAACCTCTCCGGTAGCCAGACCAAGATCAAGGAGATCAACACCGGTTCCAGGGTAAGCTCCTGCTATCCCGAAGTTGATAACACCGGAAGGTGGGTTGACACTCTGCTCTGCCAGAAAACGGCTGAGACTGTAGGCGGCCTCGACAGGTCCAACCCCACAGCACAGAAAAGATACCCGGGGATTACCTCCTAATCTTTCACGAAGTGGAATCAGTTCCCTCTCAGTGGAAGCAACAAGAAGATAATATTTATCTATCTTCCTGGACAATGCTGCTTTCATGAAAGAGGGACTCGCCCCGTTTTCTTATCCGGTTATTACGGTCAAGGATAACTACCATAGGTTCGTAGCTCTCCAGGTCCTCCCTGGAATAAAGGGCGTAGCTGACTATAATAATCAGATCCCCGACGAGCCCTTTTCTGGCAGCTGCCCCGTTCAAACCTATAGCTCCGGAGCCCGCGGGGCCTTCAATGGCATAAGTATCAAATCGAGCCCCGTTATTGATATTATAGACCTGAACATGCTCATAGGGATAAAGATTAACTGCTGCCAGCAAGTCACTGTCAATAGTAAGACTTCCTTCATACATCAGTTCAGAATGGGTAACTGTCGCCTGATGTATTTTGGATCTAAGCATTTTACGCATCATATTTCTTATTACCTTAAGCCGGCATACGCCGGAGTATTAAATTTATTATTTCAAGTTTCGGGTGATCACGCCCTGGTAAAAACTATCTGAGCAGCAATCTGTTGTCTATCAGTCTTACCCCGTCAACTCTTACTGCAAGGGCCATAAGTGAATTATCATTAATCAGCTGGGTTTTCTCCAGAGTATCCGCCTGGACGATCTCGGCATACTCCACTTCCACCCCGGAATACTCATTCAACCTTCTTTTGACCTCTTCTTCAAGTCCCTTGGGGTATGCTTCTCCTTTACCAGCCTGTTCAGCTGCAAATTCCAGAGACCTGGAAAGCTCCCGAGCCTTCCTGCGCCCCTCTTCATCGAGATAGCTGTTCCGTGAACTAAGAGCCAAACCGTTGCTGTCTCTTACCACCGGATGGCCGACTATATCGATATCCCAGTTGAGATCAACCACCATTCGCCTTATCACAGCTAACTGCTGAAAATCTTTTTCCCCGAAAACAGCAACATGCGGTTTTATCAGATTAAACAGCTTGGCCACCACCGTGGTTACCCCGTCAAAATGACCGGGACGGCTGCCACCACATAGGGGCGAGGTAAGAGAGGCGACCTTGACTTCAGTCTGAAATCCCGGAGGATACAGTTCATTCAGTTCAGGAGCAAATAGAACTCCGGCTCCGGCATCCCTGGCCAAACGGCAGTCCTTTTCCGGGTCTCTGGGGTAGCTGTCATAATCTTCTTCCGGACCGAACTGTTTGGGATTGACAAACAGGGATACAACCAGATTATCTGCGAGCCTGCACCCCTTCCGCATCAAAGCCAGATGACCTTCATGGAAAAAACCCATAGTAGGTACGAGGCAGATAGTCTCCCGATCAGCTATCCGGCGCTCAGCCCACCCGGTCATCCGGCGGCACGACTTTATGATCTCCATGAGATTTAAAGATATAGGGTTCAGAATTCAAGCAAGATAAAGCTCAATCAATCCTTCATCGTACATGAGTAATCATTACTTTAGATAGTTGCCAGCTTATAATCAACAAACTCTCTCACAGAAGGGGAAATTCCTTCTGTCCCCCCGGCTTTTTCGTAATTTTCCCGGGCCTTATCAATCCGGCCGAGAGCTTCCTGGTTGCGAGCCAGGCCCAGATAGGCGAGAGAGGCGAATCCTGGTTTGTCCTGCAAAATTTCATAATGAGCAATGGCCTCACTGTATTGCTCGGAAGATTCGTAGGCTAAGGCAATCCCGTATTCCAGAAGGGGATAAAGGGGACTGCTCTCACCCACTGTACTTATTAGATCTTCATATTGTTTCACAGCCCCGTTATAGTTCTTATCAGCCATTTGCTGCTGAGCCAGTACTACCCTGCTCCAGACCGCTGATCCGGTTCCAGGATACTCCTCTCTGACTTTTTCCATCATCTGTTGGGTAGCCGAATGATTCTCCTGGTTCATGGCCTTAAACAGCATCGTGCTTGCCTGCTCTTTCTGCTTGGGCGTGTAATAATCATAAAAGCTCCAGGCTGCCACCAACACCAAGACAATAAGCAAACCTGCTTTTATATAACTGCCGTTATTCTCTAAAAACGATTTTAACCAGGGGGGAAGATTCAATTCATCCAGAAGTTTTCTCTGGGATGGGGTAGTTTCCTCTTCATGCCGTTTATTAAAAGGGTCCTGCTCAGTCATTATTCAAATCCTTGGTCCAACGGTGAACTTAGACATAATCCAAATCCCAATATGCCCTATTACCGGCATATTGGCTTAAGATTAAAAATACGGAGACAATACTCCTGACTCAGCGCAGTTTATTAAAATTACAGCTGCACATTTTAAAACGAATACCACCGAAATATTTGCGAAGTCCTTTAGATAGCGCTAATATACATACATAATTTCAAAAAATCAACTTTGTTGGTTTGCCCACTCCTGATTAGTTTAACTTTAACATGACTTTGACCAACTACAGTACCAGAATACAGACCGTCACTGAGCTGACCCGTTCCATTCGCGGCCTCCTGGAGACAAAATTCCCTTTTATCACTGTCAGAGGCGAGATATCCAACCTGAGGAAACCGTATTCCGGCCATATATACTGCACTCTTAAGGATCAGGAAGCCCAGATAAAGGTGGTTCTCTTCAAATCACAACAGCGCTGGCTTTCATTTACCCCTGAGGAAGGACTGGAAGTTATCTGCAAAGGCAGAATATCAGTATACGAACCCAGGGGCGAATATCAGATTATTGTAGATCATATGGAGGAAGGCGGAGCCGGGAAACTGCAGATCGCCTTTGAAGAACTCAAAAAAAGGTTGGAAGCCGAAGGTCTTTTTTCTGCAGAACATAAAAAAAGACTGCCCTTCCTTCCTGAAAAAATATCCCTGATCACCTCACCTCAAGGAGCAGCCCTGCAGGATTTTCTGCGTCTTGCCCTGCAGCGATTCCCCGGAGTTGCCATAGATATCTTGCCGGTCAAAGTCCAGGGGGAAGGGGCGGCCGGTGAAATCATAGAAGCCCTGAAGCTCTTAAACAAACGAGCGATGATAAGTCAGGAGGCCGAAGATCAGGTTATTGTTCTCTGCCGGGGCGGGGGATCCATAGAAGACCTGTGGACATTTAATGAAGAGGCGCTGGCCCGGGCTGTTTTCGAATCCCGGGTACCTGTAGTC
>JBKHJR010000031.1:0-31042 GCA_046537975.1 Desulfurivibrionaceae bacterium
GCTCTGTTCATTGTCAATAACAGGCTGGATATCGCCCTTCTAACCGAGGCGGACGGTATCCATCTGGGTAACAACGATATCCCGGCTGAAGAAGCCCGGAGGCTGGCACCGGGCCTGATAATCGGGGTTTCCGCCAATACTGCCCAGCAGGCAGCCACAGCGGAAAAGCGCGGAGCCAGCTATTTTAACATAGGCCCCCTTTTTCCCACTGACACAAAGAACGGGCTGCGCAATTTTATCGGACTTGAGGCAGTAAAGGAATACACAGCCCGGTCCTCCCTTCCCTGCACGGTTATGGGCGGCATTAAATTCGACCATATTCCGGCCTTGATCGAAGAGGGGGTCCGGCGTATCGCGGTAGTAACCGCCTTGACCCTGGCCGATGACATCAGAGATGAAACCCGCCGCTGGCTCACAGAAATAAAACAGCAGTGGGAAGCAAAAACCGGAAAGTGGTAGTGCAAGCAAACCAATATCTCCAATACCTACAAGAACGACACTATGCTTAACGACCAGTACGAAACCATTAAAACCCTGATGAATTACGCGGTGCCGGAGGACAGAATGGAGGAGGCCCGGGAACTTCTGGACTCATTCCAGACCGACCCCATAGCCCTCAACCTGCTTCAGGCCTTTTACAGCTATCTGCCGGAAGGAGATAACGACTACATCAAGGCCCTGCTGCTGGTAGCCCGCAAAAAGGGACTATTTTTATTGTGTGTCCGAGCCGGGCTGGGGGACTACTTTTATATCGCAAACAGAGAAAGGGCCGAATTTCTGGGGAGCTGTGACGAGGGAATAACCGAAAAAGAACCCCTGGATTTTTTCGACCTGCCGCTGGACGGCAAAGGACTTGATGACCCCCTTAAATTCTCGGAATACTCACCGGCCCAGGAAAATGCCAACATCTGTCCGGGCTGTTTTGTGGCGGACGGAGAATTACATCAACTCGGCTGTCCGGTGGAGAGCTGCCCCTGGTGCGGCGGGCAGTTAACCTCCTGCAACTGCCGGTTTGAGGCAGTCGGCAAAGACAAGATGTCAGGGGAAGACGATCTCCAGCTTCTGGAACAGGCCCTGGATGAAAAAGGCCGGATCCCCTTTGACGCTGCAAATGAGAGACCCGGCTATCCGGTTTAATATAATTAAAATCAAGTCCCGCTGGTGAGAGCTCCTTCAGCTTTGGCTCTTCACCTTACTTAATGTCGGTGGCAGAGTTAAGGAACTTATAGAACTCGGAGTCCGAAGACATGATGACACGGGTATTATTGCCTATGCTCTTCTCATAACTCTGGAGACTCTTGGTAAAGGAGTAGAATTCGGGATCTTTCTTATAGGCCTTAGCATAAATAGCTGTCGCATTGGCGTCAGCCTCACCTTCAATGACTTCCACCTTCTGCTGGGCGGACGAGGAAATATCCTTAAGATCCCGATCCAGCTCACCCAGTATCTCCGCCTTTTCTCCCTGACCCAGGGAGCGTTTTTCCTCGGCGATCCTTTCCCTTTCTGAAATCATTCGGTCATAAACGGAACGACGTACAGATTCTATATAGTTCACCCTCTTAAACAAAACATCAACCAGTTTTATTCCATACTGCCTGGTCTGTTCGGAAGCGGCTTCATAAACCATATCCTGAAGCTTGTCGCGACCGTGTTTTATGTCACCCTTAACGGTCTCGGCCTCTTTCGCGGAACCAGTCACATCCTCCCAGTCCGAACTCCTGATGATATCCGTCAAATTGTTTTTGTTTACCATTTCCCTGACCATACTGTTAATGATATCATCCAGGACCGACTGAGCCCCTCTTTCATCGTGAACCGCCTTGAGATACTTGAGGGCATCGTCAATCTTCCAGCGCGCCGTAGTGTCTATATAGACAAAAGTCTTGTCCCGGGTAGGGATCTGTTTGGGATCACCGTCCCAGATCAGAACCCGTTTTTCAAAATAGCGCACATCCTGGACAAAAGGCTTTTTGAAATGAAGACCGGCCTCGGTTACCGGTTCGCCCACCGGTCTGCCGAACTGGGTGACCATGGCCTGCTTATTCTCCTGGAGAACATACAAGCCGTCAATGACAGTGATTATTGCCGCAACCACGGCAACTATTAATATATAACGAACATATCTATTCAATTTTTCCCTCCAACACGTTAGCGGTTTGTCCCGGTGATTCCCTTTTTCCCGGTCAGATCAAGAAGCGGGAGAATGGAGGAACTGTCCTTGTCAATCACATACACATCATTAACCTCGGGCAGAACCTTCTGCATGGTTTCCAGATAAAGCCTCTTGCGGGTGACATCCTTCGCCTTTTCATACTCGGCGAGCAGGGCACGGAAACGGTCAGCCTCACCCTGGGCGATATTTATTCTCTTGGCGGCATAGCCCCGGGCCTCCTGAATCTTCTGTTTGGCCTGGCCCCTGGCCTTGGGAATTACCTTGTTGTACTCTCTCTCGGCCTGGTTGATCAACTGCTTCATTTCCTGGTCAGCTTTATTTACCTCGTTGAAAGCAGGCTTCACCGATTCAGGCGGATTTATATCCTGGAGCTTGACCGCAATGATATCCACCCCGCTATCATAACCATCCAGGATATCCTGCATCATAAGCTGAGTGGCATCTTCCATAACACCCCGGTTGTGAAGGACATAGTCGAAATTACGGTTACCCACGTATCTGCGGATAGCGGTTTGGGAAATATCCCGGACCGAGCTATCCACATTCCGCACCATAAAGACGAACTTAAAGGGATCTTTGATCTTGTACTGGACGATCCATTCACAGTTGATCACATTCTTATCCCCGGAAAGCATCAGAGACTCTTCCTCGTAACCGCTCTTCTGGAACGTCGATCTTTGTCCGGGAGAACGGGTACGAAACCCGAATTCCTGTTTACGGACACTTTCCACATCCACTTTGACCACATTATCCATCAGCGGCACCTTGAAATTGAGACCTGAGGAGGTTAATTTGTGAAACTTGCCCAAACGCAGGACAACACCACGTTCTCCGGGCTGGATAGTATAAAAAGAGGAGTAAACCACGCTAATGACAATAAGGACTCCTATAACGACCAGTATCTTGACAAGCCCCTTTTTCAAATCAGGAGGCTTTCCGGAAGAACCTCCACCGGAGTCATCAGTACCTTTGCGGCCACCTCCGTCTCCTCCAAAAAACTCCTTTATCTTCTTTAATAAAGCCGCCAAAGCCTCTTCAGGGGAATTGGGCCCTTTATTGCCCCAGGGGGGTTGATTACCAGAATTCATAAATGAACTTCCTTTTCTAATTTTTACTGCTGATTAAATTCTTCCGATTAAACACCTTCTCCATCATATATCCCATCTTCACAAATTAAGCACGATTTTTCAAGGTTTTTTACACAGTCCTTCCTGTCTGGAAGAATTAAGAAATTTACTATGTTAGTTCATATTTAATTGCCGACTTCTATCTGCTAAGTATTTAAGGCCAGATGCCAACCGGCCAGAACTATCCCGGCTGTTAACGCAAAAAATAAAAGCTGCCATCCCGGGGAGGCGGCTTTCTTCAGAATTCGTGGAGAAAAGGCTGCTCCTGCGCCCAGAAAACAGCCTACGACCAGACCACTCCAGTGGGCTCCCAAATCAGTTCTCCCGCTTCCGCTGCCCAGAAGTGCCATAAGACCCAAGGCCGCGCCCACAGGCAGAATCATGGACTTGAGACTGCGGCTTCTTTTTATCTCCATTCCGGCAAGAATACCAATAGCCCCGAAAACCGCAGTGGAAAAACCCACCGAGAGATGATACTTATCCCGGATTACAATATTAAAAAAATTCCCTAAACCACCAGCCAGCAAGATAAGAAACCAGGCGAGCCCGCCTCCCAGGATTTTGCCCAGGAGATGGGAAATGAAACCGCCAACAAGGAGATTGCCCAGAAGATGCCGGGCATCGGAATGCAGGGTCAGACCGGTAACCAGTCGCCACCATTCTCCTTTTTGCAACACCCGGGTGCTATCCACAGCACCTTCCGTAAACCAGAGAACCGCGTCACTCCAGGGTCCGGTTATCCAGAAAAAGACCAGAAGGATACCCATTATCAGCACGGTGGGCGGTCTGTTATGGGGAAATTCAAGAAGACTCAGCGGCTCTTCCCGGACCGGCGGCCAGTCCCTGTTTTCCCTTTCAAAAATCTTAATCTGGGCCCTGGCTTCTTCTACATTTTCCTCCAGGGTCAGCAACGACCAGCCGGAATCTTCTGAAACCACCCTATGGTCCAATCCTGCTGATTGCAGAACAAGGGACCACAGCATCAGACGCTGATAATTACGGGACTTGAATACTACAGCCTCCTCCTCTCTTCTTTCCCCCTCAGCAGGAGGATCAATTCTCTGCAAACAGCACCCCCGCTTTTACCGGTTGCAATCAATATTGCCGCTTCAAGCTGCCGGGTCGGAGAAGCTGCCGCCAACAAATACATAAACCGGCATATAATTTTAAATCTGTAATAACAATAAGTTCAGGCAATTTCATAAAACCGGCAGGACACCGGACGTACAGAGGCGGCCCTTATTGATCACTGATCTTTTATTCTGTTTATCCCTCTTTTAACCCGTGACTGCCGAACTTCCCGCGCACCTTTTCCACTATATCAGACCTCTTGAGCTGCTCATAGGGTGAACAGTGATGATCAGCGAGGATTTTTCTCAAAAATGCCCGCTGCTTGTTAAGGGAATCCAGATAAAGATTGTACGGAATATTCCAGCGCTTATGAAAATGAGGGACCATAAAACGGCAGGTTTCGGCAAGGGTGTCATTAAACCGCTGGTCACAAAACTCGTAGAAATGCAGGGTATTGTGGAGAAAATCAATTTCATCCCTGGCCTCACCCATCTCCGCCTCTCTAAACTCATGGAAGAGGAAAAGCAGTTTTTCCAGATAGTTGCGGTCAGCCATCTGACCGAGAAGGTCAGCAGTAGCAAGCATTTTACCGAGCATTTCAACTGCCGGAGAACTGAAATGAATTGCAGAGATATCAGCGGCGAGATCTGTACAAAGAATCATGGTCCGGACAATCTCCACTTCTGGGAGGGACACCCCCAGTTCTGCGGCATGCCTCCCGGCAAAATCCATGCTCCGCTGAACATGTTCTTTGACATATCTCCCTCCGGGCCCCTCCGGCTCCCCTTCCTGTGAAATCATGCCTGAATCATGCAGAAGAGCGCTGATGAGTCCTAAGATAATATATCTCCGGGAAAAGACTTCACCCTCCAGAACAGCCCCGTGGATCAGACGGGCCATGGCAAGATAGGTATCGGTAATATGCCGGAAATCATGATAATCCGCATTGCAGGCCTTATATCCGGAGAAACGGCCGTGATACAAATTTTCGGTAAAAAGGAAAGCATCACGAACAGGCTTGGGATCAATCTCAGGATCAATGAGAGCAAGGATGACAATAACTTCGTCATGAACCGCGGCCTGCGAAGTCATATCGATTAAATTTGAAAGTTGTGGCCTGTCAGACTGGGGCAATTCCTCGTCTTTTCCAGATGTTTTAATAACCATATCATTACCCTGTCTCATTATACCTGGTTTGAAGATAAAAACGCCTTCAGAATAAAAACTCTCTGATCACTAAGCCTTGAACTCTCCTGTACTTAAGCTGATAAATGATTTCCTATTATAAATCAAGTCGAAGTTGGCAGCAGTTTTCCCATTCCGGGATACTGACGGGCGTTTCAAAGCGGGGGCATATTACACGGGACTTTAGTGAAGCAAAAGAAGGAATAAAGTGGATGATAGGAGACAATAAAGGGCGGCTGGAGAGGGGAGCCGCCCTTTATCTTTTTCGCAGGCTATAACCGGCTGGTGAAAATAACCTGCTACTTAGGAGGAAAAAAGATACTAAAAAATAAAAGCAAAAAAGATTTCAATACTGTCACAGTTAAAAATTTCAGCTTATGAACTGTGACAGTCCAGACAGTTATTCTGCGCAGTCATATCATGGGTTTTCATCTGGTTACCGTGAGTGGGCTCATAATCCAGATCCTGTACCTGGTTCAAAAGGACTACCGTCTGCCTGGCAATGTCCGCAGCCACGCGGGCACAACGATCCTTGCGCTCGGGAGTAAAAAACTCATATCCAGCCTTGGTCATCCACTTGTTTACCGAGACATGACAGAGTGGTGAATCAGCCCGGCTGGTAACAGGTGCATCCATTTTGGGATCTTGGGGTTTATATTTGGGCAGGGAGTTTACAGAATACCAGTACATGAGGTCATTGGCCACTGACTCCCCTGTCTCGATTCCTGTTACCAAGGCAGCCACAGTTCCTGCTCCCATCAAAGTACCGCAGAGTGTCCCCCAGCCTACTGCCCCGCCATGACCCCAGCGGATTGAATGTACAGGGAAATCCTTGTAAGGTCCTCCAACCTTTTCCCTTAATTCGCCAAGAATGGCTTCCGCCACTGCCATGGAACAGAAATTTCCGTACCATTCATGGTAGGCCTTTTCAGCAATTTTGTCCGGATCAAGTTTCTTATAAGGCCACGGTTCGACGCCCTCCACACTGGTCGCTTTTTTACCGGCTGAAGCTGTGCCGGGCAGACTTACGCTTCCAACAGCAGAAGCTGCAGCGATTCCGGCAGCTGCGTATCCCGCACCAATAAGTAACTCCCTTCTGGAAATGCCTTCGTTCTTGGAATTTGTCATTTCATCCTCCCTTGATTTAAAGTTTGGGATTTTGTTTTTTTGGGTTATCCTGACAGACTCGGGCTTGTCATGATAACCTGCCGGCAGTTAACCAATAACCGCCAACCCCTTAAATACCACTTTGTGGTATTGGATTAATAATTTATACTATTTCGCTATAGCTGACAAGGCAAATCAGCATTTTTTTTGAATATAAATGATTTTTCTTTATAATAACTTGAAAACACACAAGTTTTTTTATTATAGCTTAAAATTTTCAATGGATATCAGGAAAAACTATCAAGATATAGATTATGGATACCAGTCAGGAAATTGTGGCTGTAGTAGATGAAAACAATCGGGAAATCAGCCGGATAACCCGGGCAGAGATGCGGGCCCGCTGTCTTATCCACCGGGCCACCTACATCCTGGTCTTCAACAGCAGAAACCAGCTTTTCGTCCAAAAGAGGACGGATAACAAGGACATCTATCCCGGTTTTTATGAAATAGCCGCAGGAGGAGTGGTTCTGGCAGAGGAAAGTTACGAAGACTCAGCCCGGAGGGAGCTGCAGGAAGAATTAGGCGTGGTGGCCGGCAATCTCAATCACCTTTTCGACCATTTCCACGATGATGGCAAAAATCGGGTTTGGGGCCGGGTTTTCTCCTGCTTCCATGACGGTCCTTTCAGGCTTCAGGAAGAAGAAGTGGCCAGCGGAGAGTTCATGGACATGGAAGAGGTCCAGGCCATGATAAGAGAAAAGCCTTTCTGCCCGGACGGGGTTGACATCCTCCGTCGCTACCTGGGAACCCACCCCTCATGGTAACTATTACAGATTTGCGGAACCGGGATTATGAAGATTCTTAAGGATTCCAATCTACTGATCCTGCTGGCTGTGGTGATGTTCGCCGTAACCGGCGGCAGCCTTGTGGGTCCGATCCTGCCGGCAATGTTAAACCTGGAGGGAGCTACCAGCAGAAACGTCGGACTGGCCTTGAGCGCCTATACATTTGCCGCCATGGTGGCAACACCGCTGCTGGGGCCGGTAGCAGACCGCTTCGGCAGAAAAGCGGTAATCGTGCCCTCGGTGCTCGTCTTCGGCACCGCCGGACTTTTGATCACCTTCAGCCGGTCTTTCTGGCTGGTCCTGGTCTGGCGGGCCTTACAGGGAATCGGGGTGGGAGGAATGCTGAATACCGTTGTGGCAGCCATCGGGGACATGTATGCTGAACCGGAAAGAAGCCGGGCCATGGGATGGCGGGTCACAGTACAGGGATTAACCAATGCCACAGTACCCTTTATCTCCGGCACTCTTGCCACTCTTGCCTGGTTTCTGCCCTTTTACATCCATTCCACAGCCATTGTTCTGGGACTGCTAACCGTCTTCAAGTTCAGGGAACCAGCCGGCTCTTCCAGAACGCAACGATATATGCTCAAAGCTCTGGGCGCCATCGCCAATACCAGGGCAATCTGGCTGTTTTTTTCAAACTTTATGGGATTTGTTCTGCTTTACGGCATTGTGGTATACATGCCGATTCTGGTAGTCCGGGAGTTAGGCCTTACCACCCTGCATTCCGGCCTGGCTATATCCACAGCCGCCGGAGTTGCCGCCCTCACTGCATCACAGGCGGGCTGGACAAGCCGCCATTTTTCCGAAGAAATCCGGATATTGTGGGGATTTGTCTGCTGCGGTCTGAGTCACCTACTGGTGGCCCTGGCCGCCAACTACCTGTTTATACTTCTCTGCATGGGGGTCTGGGGGCTGGGATTCGGCATTCTCATGTTTACCCTGAACACAGCTGCAGCGGGACTGGTTTCCACCGAACTTCGGGCCGGCGTGCTGTCTATATTCACTCTGCTGATTTACCTGGGCCAGACGATTTCACCACCCTTTTTCGCCCTGTTCGTCAAAGGCGGAAATGTCAGCGGGGCTTTTTGGGCGGGTGGCGTCATCTCCCTCATCCCTCTGCTTTTTACGGTCTATGTCGCTACCCGTACCTCCATTCCCCCTGAACGCCTGTCCTAATCCAGCCTTTTCTCACCCGCTTTCACAGGGATGGGGATATGATTTTCCCGGGGCGGCAGGGGACAATCATAGATAGGGTTATAGTGGCAATAAGGGTTATAAGCCCTGTTGAAGTCGATAATGAAGGAGCCGTCCAGATCCCTCTGCAGTTCAAGGTAACGGCCGGCCTTATAGGTCTCGTCCTTGTTGGTGGGATCAGTGAACATAACCGACAATTGCTCGGAATCCCGCGATGACCAGACTTCCAGGTCAAGCTCCTTGCCCTTGAGAGAAAAACTCAGGCGGCCCACTGCCAGCATTCTTCCCCCCCTTTTTTCCGGTTCGGAATATGGTTCATAGGTGCCCTTGATCCGGTAGTCAGGGTCCGGAGAATAGTAGGCAAGTCCCTCAAAGGAGTTACGTTCACCCGCAGGAATAGGAGACTGCTGATTATTTTTGAAAAAAGCGTCTTTGTTTTCTCTGAATTTTTCCACCTTTTGGAGATAGTCGTCAGAAACCCCGGCTTTTTCCTGACTGTCTGATTGACAGCCGCTCAAAGCCATAAATATGACGATTAAACTTAAAAATACTTCCTTTTTCATTATCTTACTTCTCTCCTCCGGGAACAAAAAACATATCCACTTTCCTTTACGAAGCTGTTATCCTCCGCCGGACTATGAACATATCTGCCTTTTACCAGGCCTATTATTCATTACAGATAATTGGTAACACTCTTTTCAACTCAATGCCTTCGCGGGGATCCTGCAAAAAGTCCACTCCGATCTTCCCCACTTTTTTACAGATTAATGCCGAACCAACAAATGCCTGAGAAAACGGCAGCCTGACTACTGAAGTACCTTTCATAGCTGTTGAGCAAATTAAAAAATCAAATTGATACGGCAGCCGTAAGAAGTGGTTTTATTTTCCGGCTCATAGACTTCAAAAAAGCCCACGCCATTATAATAAACAATTTCCCTATCCGAGTCATCTATGTCCCAGTAATTCAAATAAGGCTCCACCGCCAAGGTATATCCGGGACTCAACCTCCTTTCCAGTGAGGCGGAGAGTTTCAGGCCGTAGCCGTAACCGGCATCCTGATCAACCTCGGGATCGCTGAAACCTGGATCAACATCACTCAGGTAGGTCTTAACGTTACCTCCCCAGAAAATATCATACTCAGCGCTAAGGCCCAGATCCCAGTTTGGTGACAGCGAAGAAGAAAGCCTGACCCCAACAGGAGAGTACAGATATTCCACTTCTCTCTCATAACCTTCGGCACCTTGAATATCACTATTCCAGAAACGATAGCCCATTCCGGAAAACGGGGTTACAAGAATACCTCTCTTTGGGCCGTAATCCCTGCCTACAAGGAACCTTGCCTCCATCACCCAATCCTCGGACTCAGCTACTGCAGGACTTCCACCGAAGGTCCTCCCTTCATAGTCAAGGTCTCCCTCCAGATACCTTAAACCGGCTTCACACATCCATCTGCCATGCCATCTGCCATGAAAGGTGTATTTGCCCGTAACACCGTACAAATCCCCGTCCTCTTCCATAGCCCCGGATTCCTCATAGTCCATGAACATGGCATCAAACCCTATACTGAAATCATGTTCAGCGGCGCAAAGAGTATCTATCCAATAAACTGGAAGCACCATAAACAAAAACACCCCTGCTGATACCAAGACTTTTCTAAGTTGTCCCATTTATTATCCCCTTTCACATTATTGTCAACAAATTGCAATATCTTAGTGCAATTTGCAATGCAGACATAACATCCTGTTTTTAATGGCTTAACCTCCAGTTAAAATTCTTTATGTGTAGTAAAATATAAAATTTTTAACCTTAAAAAATCTCTAATTTTTAATAGACTTGGTTGAATAAATTCATACTACTCAGCCAGATCACTTTTTCTGAATAATCAGGATCCAGTATAGCGGATTTACTCTTCATTACCGCCTTTTTCTTCAACCAGATAATCCTTTAACTTCTCGTAAAGGCTTTCAGGAAGGTCTTCATCGTACATAAAGGCCCGGGCCTCTTCACCGGTTATCTTCTCCTTGATTTCAAGGGGAAGGGCGCGGAGTATCGCCACCCTCTCCGGCTTTGGTCTGTTTTTTTCTCCTGAAGCCATGTCTTCCTCCATTAACCCGATACTATTCAGATTGATGTTCAAAAGAGTCCCACAGCACATCCAGCCTCCCGTCCCCGCGACTGACTACCGTGGTTCCGAACTGTCTTCCTTCCCGGTTCAACACCGCCTCCACCCAGGCTATATCCTCTGTCACCGGTTTCTTGAGCTGGAAGTTCCTGATCTGCAAAGGAGTAAGCTGGAATCGCTTGAGTCTGCCGCTGGCCGGATCAATCTCCGGAAAGTACATCAGACAGAGATCAGCCCGGTAAGCATGGTGCCCGCCGATTCCTTCATAATCGTTGAGAAAGTCGCCGCAGCCATAGATTATGGGCCGGTCCCGATGGATCTCCAGTCCCTTGAAATGATGGGAGGAATGACCGTGGAAAACATCGATGCCGGCCTCGTCGATCAGGCCGTGGGCAAACTCCCTCTCCTGATCGGTTATCTCATAGCCCCAGTTGCCGCCCCAGTGAACCGAGGCCACCACTACGTCCCCCTTCCTTCTTACTTCCTTGACCCTGCCGGCAATATCTCTTATTGTAGTTGCGGAGAGATCAGGCAGAAGATCGACTCCTGGTTTCTCCCGGGAAACTTCCCACTGAACGGGAATACCGCTGCTGACAAAGCCGAAGGAGTAGATCACCACCCGGCCCTCCTTTTCTTCCCTCTCCAAAATAACCGGACTCTCTGCCTCGGCGGGATTAACCCCGGCTCCGGCATGCCTGAGCCCGGCCTTGTCCAGAGTGGCAAGGGTTTCTTTAAGGCCGGCATAACCCCAGTCCAGAACATGGTTATTGGCCAGAACGCAGCAGTCGATGTCAGCTGCCGTAATACAGTCTATATTGGCGGGATGCATGCGATAGTTTATGCCCTTGCCCGGCCAGTAGTTTTCACTGGTGGTTACCGCGGTCTCCAGGTTGATGATCCGGAAATCAGGTGACATACCCGCAAGTTGGACCAGAGCCTCGCCCCAGATATAATCGGGATCAACTTCCCGGGGTATTGGACCGTTGACCTTCTCAGCCAGCTCAACATAGACCCGGGCATCTTTGACATAAGGTTCATAAAGTCTTGGGGGGCTGGGCCGGGGCATAATCTGGTCAACACCCCGACCGGTCATTACATCACCACAGAGGAAAAGGCTGATTTCTTCCTGTAGGTCGGATTCACTTTTGGAGGCCATAATTGCACTATTTCCGGCTGATCTGGATTTCAGGATAACTACAATTATGATAGGTTAATATTTAATATCATGTCAAGCAGGGATAACACGAATTACCGGAGTCGAGAGTCGAAAACAGTCTCCGGCTGCCCGTAGGAGGAAATATATCAACATAAAAAAGGAGGTTCTCATGGAGGGGAACAGGTGGGAAGTAATAGTTACTGATGTCAGAATGCCGTTCTTATCAATGGTCGTTTTCATGATCAAGTGGGCTGTGGCCGCTATTCCGGCCTTAATTATAATTTTCATTCTCCTGGGAATAATGTCCATGATATTAAGCGGTTTTACCGCCGGTTTCATGGGCAGCATGTATCATCATATGGGATAGGGAGTTTAGAAAAACCGGATAGCTGCAGTTTGAACGGCCAGCAATATCATTACACTGTTATCCAACTACCCCATAGATAATCGCTTGTCAACAGGAGTCAAATATTCTAATTTTTAAATAGATTTATTTTACGGTACCAGATCGATATCTTCCAATAACGGGATAGTATCTGTTATTAATAAATCCGGGAATCGCCCCTGGATGCCTGCACCTTAAGGCAGGTCATGGCAGGTTGCTCTGCTCCAATCAAGCCGGGTGCTGAAAAATCAGTATCCCGGTCATTCCTGTGAAGATCATCCCCGGCAGCTGTTTCAGGGAGCAGAAATTCAGACATACCTACAATTTATCATTTATCCTAACTTCTTGGGAAGTTACGGAAATGTTACCTGACAGATTAATAAAGAGAGGGAGGCTATTATGGGACTGAAGGACTCTATAAAGACAGCTGTACAGAAAAAAGCCGCCGAGGTCAAAGACAGCGACAGCATAAGAACGGCAATTCGCAAGATGGATGAAGATCAGACTTCAGCCCTGGTTGTAGAAAAGGACCTGGATCTTATAGGCATTATTACGGATATGGACATCCTGCACAGCGTGACTTCAGGGGATGATCTGGATAAGACCCAGGTAGTCAGCATTATGACTGCCTGCGAGTTGATCACCGGCAAGGGGGCAAAAACTCCCTGTGTACAGCTCGATGAAGATGAAAGTGTAAAAAATGCCCTGGATATAATGTATCAGGCCGGTGTCCACTATCTTCTGGTATCCGGAGCAGATGATAAGGCGATCGGTCTGGTCTCTATCAGAGATCTGCTTAAACTGGCTATCTCCTAAAGAGAGGCACCTTAAAGCGGGACATAAAAAAAGCTGCAATCCTGACCTGCAGCTTTTTTATTCTTATAATGGAAGGTCATGGTGCCGAAGGGGAGACTTGAACTCCCACGAGGTAACCCTCACTAGACCCTGAACCTAGCGCGTCTACCAATTCCGCCACTTCGGCACATAGCAAGTATTAATTAATAACTAATTATCCGGATATTTGTCAAGAAATTTTATATCATATACATAGTAGACTGTAAGAATTACACATAAGATTTGAGTTGCAAAGAATAAGGAGTCATGCTACACATAGCACCAAATTTACCCATGGCGCCAGTAGCTCAGCCCGGATAGAGCAACGGACTTCTAATCCGTAGGTCAGAGGTTCGAATCCTCTCTGGCGCACCAGTTTTGTGATTACTCTCACCATAGTACCCCTTGGGTACATAATAAATACAATAACAATCTAATAAGCCGGAAAGGAACGCCCCTAACCGGCTTTTTTTTTTGTTTACTTACCAGATTGAAAAAATTTTGGGTTGTCACAGCGGATTAGCTCGGCCATAACCCATTATTACCCGTTTAATACCTATCTCTGCTTTTTTGCCTCTAAGATCATCGCAATAGACAAAGAATCGGCCAAGATGAGTGTGCTTTATATTATTTCAATCTGTTATTGCGGCCCGACCTCCCAGGCCAGAAACCTGTTTTTTTCGGGGCCTATTCAATTCTTAACCGTCCATATTTAAAGATAAGTGCTGGTTAACAACCTCAACCCATCGGGATTGTTTTTCAGCATCGGGATCTTTCACATTGTCTCCGGAAAATATTTCGGGGTAACGATCCCGGTCCGGGCCAGGAAAATCATAGGTGCCCAGGCCATTACCACCTCTCTGACCGCAGGGCCACTCCCCAGCCCCTCATTCGAAGGCTTTGCAGCCGTTATTACCTGCCTTTTGCTGGGCAACAAGAAAATTCCCACCTGATTGATCGTTGTCCTGGCCGTTCCGGCAGCAAATTTCACATTGAGGCAAGATCAGACTGCAGCGATGCAACCGGGTTTCATGTGCCGCAAGTTTTTGCCATAAGAGCCTTTAAATTTTCTTTTTCCGGCGGGGGGATGGCGATTTTCAGTCGTTCATAATCAGAGGGATAAATGAACATGTTGACATGCATCAAAATCAAGAAAAGCCATTTGCTTAACCGATAGTAAACTAAACAATTATCAACACAGGAGGTTTTAGTAATAAAGACGACGGCTTTAATCGCCACAACCTTTTTTATTCTAAGGCCCCGTTTTACAGGGTTAAACCTCCAGCCCGAGTTCCTTAGATCTGTCGTAGAATTAGAAGCTTTTAACTGAAAAGGCTTTAATTTTTAGTAATCTTTGGATAAATTCACGTTTGCTCATAGGTCCTTACCCCTGTCTCAATTTCCGTGGAAGGCTTTTAAAACAAAGTTTGGATCTATGGCTGTCTTAGGTCAACTACTTGTGCTCGTTCTCCGCTGAGGTTTTTTGCTCCTCCGAGGAGCAAGTTTGAAAATTCATTCCCGCCTCAAAAAATCTCGGCTACATTGAGGCTTGCCATTTATTTAATCTTTTGGGGAATCCGGATAGACCGGAAAATACGAGCTCGGTAATTGTGATTGACCAATAAAACTGATAAAGAAACGGGTAGACATATGAAAAATTTGCTTGCTCTTATTTTTTCGAGCTTCCTTCTGGCCGGCTGCACGGGAGTGCAGAGAAACATCCACACCAGCGACCCGCCGGAACTACCGGATATTGCAGTTTCCGACCACAGCCGGAACAAGGACAATACCCCGCTGGATTTCGGAAGAGGACTTGTTCTGGAAGAGGCCATTGAACTGGCTTTAAAACACAATCCCGGGATCAAAATACAAAAAAACCGGGCCGACTCAGCCCGGGCCGGCTGGCGTGAAGCCCGGGGCAAACGCCTGCCCCATCTAAGCGCAGAGGGGACAGCCCGGCATTACTTGGACGACCAACGCCTGGTGGCGGCCAGATCACCCGGAGAATCCGGTGCCTATAGTGATGACCAGTTCGAAGCGGATCTGGTGCTGGAGCTCCCCCTGTTTACCGGAGGCCGGCTGATAAACAACGCTTCTGCCGCCCGGCTCTTGTCCGAAGCCTCTTTGAACAGGCTGGGCCGGACCCGGAAGGAAACCGTGTTCAACGTAACCTCCACCTTTTATGCCATTCTGAAACAGCGGCGGGTGCTCGATTCCTTACGTTTTTCCCACAAAACCATTGAACGTCAGAAACAAAAAATCCAGGATATGATCGCAGAACAAAAAGGGGTGAAAGTCGATCTTCTGCGGGTCCGGGTCAGGCTGTCAGACATTGAACAGCAGATAACAGCCGAAAAAAACCGGCTGGACACCCTGCACCGGCTTCTGACCAACCAGCTGGGCCTGGAAACGGAGCAAAAACGACTGCCGGTGCAGGGCCAGCTCTCTTTCGAAGGCTCCGACATGTCAGGGGAACCCCCCTGGCAGGAAGTATATGCCCAGAGGCGGGATTATCAGGCCCTGGAAAACGAAGCTACTGCTGCTAAAAAATCCCTGACCGCAGCCAAGGGAGAATATTGGCCCCGGGTGAATCTGCGGGGCACCTACGGGGGCAGATGGGCCGCAGGCGATACCGTGGAACAAGCGGGCGCCTCGGTTTCCGAAGATGTAGGCAGTATAGGACTATTCATGGAAGTGCCCCTGTTTGACGGAGGCGAGATTTCGGCCAGGGCGGCCAAAGCCAGTGCCGATCGGGCTACCGTGCAGGAAAGACTCCGGTACCTCAAGCTGCAGATTCGCAGGGAAGTACAAACCGCCAGGGATGCCATCAAAGCAGACGTAAGACAGATTCAGACCACAAAGGCGGCAATCGGGGAAGCCAGGGAAGCCCTGGAGATTGAACAGACCAAGTACAATCTGGGTAAGGGAACTATTGTAGATGTCCTGGATGCCCAGAATGCCCTTTTGCAGGCCCAAACCAACCACGCCCGGGCCATGGCCGCCTACCATACTGATTTGGCAAGGAAAAAGCTGGCTGAAGGGAAAATTTTGTATAAGGAGTAAAAAATTGAGGCGATTTTTTCGTATCGGGATTCTGGTGCTGGTGCTCATTTGTTTGGTGGGCGGGGGCGTGTTTTTGGTCAAACAGAAGAAAAAAGAACTGGGCCAAACCCCCGCCTACGGTGCCAAGCCCCGTCCGGTGACTGTAGCCAAGGCCGAAACAGGGGATTTGACCTTGGGAAAGGAGTACTTGGCGGTAGTGGAACCGTTCCGAGAAGCCAAGATATCGGCCCGGGTTAACGCGGAGGTGAAAAAGATTCACGTGGATGAAGGCGACCGGGTCAAAACCGGTGATGTTCTGGCCGAACTGGACGACGAGGAGATTGAACACAGCATTGAGGCGGTATCATCCCGGATTGAACAGGCCAAGGCGGAGCTTGCCGGCAACCGGGCCACGGTCAGGGCCCTAAAGAAATCCCATAATTATTGGCAGACCGAGAAAAAACGTGACGCCACCCTGGCTGAAAAAGGCGCGATTTCCGAATCCGAAGCCGAGCAGACCGCAGAGAAGGCCGCGGACATCAAAGGAAAACTGGGTGCGGCCCGAAAGAAATCCCAGGCCATCGAAAAACAGATCGAGAACCTGGGCAAACAGAAGGCCGAACTGCGCAGCCGACGCGGCTATTATACTATAACCAGTCCTTTCGACGGCGTTGTCACCCAGCGCCTGGCCGATCCCGGAGATATGGCCGCACTGTCAAAAAACTTGATCACGGTCCAGGATCTGTCCGGGCTGAAACTGGCCTTTGACGTGCCCCAGAAAGACCTGCCCCAGGTGAAAGAGGGGCTGGCGGCTGCTTTTAAGATAAAGGGCCGCACCCGTCAAGAAAAAATAAGTCTCATGGAACCGGCCCTGGACAAGGCCAAAATGATGCGGGCCGAAATCTGGCTGGACCGGAATGCCGCAGCCGATCTTACCCCGGGTGCCTATCTGCCGATAACCGTGAGCCTAAAGCGGCTCACAGACGTGATCCTCCTTCCGGCTTCGGCGCTGATTGAGGGCCCGGATGGCAGAAGCCATATCTTTGCTGTGGCCGAAGGCAGTATTTCAGCCAAGCCCGTCCGGATTTTGGGACGTTCCGGGGACAGGGCTGCAATCAAAGGGATTGATGCCGGAACGCAGGTGGTCAAAAACACCTATCTGGGCTGGGCTACCTTCTCGTCCGGACAGAAGGTGGAGGCCGTGCCATGAATCCAACCCGGGCGGCACTTAACCATCCTTACGCAGTTGTAGCAACGGTCTTGCTGGTGGCGGCCATGGGGGTTATCGGCTTTCTGCGTATACCTTCAGAGCTTTTCCCGGACACTTTCCCGCCTCAGGTAGTGGTGGTCACCGTGCAGCCCGGGGCCAGCGCCGATGATGTCAGCGACAAGATGACCGAGGTGATTGAAAAGGAGATCAACACCTTAAGCGGCCTGGACAGTATACGCAGCACCAGCCGCGACCAGGTCTCGTCCGTGCTGGTGGAATTTTCCTACAGCAAGGATCCGGGCCAGGCCATCTTGGATGTACAAAACGCCATGGCCCGGATCCGGGCCGATCTACCGGAAAATGCCCGGGAGCCGAAACTTTATCGCTTGAGCGACTCCACTGCCAGACCGCTTCTCACCCTGGCCCTGCGGTCCCAAGAAAACAGCCGGCGCGATCTTTCCGAAATCCGGCTTCTGGCCGAAAATCAAATACAGGACCGCCTTTTGGGCCTCGAAGGCGTGGCTGACGTGGACGTCTTCGGAGGGCACAGGCCCGAGATCCGGGTCAAGGTTAACCGGGACGAGCTGGCCGCTAATAATGTTTCCCTTGGCGAGGTCATGGCGGTGCTTGCCGAACAGAACATCTCCGCTCCGGCAGGCAATATTTACACCGGTGACAGCGAGTATCTTGTCCGCATCGCCGGGGAATTCAAGGATCTGGAGAATATCAGGCAGCTGCCCATCCGGCGTCCCGGATTGGGACTGCTGCGCATCTCCGACGTGGCGGACGTGGAACTTACCAAAGAAGAACCGCGCTCGGCTTATCACGGCAATAGCGAGACAGCCATCGCCCTGGGGATCATCAAGCCCGAAGGGGGTGATACAATGGCGGCCATTGATCGGGTCAAATCCTTCCTGCCCCAACTGCGCAGCCTATATCCGGATATTTCCTTTGAGATCACCCAGGACCAACAGCCGTTAATTGACATCAACATGAGGGGAATGGTGCTATCCATCATCCAGGCCGTAATCTTCACCGTAGCGGTGATCTTTCTTTTCCTGGCAGAGGCCCGGGCCGCTTTGGTGGCAGGCATCAGCATACCTCTTTCTTTTCTGTTCACTCTGGCCGTACTCTGGTTTACGCCGTATACCTTAAACATGGTCACTCTGTCCGGCCTTATCGTGGCTACCGGTATGGTGGTGGACTCTTCGGTTGTGGCCCTGGAGAATATCTACCGCCATTTCCGGGCCAGCCGGGACCCGGATGCTCAGCCGGATGCCAAGAGCGCCGCGGACACCGGAGCCCGCGAAATTTCCCTGGCCATTACAGCAGGGATGTTGACCACCGTAGCGGTCCTGGTGCCCATCATCTTTATCGGCGGCTATCCCCAGCTGACCATCGGCCGACTGAGCCTGACAATCGCCATTACCATGGTGGCCTCGCTGGTCATCGCCCTGACCCTGGTGCCGCTGTTGGCCTCCCGGGTTCTGGTTCGAGAGCGTGCAAAAAGAAATATTATCGAACGAGCGGCCGCCTGGGTGGACGTGGGCGTGGGCTTTGTCCGGCGGTTCTATTTGTTCATCTTAAAAGGCGCCCTGCGCTGGCGGGTGGTAACCCTCTTACTGGCCGCTGCCTTTTTCGTGATCAGCGTCAGAACCATTCCGCCTATTATCGGCGGGGACCTCATGCCGCCCATGGATACCGGCATCGCCAATATCGATTTCGATCTGCCGGCCACCGATGATATCGGACAGATGGAAAAAACTCTGAACCGGGTGGAACAGATCATCTATGCCCAACCCGGTATAAAAAAAGTCTCCTCGGTAATCGGCTCGGAACCCGGAGCCATTTCCTTTGGCACCGGCGGGGCCACGACCCAGGCCGCCTCCATAACAGTAGAATTGGAAGACCGGACAAAACGCGAACGATCCATCTGGGAGATCGAAAGAATCTGGCGGCAAAAACTGCGGCAAGTGCCGGGGATCAAAAGCTTCCAGGTCAACGAGTACGGGGCCACGCCCATCTCCACCACCAAGGCACCCGTGGACATCATCATCAGCGGGCCGGATTCCCGGGTGCTGGACCGGCTGGCTGAAAAAACCATGGAGCGGCTGCAAGGGGTGCGCGGGCTCACAGATGTCCGCAGAAGCTGGCATTTTGATCAAAAACAGATTGATGTGTCCGTGGATCCGGCCCTGGCAAGCATGTACGGAACCTCTCCGGAAGAAGTCTCCCGGCAGGTCAGCGCGGCGGTCCAGGGTGTTCCTGTAACGTCCATGCGCCTTGAAAATTTCCTGGATATTCCCGTTCGTGTGCAATACGGCCGTTCTGACCGCAACAGCCTGGCAGCCTTGATGCAGTCCTATGTCCAATCGGATTTCGGACCGGTCCCCTTGCGGGCTTTGGCAGACATAAGGACTCAGACACAGCGTCCCTATATCACTCGTGAAGACCTGCAGACCACCATTGACGTCACCGGCGTCAACCACGACATGTCTGTTGCCCAGGTCACGGGCATGGCTAAAAAGGCTGTTTCCGGCCTGGATATCCCGGGCGGCTACAGCATCGACTTTGCAGGTAGCGCCTCGGACATGAAAAGCACCCAGAAACAGTTGCGCCAGGCCCTGATCATCGGCATTGTCCTGCTCTACCTCCTGCTTTTGGCCATGTTCGGCTCATTTGCCCATCCTCTGAGCATCATGGCGGCCATCCCTTTGGCCGTGGCCGGTTCTCTGTGGGGGCTTCTTCTGTTTGACAAGCCCATGTCCATGCCCGGGACCATGGGCATGATTTTTCTGGCCGGGATTATCATCAACAACAGCGTACTACTGCTCGACTTTATTATCCGGGCCAGAAAACAGGGAATGGACAAAGACGAAGCCATTGTCAGCGCCGTGGAACTGCGCATCCGGCCCATCCTGATGACCACCTTTTCAACCATCATCGGCCTGTCACCACTGATTTTCGAGACCGCCGTGGGCCTGGAGCGCTTGAGTCCTCTTGGGATTGTGGCCGGCAGCGGCCTTCTGGTGGGAACCTTTCTGACCATGATCGTGGTGCCGGTGGTCTACTCCGGCATGGAAAGCGCCGGCGGGGCAATCCGAAAAATGGGCAGGTAGATATAGACCACTTCTAAACCTTATCGGGAGCCCGTAAAATTTTTCTTTTTCCCGGCGGGGGGATTCTGATTTTCAGTCGTTTATAGTCAATAGAAAGTGCATGAACATGTTGTCATGCAGCCAAAATCAAGGATGCTGAAAATTCTTGCTTAAACGAAAGTAAAAAACAGTAATTATTAAACAGGAGGTTTTTCCATGAAGAAGACCGCATTAATCGCAACAACTTTTTTCTTTTTCGCATGTTTAACAGCGAATGCCCAGATGGGACATATGGGAAAATCCCATTCCTGCCCGAAACATGGCAAGAAGCAGAACTGCATGAAGCATGACGGCATGGGCTCGATGCATCAGGGGATGATGGCTGCCAAATCCATGAAAAAATCCATGATGATAGTCAAAATGCTGCCCGGCATGCAGGAACACTTATCGCTTTCTCAAGAGCAAACGAACAAGTTGCTCGATCTTCAGACAAGCTTTAAAAAACAAAAGGTGGATTACAAAGCTGAACTGACCAAAGAGACCACGAAATTACAAAGCCTGCTTGATGATGAGGCCCCGGTTGACAAGGTTAAAAGTCAACTGAAGGCCTGCTCTGATCTAAAAATCAATATGCATAGCGCAGCCTATGAAACCGGGAAAAAAATGAAAGATGTTCTTACAGATGAGCAGAAAAAAGACTTGGAAGACATCATAAAGGAGCACACGAAGATGGCGAGAGGCACGGACAGGCCGGAATAAAGAAAAAGCGGATACTGAACAGTTTATTAGCCGAACCAAGGAAGCGCCTGGATCCTGGACCATGAAATGGTCCGGGACCCTCTGGGCGCCAAGGAGCACATCGGGATCGTGCCGGAGGTGGCCAATCCCTATATGGAGATTTCCGCTAAGAGAAATCTCTCGCTGTCAGGGTAATTCTATGGACTCGGGGGACTTCGCCTGAAAAGCCGCGCCCAGAACTTCTCCAGGAATTCGGGCCCTGGGAAAGGATGGCACTCTGCTTTACAGCATCGGCCCCAACCCCGACGGCCTTCCCTTTCGAGACCAGAACCGGGACCCTGGAGCGGCTTCTTGCCGCACCGCTGGAGAGGCAAACCCTGCTTATGGACGACGTGGTGGCCGCCTTTCTGTTTGGAGTGGTGCTTTCCGCAATCCCGATTTTTGTAAGCCTGACCTTATTAGGGGACTCCCCGGCGTCTCTACCTGTTTTACTGGCAACCGTTGTTGTATAAGCCCTGTGCTTTGCGGTCCTCAACCCCGGCCACCGGTGATCCGGCCTTTATAATGACCCTGGCCAATCTGGTTCAGCTAAGGATTTCTTCCGGTCCGGCAAATGCCGGAATGGGGCCAGGCCCTGTCCTGTGTCTCTCCTCTGACCCATTCCACTGAAAAGATTCCTTTTGCCTTAGGGCAGCAGACATCCATCGATCCGGCTCCAGCCCTGATCATAATCATTATCTTTTTTCCGGCATTCTGGACTATCAGCCAAGCTCTGCTTAAACACAATATCGCCAAAAGGTTATGGACCTGAGCATATCATTTTAACATGTGATTACCCGTGACCATTTTCCCGGATAAAATTTATCAAACTTGTTTTCTGCCGGCCCTATAGTTATCTTGTTTTGAATTAGATAAATAAATCTTATAGCCTGTGATTATGATATTCGAATGACTTCAGATACTCCGCCAACCTATACCACATCCATACCGGCCGTACTCTGTCCCGCCGTATCCAGACCGGATCCGGACAATATTTGGAGACCCTGTATTGTCTGATCTTTCGGTTACTGACGAATCCCTGCTGCTGGCGACAGGCAGAGGAGACCTAAAGGCTTTTGAGGAAATCGTCCGGCGGCATCAGTCCTGGGCCTGGCAGATTGCCTACCAATTTTTCGGCCGGGAAGAGCAGGCCGCAGACGTGGTCCAAGAGGCCTTTATCCGGCTTCTACGGGCCTCCGGCCGGTATCAGCCCACGGCAAAATTCCGGACTTATTTTTACCGGATCATTAGCCGCCTTTGCCTGGATCAGTTCAAGAAGAAAAAACCGGTGAAACTGGAGGCAATAGCGGACCTACCCGACCAGAACCCCGGGGCGGCAGAGGAATTGCTGCGCAAGGAAACAGCCGCCTCCGTGCGCCTTGCCCTGGACACTCTTGCCCCGAATCAGCGCCTGGCCATTGTGCTCCGCTACTATGAAGATCTAAATTATCAGGAGATCGCCGCAGCTCTTGAGACGACAACCAAGGCTGTAGAGCGGCTCCTGGCCCGGGGACGTAAGCATCTTCGGACCCTTCTCAAAAACCGATGAAACTTTTGTTATTCCCGGCGGGGGATCCTTGCTTTCCAGTCGTTTATAGTTAATAAAGAGGTGAATGAAAATGTTGTCATGCAGCAAAAACCGGAAAAGCCTTGACGCTTATATGGATGGCGAATTGTCAGGACGAAGACAGGCCGCAGTCGAACGCCATCTAGCAAGGTGTGACTCCTGTCGTGCCGCCTTGAATGACCTGCGGGACCTGAAACCGTTCTTATCATCCCTTGATGTTGCCCCGGCTCCAAACTACCTGACCAAGAGGATTCTGACCGAGGCCCATGAGCAAAAACGGGGAAAGAGGCCGGGTCTTCTTTGGTCCTGTCTGGAGGCCCTATGGTATCCGTCCTGGGTAGTTAAGGATGCAACGGCCGCGGCACTGATTGCCGGCCTGACAATGGGAACATATATGGGCTGGAGCAGCTTCCCAACCAGCGGGTTAGAGTCCAGAATGACCGCCTCGATAGCTGTATCCGACGACAGTAATTTTTATACCTTTGACGCTATGAGTGCCGCGCCCGATGGATCCCTTGAGGCCGCAATTTTGAAGCAACTGGAGAAAAACAGATAAAAACCATGTGGAACAGACTTAAAAAACCCCTTATCGCCCTATCCGTGGGCCTGAATATAGCTTTCATTGCTATCTGGCTGATGCATGCCGTACCTGGCCTGGCTCCGGATCGGCAGAATCTCAAAAGCGTGGACAGCGACAGGCCGGATCCTCTTCATCGAAAAATCGGTGTTACCGATGAACAATGGCAGCAGATCAAGCCCCTCCTTCGTGAATACCGCAAAAAGGCGCAAGACCGGATCCGAACCATAAGGAGGCTCAGGGGAGAGCTCATGGATCTCCTGGCTTCATCTTCCGTGGAAGAAGAGGCCATAAGGGAGAAAGAAAAAGAAATCCTTGCCAACAAACGGATCATGCAGGACCTGGTGATTGAGCTTCTGTTAGAAGAAAAAAAGATCCTGACGGTTGAACAGCAAAAAGAGTTGCTTTCGGCGATCCACCAACATTGCACTTGCAACGAAGCAGGGAGGAAGGGCCGCGAAAGACTTGGCCCGCTGTTAAAAAGCGAGAAATAAGGCAACCCCTAATCCCCGCCGTGACAGTCCAAAATTGATTATCTATGATAACCCGAGGGCGGCTCTGCCCAGCCATGGATTCACCAGGCATACCCGGATTAAACAAATCCCGGCCACCGCAAAGGCGGCCGGGATTAGGTCAAAAGTTAAAATACTTCTTAAATCTATTAATCCTATTTATTCCCATAGATCAGTCCATTCCAAAAAACGGACACCACATATCAGAGACAAAACTATAAGAAGCAGCCAGCTGCTCAACAAAATTACGGTCATGGTCATCTCCTTTCAGTGTTATTGATTCAATATAGATCTTTTGCTTCCTCACCCTGCAATTCCGCCATACTCAATTTATTTCTGTCCATCCTTTGCCACAGGAAGGCTATATAGGCCAGAACCACAGGTACGGCAAGGGCCACATAGCTCATGACTGTCAGGGTAAAATGACTGCTCGAGGCGTTGGTTATGGTAAGGCTGCTCTGCAAATCAAAGCTGGAAGGATAAAAGGCGGTGTTATTGAATCCGGCCAGGAAAAAGACTGAGAGTCCCACCAGGACAGTGCCAATACCGCCGAACCAGATGCCGTTTCTCTGCTTTTTGAAAACATTTACCGCCACCCCGTAAACGACCAGGCCCAGACCGAGGAGGCAGAGGATAAGATTAACCGGGAACCCGACCAGGTTATGGAGATATTTAAATTTCTGCATAACTATTTCACCGGTGGCAGGATCAACAGCAAACCCTTTCATCAACACCAGGCTGATCAGGAAATAAAGGAGGAAGGGAAGGCTCCAGAGAAAATTGATCCAGATGGAACGGCGGCAGCGACTGTTCAGCTCCTCATGGTCGAGATTGTTAAGGAGGTACATGCCCCCCAGTACCCTGGCCAGAAAGACCAGGAACAGGCCCAGAGAAAGGTTAAAAAAGCTGCCGGCCGCCTCCAGCCCCCTCAAAGGGGACTGCCAGGTTACCTGGTTCATCTCGTTCAAGACAAAGCCGGAGCCGCTGAAAAAAGTGGCCACAGCCGTACCAATCAGCAGTATTCCGACAACACCGTTAAGAAAAAGGAAGATTTCATAGACCCGAGGGCCGAAAAGGTTATCCTCCTTTTTGCGGAACTCATAACTCACCGCCTGAAGAATGAAGGTGAAGAGGATAAGCATCCAGACCCAGTAGGCACCTCCGAAACTGGTGGCATAGAATTTCGGGAAAGCAGCAAACAGGCCACCGCCGAAAAGAACCAGAGTAGTAAAGGTCAGCTCCCATTTGCGGCCCAGGGAATTGATAAGAAGTGTCTTCTCCTCTTCGTTTCTGGCAACCGAGAAAATAAGGGTCTGCCCTCCCTGGACAAAAGTCAGGAAAAGAAAAATGGAACCGACCAGGGATATGATAACCCACCAGATGTGTTGCAGTGTATATAAATCAAGTTGTCCTATCATCTTATTTTTCCTCCGGCCCAATTTTTATTTGTTTGAGGATAATACGGACTTCGGCAATCAACAGCAGGGTAAAAAGCAGCAGAAAGACAAAAAAGGTGGTCTGCACCGTGGCAGTGGTCAGATTGGAGTTCGCCACATTAACCGGCAAAAGCCCCTGTATTGCCCAAGGCTGTCGCCCCACTTCCGCGACAATCCACCCTAACTCGGAAGCAATATAACTGAGAGGTATGGCCAGTATTCCCAGGTTAAGCAGCCACCTATGAGTGGCAAGATTTCCTTTTTTCAGGAAAACAAGAAAAAGCAGAAAAATTATAGGAAAAAGAACTCCCAGGACAACCATGATATGAAAGGCATAAAAGGTTGTTGCAACCGGTGGTACAGCATCTGAAGGGGAGTTCAGATAGCCGTAGCCCAGATCTTCCCGGTGTTGATTGAAGCCGCTCAGATAGCGGTCAGCAGCCTCCAGGTTACCATTGTCGACTGCCTTTTTATAGTCTCCCAATTGGCTGACCGCGATTTTCCCGGATTCAATCCTGTCCCGGGCTCCCCTTATCCCCTGCTCCTGGTTGCCTAAAACCAGATCATTAATACCGGGGACAAAAGAATCCATCTCCCTGTTGGCAAGCAAAGAAAGTAAGCCGGGGATCTTGATGTCTGCTATAAAAGGGTCGGCATTGTCTCCCACTTCTTTATAAGGATTGGGGATACCGAAGCCGACAATCGGGGCTCTTTCCTGGCCCTCATACAATCCTTCCATTGCCGCCAGTTTCATGGGTTGCTTATGAGCGACATTATATGCCGCCTCATCACCGGTAAAGGCCACATAGACGGAAGACAGGATCCCAAAGATGGCGGCAACAGCTATACTTCTCTTGGCCATCAACTCATGCCTTCCCTTTAAAAGGAACCAGGATGAAATACCTACCACAAAACAGGAAGCCAGAACAAAGCTGGAACTGGTGGCATGGGTGAACTTGCTCACTGCAATCGGCGAAAAAACTATATCAGCGAAATTCTGCATCTCGAATCTGGCATTGTCCGGATTAAAAGCCATGCCGATCGGAAATTGCATCCAACCGTTGGCCACCAGTATCCAGACTGCGGAAAGGCTGGAACCAATAGCAACCATCCAGGTGGAAAAGAGATGCAGGCCTTTGGAGACCCGGTTCCAACCGAAAAACATGATGGCAAAGAAGCTGGCCTCCAGGAAAAATGCGAAAATACCTTCGATAGCCAGGGGGGCACCGAATATATCTCCCACCATCCAGGAGTACTTTGACCAGTTGGTACCGAACTGAAACTCCAGGATAAGGCCGGTGGCTACACCTATGGCGAAATTGATAGCAAAGAGGGTCATCCAGAACTTGGTAAGTCTCTTCCATTCTTCATTGCCTGTCTTGACGTATATGCTCTCGAAAAAAGCCAGAAGGAATGAAAGTCCCAGTGTTAAAGGGACAAACAGCCAGTGGTAAATGGCTGTGAGGGCAAACTGGGCTCTGGCCCAGTTGACCTGCGACAAATCAACTTGGTCGACCATGACAGCCTCCTTTTGATTGATGGTAAGTTATTTATGACTGGTTTGATTAGGTTGCTATAATGTCAAAACTCTATTTATCTTAACAAGATATAAAAAAACTTATTGCCCGGCTGTCAAACTCCTCAGTACATAATCCGCCCTGGCCGGGTCATCTGGAAAGTTGGTTTGCAGATAATCCGGGAAAAACCATACCTTAAGAATAGCAAACATAATGAATAACTTAATAAAAATTATCAGCCATAAGGTCTTCCCCACCTTCATGGAACGAAAGCCTTCAATATAAAAATAAATTATTCTCTTAAACATATTTACATGAGATTGATAACTATTAGCATTAAGGTTTTCAGCTCTTATAACCCCTCTAAGCCCAGGATGTCAATACTTTTTAAAAAGTTTATAATCAGCGAAACTATGCCCCCTAAAACAGAGGCAACTGAATTATCCTCCCTTTTAAAGTTAAAAAGGGCCGGGTGCTGCTTCCACCAGTTAAGGAGCCCCTTCTGATGAACTTATAACAAAGGATATAATATTTAGAAGTCAGAGTCTACAGAAGACAGAAAGGCAGGCTACAATAAGAGAACCGGTTGAGATAAACCGGGAAAAGAAATGCTCAGGAGGAAAAGTTGTACTCTTTCATCTTGTAGAGGAGGGCCGGCAGACTGATTTGCAGGATTTCGGCAGCCTGGGTCTTATTGCCGCCGGTTCTTTCCAGGGCCTTGCCAATAAGGTGTCTTTCCAGATTCTTACTGTTGACTTTAATGGAAAGATTTTCCTGATCAGGAAGCATCGGTTCTTCAGCACCAACCCCGGTCACGGTTTTTTCCTGGCAAAGCAGTTCAGGAGGCAGGCTTTCGGCGTCCAGAATATCTTTGTCAGCAAGAACCATGCTCCTTTCCACCACATTTTCCAGCTCCCTGACGTTGCCGGGCCAGGAATAGGAACATAATGCCCTTAGACATTCGTCACTGACCCCTTTTATATTCAAGCCGATTGACTTGTTGTACTTTTCGATGAAATGATCTACAAGAAGGGGAATATCATCAGAGCGCTGGCGAAGGGGGGGCAAGTCTATCTTCAAAACATTAATACGATAATAGAGATCTTCCCTGAACAACCCTCGATTCACCATATCAGCCAGATTTCTGGCAGTAGCGGCGATAATCCGGACATCAACATTGACCGGCGGTCTGTCCCCCAGCGGTCTGACTTCACCTTCCTGCAGAACACGGAGAAGCTTAACCTGCAGGGCGATCGGCAATTCTCCCAGCTCGTCAAGAAAGAGTGAAGATCTGTCAGCATGTTCAACCAGACCCTTTCTATCCTTGTGGGCATCGGTGAAAGCTCCTCGGGCATGGCCGAACAGCTCGCTTTCCAGGAGATTTTCAGGGATCCCACCACAATTTATATCAACAAGTTTCCTACCGGAGCGGGGGCTTTTTTCATGGATTGCCCTGGCCACCAGTTCCTTACCTGTCCCCGATTCACCAGTAACAAGGATAGTGGTTTTATAAGCAGCAACCTTATTTATGGTCTCAAAGACATCCTGCATTACATTGCTTTGAGCAATAATTTTTTGGAATTCCAGTACTTTTTTATTTTGTGACATTTTTTATAAGGCCCAGAGTAAAAATAATATCTGTTTTTCGAAAAATATGTAAAGTAAAGCAGCTACAGCGAGAAAAGGGCCGTAAGGAATCACGGTCTGGCCGCCTTTTTTCTGTTTAGCCATGGCAAACAATCCCACCAAGCTACCCATAAGAGAACTGACAAAAACAACAAAAGGCAGGGACTGCCAGCCGAGAAAAGAGCCGATCATGGCCAGGAATTTGATATCCCCTCCCCCCATCCCCTGACGCTTGGTCAAAAGGTAATAGAACAGGGCTACCAGATATAATACACCTCCGCCCAGGATAATACCTAAGGCTGAATCATACCAATACAAAATCGGGTTAAAGAAAGCAAAGCAGAATCCAAGCACAATCCCGGGTATTGTTATGAGGTCCGGTACGATCTGATGCCTGATATCAATCCAGATAATGACCAGTAAAGCACAGGCAAAGATATACCTTATCAAAAAAATCTGCCAAGGATAAAAAAACCATAACATAACAGCCAGAACAGCAGCAAGCATCTCAACCACAGGATATTGCCAGGAAACATGCTGCTGGCAGCTGCGGCACCTTCCCCTTAAAAATATATAACTTAAAATGGGGATATTGTCATACCATCTCAGCGCCTCCTTGCATCCCGGGCAGTGGGAAGCCGGATAAACAATAGACTGGCCGGATTCAGGCAGCCTCAAAATAACAACATTTAAAAAACTGCCGATCACTGCCCCGAAAATGAAAACAAAAATAGATAATATCGTCATGAATGAATCGCTTCAGTAACTTACCTTACCAGTAAATGATTCACCATATACCTTATCACAAGGTACCGAAGACCCGGTGTCACCTCTCTTCAGATAAGATAAAAATGATTTACCGTTCTCAAACAAGATTTTTTATAATGCTAACAATCTACAACAATCTACTATGTTAAAAAGATTTATTCAAACTATTCATCTTCCAGTCTTATTGAACCTTTTGCCAGAGCCGATTAAATCTGCTAATATTACCCCACTGTCTCTTGCCCGTGACCATGACAGCCACTGCCCGCTTTTAACTAAAACCTGAACACCATTCAGCTCACAAGAAATAAATGCCCTCATGTCCCAGGAAAACGAAGATAAAATAACAATAGAGGAAGCAATACAACGGCTTAAATGGGAAATAATCGCCCAGGACTGGAGTCTTTCCATCAAAAGGATATCCCTCCTGGAAGAAGCCTTCCAGCTTCTCAAACAACATTATACGGACCGGAGGCCCGCACATAACATGCTGATTATGGCCGACAGCCTTCTCCGTTATATAAAAGACCAGGGGGACAGAGTCCCGTCCGAGTCCATAGACTTCCTTAAAGAAGCTATGGCCCACATCGTCAACATCTATGAAACTGAAGATCTCGAGACGGAAAAGGAAGAACACCTCTTCAAAATCCTCTACTTTCGGTTCAACAAATTAAAAGAAAAAATCAAATTCCACCGATCGGCAGGAGAAAGAAATCCCGCCAACGGGACAGAAGGCTGCTCAGGAGAAGAGATTTCTGGCAGTGAGACTGACGAAGACCCTTTTAATCCCGAAGGAATTGACCAAATAAATAAAAAAATCTCTTCCCTGCAGATAGATTCAGAACCTGAGGACGACAACACCTATAATTATGACATAGAAAGCCTTGTCAGCGGACTCCAGGCGACCCTGGACAGGGCGGAGGTTATGACAGTAAAACTGAGGCAGGCGCTTTCGGAACTTCGGGGTCTGGAAAGTATCAGGAATTCTGACCGGGAATCAGGATCATCCAGCCCGATAAAAAAATACCCTCCGATTGAACTGAGGGAAATTGTAATCGAAGGACGATCTATATATATCCAGGAAAGTACGGTCGCCGGGATAAGGCGGCTGCCTTCCTCAAAAATCAGCAGATACCGTGATCTTAAATCGGTTCCCATAAAAGATCTCGCCCGGCCTTTTAAAAGGCTTTCGAAACAGTTCACAGGCATTCTCGGCAGCCTTGAACCAAGGGAGCTAAAGGACATCGCCCTTCCTGTTATTGTGCCTCAGGATCCGAAACTGCCCGATTATCCGGACAGGAATTGCAGAAAAGCGATAATTATATCCAAAGGCAGTCTGGCAGGAGTCCTGCTCTGTTCAGACGTTGGGAAAAAAACCGAGAACATGATCAAACTCCAAATCAATAAAAACGGTGATACAATCGGTACTGGATACACTGAACAGGAAAAAAGATTGAGGGTGATAAATGCCACCTCTGTCTTAGATCGGGATGGAATGATAGTTACCTGATATTTTATTATATGTATTAAGAGGGGGATTCATGGCCGCAAACGGGAGAAGGAAGAATAAAAGGGTTGAATTTCGCACAACCGTAACCGCCTCCTTCGGCAACGCTTATTATGAAAAATGTGAACTCAAGGATCTGAGTATGGGAGGGCTCTTTGTTTACGGCATTACCGACCAGGAAGTGGGAGATGTGTGTGACCTGACTC
>JBKHJR010000032.1:0-30416 GCA_046537975.1 Desulfurivibrionaceae bacterium
GATCACTGATGACCAATATAGAACTCAGTGAAAATATTGAGTTCATGAATCACTACATGGCAGCTCAGTTTCTGCCTCATACAGATTTGGCCCTTTTCCCCTCGGTCAAGGAAAAGCTGGCCAGGCTCAAGAATAACTGAACAGGCGGCTAAACCCTGAACCTGAAATGTACAGTAATCCTGATCTGTCTGTCTGTGTTCTTGCCGGCGGGCAGCAAAGTAATCTCTTGCGTTTCCTGGACGCAGTGACCGGCAATGATAATTATCTGGAACTTGAAGTTGTTGTTGTCAATCAGCACTTTTCTTACCCTGAATTAGCTGATTGTCTCAAGGATTTTCCGAAGACTGTGGCTTTGGAGTGCCCCGCAGGATTATCAAAACCCCGGGCCTTCAATATCGGACTCCGGAAATGCAGGGGGCGGTACCTGTCGTTCTGGGATCAGGAGAGCCTGCCTGAGCCGGGCTGTCTCCTTATGCTTGTCGATTTTCTGGACAAGAACCCCGAGGTCGGTCTGGCCGTCCCCAAGCTCCGTAATCAAAAGGGTGTTATCCAGCCGGTGGCCCGCAGCCTGCCGGGACTGTTTTCTTTTCTCTGCCCCTTTGGCCTGCCTGGAAAACCCGATCCGGGGTGGAGCGATTATTCCAGTGGCGAAGCTTCCTGGCTCACCGGCCCCGGTCTTACTGCTAATCGCTATCTGCTGGATGAGGCGGGTTATCTGTCGGAAAAGCTTCCCTCCCTCTGGTCCCTTGATCTCTGCCTGAAAGCCCTGAAAGCAGGTTGGCACTGCTGCTACAGACATGATGCTCAGGCGGAAGCGGATATTTATCAGTGGCTGGGCGAAGTAAACCGGCCGGGGCTCCAGTTATGGGAAAGGCTTATAGTGACTGTAAGCCGTCTGCGTTTTATTTATTGACAATTCAGGGCATTGAGGCTACTATTTACTATTTATTCAAATCATATTTCTAATGATGGTCAGAAGTGTATCTTTTCTTCAATTTAAGGATAAGGATTCTGTAGTAATTTGATTATTTAAGGATATAAGATAAAGGCTAACAGGAGAAGATTATGGCTCAACAGGTTAAGGGAATAGCAGAAAGTATAAATATCATGGGGACCCGCAGTGGTACAGCAATGAGGGAAAGGAATCCCGGCCCTTTGCAGGAGATGGCTAAAGAAGAAACCTCTCATGGGGCCTCCTATCTCGATCTGAACGTCGGACCGGCCAGAAAGGATGGAGCGGAACTGATGCCCTGGGTGGTGGAGACTATCGAGGCCGCTACTGATACGCCGTTATGCCTGGATACCACTAATGCCGAGGCTATGGCTGCCGGTTTCAAGGCCCTCAAGAATAAGGAAGAGGCCATTATGAATTCCATCTCCGCCCAACCTGAGAGGATCGAAAAATTGACGCCGGTGGCAGTCGAATCCGGCTGCAGTGTTATAGGCCTTCTCTGGGGTCAGGAAGGCATGCCCAGGGATTCTAATGAAAGGGCCGCTATGGCGGTTGATCTTATGATGGGGTTGAATGAAGCCGGTGTACCCAACGAAAAGATCCTGTTTGATCCCATAGCCACTCCCATAACCCTGGGAGCCGATCAGCTTGCTTCCGGCTTCGAGTTTCTGAGTATGCTTGAGGATATCGCCCCCGGAGCAGGATCCACTGTCGGACTGTCCAATGTCTCCAATGGGGTTTCTGAACACCTGCGCAAGTATCTGGACCGTACTTATCTGATTATGCTTATGAAGTACGGGCTTACCACCGCCATTGTCAATTCCTATGATGATGAGCTTATGGCGATTTGTCGCGGTGAACGGTCGGAGATGGTGGAAATGGTTCACAATATGATGGATGGGAACGAGCCTGATCCCTCCACCCTGGAAGGTCCTGCCCTGGAGCATTATAAAACCTGTAAGGTCCTGTTGGGACATATGATTTTTTCGGAATCCTGGCTGGATCTGTAATTGAATGGAAGCGCAGGTTGAAAGCGTGATCTTTCCAGCTTTACAGCCTGCACACCGACAACAAAAGCACTGCACCTGCAGAGGTCTTGCTGGCTTAAACGCCGGGAAGTGAAAGTTGGAAGATACATCCCAGCATCATTATATTTACGGATACTGTACTGATTATGTTACCGGTGAGTCAGTCCAGGATACCGATGATGAGCGTTACCGCCAGAAAATTGCCCGCTTTCTGGTGGAGGAAAAGGGGTATGAAAAGACAGACCTGGAGTTACGCCAGGTAATTGAAACCACTTTTGCCGGTCATCTTGTACGTTCAAAGATTGATATTGTGGTCAAGCACCAGGGGCGCAGAGTTATGCTGATCCGTTATGGTCCCGGTTCTCTGGTAACCAGGGAACGTCCTGCTGTCGCTGCCGCCCGGGTGTTTGACGATTCTTATCAGATCCCCTTGGCTGTGGTGACTAACGGAGAAGATAGCGAGCTGCTGGATACCCGCAGCGGCAGAGTGCTTGCCACGGGATTGGCGGGAATGCCCGATAAGTCCTATATTGAAGAAAATTTTGCAGACCTTGATTTCTCTCCTCCTCCTGAAGAAAAGAAAAGGGAAAAGGAATTACGGATTCTGAATGCTTTTGACCGGGAAGTGTGCTGTAGAGACGAGTCCTGCCGAATTCCTGAAGAGGGGGAAAACAGTTGATAGAGGGTCGTGTGATCCCCAAATCTGTCCGAGGGAAGAAAGGACTGCGGAGGGATTAGCTGAGAGTTCTGAACTAATAGCTCAGAACTCTGAACTGAAAAACAGGAACTAAACATTGAGAACTTAAGAAAATGGCTGAATGGACAAAAACAAGTTGGCATAATTTCAAGGCATTGCAGCAACCTAACTGGCCCGACAAGAATGAGTATCAAGCTGCTATTGATACCATAGCTGAGTTGCCTCCGCTGGTCTTTGCCGGCGAGATCAGGATGCTGAAAGAGCAAATGGCCAAGGCTGCAAAGGGAGAGGCTTTCCTGTTGCAGGGCGGGGACTGTGCCGAGGATTTTACTCATTGTACTGCTCCGGGCATAAGGGAAAATCTAAAGGTCATTCTGCAGATGGCGGTAATCCTCAGTTATGCCGGCGGTAAACCGGTTATCAAGGTAGGACGTATGGCTGGCCAGTATGCCAAACCGAGATCTTCCGACACCGAGAATGTTAACGGTGTGGAACTGCCCAGCTATCGGGGAGATATGGTTAATTCCCCGGAGCCTACAAAAGAGGCAAGAAGGCCGGATCCCCAGCGGATGGTTAAAGGTTACTATCTGGCCTCTACCACCATGAATATTACCAGGGCTTTTACAAAGGGCGGATACGCCGCACTCCACCGGGTTCATGCCTGGAACAATGAGTTTGTCAAGACTTCTCCCATGGGACGTTCCTATGAACGCCTTGCCCAGAGTATAGATCAGGCTATAAATTTTATGAAAGTTATCGGCCTTGATACTGATAGTCCCCAGCTTAATCAGGCCTCCTTTTTTACTTCCCATGAAGCTCTGCTTTTGGGCTACGAAGAGGCCCTGACCCGTCAGGACTCCATAACCGGTAAATGGTATGACTGCAGCGCCCATATGATCTGGATCGGGGACAGGACCCGCCAGCTGGATAGCGCCCACGTGGAATTTTTACGGGGAGTGCATAATCCCCTGGGACTCAAGATCGGTCCCAAGCATGATCCGGGTGAAATCAAGCGCCTGGTTCAGAAACTAAATCCGGATAATGAACCGGGTCGGCTGACACTGATAACCCGTTTCGGCGCTAAAGATATTGACAAATATCTCCCCCCCCTTATTCGGGAGATTAAAAAGGAAGGCCTGGAGGTGGTCTGGAGCTGCGATCCGATGCACGGCAATACTTATACCGCTGAGACCGGCCACAAGTCCAGAAGGGTGGATGATATTCTTTCCGAGATCCGTTCCTTCTTTGAGATTCACTGGGCTGAAGGCTCCATTCCCGGAGGAATCCATGTGGAACTGACCGGTCAGAATGTCACCGAATGTACCGGTGGGGGGCGTAATATAATGGATGAACATCTGGCCAGAAATTATCAGACAACCTGCGATCCCCGCCTCAATGCCGAACAGGGGCTTGAACTTGCCTTCCAGATAGCGGAAATGATCCGGACCTGAGGTCAGAGGCCGGAGATCAGAGGTCAGAAGAGAGTTATCTGATCACGGGACACCAACTTCGATTGCCGCAATTCGACATTCAACATTCATTGTTCAATATTTCTTTCCTGCTGCTGGGCGGCCTTTCAGGCTTCCTGGCGGCAGTCCTCATCCTTAAGAGGCGTTTCCATCTCGCCGTCTCCGAAGAGCGTACTTCCCGAAAGCTGCTGGATCAGCAGCTAAGTTACCGGGAAGAAGAGCTTTCCCGTCAGATCCGCAAAAAAGAAGACCTCCAGCAGAAATTAACCGAAAAGGAACAGGCCCTAAGCCAGAATAACCAGGAAAAGATTCGGCTTGAGGAGCAGGAAAAACAGCTACGCCAGCGTATTGTTGATTTTAATGAGCAGGAAGAACGCATGGTGCGCGAGTTTGAAAATCTGGCTTCCAGGATTCTGGAAGAAAAAGGAGAACGCTTCGCCCGCCAGAACCGCCAAAGTCTGGATGAAATACTTAAACCGGTTCGGGAGCAGCTTGGGGAGTTCCGGAAACGGCTGGACCAGATTCATAGTGAAGAGGCCAGGGACCGCACCAGTCTGAGAGAGCAGCTCATAAACTTAAATGAACTGAATCAGCAGATGAACAGGGAAGCCCGTAATCTTACCCGGGCCCTGAAAGGGGATAACAAGGTTCAGGGCAATTGGGGAGAGATGATCCTGGAAAGAGTTCTGGAGCAGTCCGGTCTCCGCAAGGATAAGGAGTACGAAGTCCAGGGCGGGTTCCATGATTCGGAGAACCGTCTCCTCAAGCCGGATGTAATAGTCCGTCTTCCGGAAAATAAAGATGTGGTCATAGATTCCAAGGTTTCCCTGCTTGCCTATAACAACTATATTGTCGAGGAAGACGGTCCGGCCAGACAGGAGGCTCTAAAGGCGCATATACAGGCGGTGCGTAGTCATATAAAAGGTCTGAGTTCCAAAGATTACTCGGGCCTCAAGGGCTTGCGCTCCCTGGATTTTGTCCTGATGTTCATGCCTATAGATGCCGCCTTTATGGTCGCCTTCCAGGAAGAGGAAGAACTTTTTAATGAGGCCTTTGAAAAGAAAATAGTGGTGGTCACCCCTACCACTCTGCTGGCCACTTTGAGGACTATAGAGAACATCTGGCGGTATGAGCGGCAGAATGAAAATGCCAGGAAAATTGCGGAGCGGGCGGGGAGGCTATATGACAAGCTCTGTCTCTTTTTGGAAGATTTTGAAAAGATCGGCAAACAGCTCAGTACCGTGCATTCCACTTATGATCATGCCCTGCACAGATTGAGTCAGGGCCGGGGTAATCTGATTCGGCAGGCCGAGGACTTCCGGGAATTCGGAGTCAAGGTGAAAAAGGAACTGCCGGCGGAATTCAGGAATCCCGAGTAGGGCAAGGACCCGTCATTTGTAGTTTTTAATTTCCTTCCGGCACCATGGCCACCGCCTCATCGATGGTATTCAGATCACAGCAGACCATAATCAGGCGGTCGATTCCCAGAGCAATCCCTGCGGCTGAAGGAATCCTGTCCAGGCCCTCCAGGAATTTTTCCGGTACCGGGCCGGGCTCTATCCCTTTTTCCCGAAGGATTCGTCTTTCCTCCTGGAATCGTCTTCTCTGCACTTTGCTGTCAACCAGTTCCGAAAATCCGTTTGCCAGTTCAATACCGCCTGCATACATTTCAAAACGCTCCGCCAACTTATGGTCACCGGGTTTAAGCCGGGCCAGGGATCCGAGGGCCGCCGGATAGTCATAGACGAAAACAGGGGTGGTATGGCCCAGGTGGGGCTCGATCTTTTCAATCAGAATTTCTTCAAAACAGTCCTGTCTGACAGCTTCCGTCGGGGTCACGGTGGAATGTTTTTGGAAGAGTTCGGTCACTGTAATTCTGGGCCAGGGATTATCGGTCTTACCAGTCCAGGGAGGATCGATCACCTCTTCCGGAGAATGGGCCAGGGATTCCAGCAGTTCTTCACATTCCGTCATTAACTCCTGATAGTCTATCCCGCAGCGGTACCATTCCAGCATGGTAAATTCCGGGAGATGAAGTTTTCCCCTTTCTTCGGAACGGAAACATTTGCAGATTTGAAATATTTTTGGATAGCCGTCTGCCAGAAGCTTTTTCATGGACTGCTCAGGAGAAGGCTGCAGGAACCAGTCCCCTGATCTGACCGGTTCTATATGGCCTTCCGGGATGCAGGCGGGCTGGCGGAGTGGAGTCTCCACTTCCAGGTATTCACGGTTTATAAAAAAATCACGTATGTGCTGAATTATCCGGGCCCGTTTATAGAGAATATCCACGGTCTATACTCCTCGCCCCCTGGCACCAAGTATTTAAAAAGATTTGCTTTGTACTCTTGTGCGGGATAAGTAAAAGTTACCTCGATGGCCTTTACTCTTTTATTCTGGTGATATAGGTGCCGCTGCGGGTGTCAACCTGTATACGGTCTCCTTCTTCTATAAAAGGAGGAACCTGGAGGACGTAGCCGGTCTCCACAGTCACCGGTTTGGAATCGGTCCCGCTGGTATCTCCCTTCACCCAGGGATCGGCTTTGGTAACCGTCAGGGTTACAGAACTGGGAAGGGTCACTCCGATGGCCTGTTCTCCAAAGAGAAGGACTTCCACTTCCATATTGTCCACAAGGAAATTGGTGTTTTCCCCCAATTGGTCAGCAGTCATGGAGATCTGGTCAAAGGTTTTGCTGTCCATGAAAAAGTAGTCTTCTCCCTGGGAGTAAAGGAACTGCATGGACCTTTCTTCCAGAGGGGCTTTCTTGAACTTGTCGCTGGAACGGAAAGTCTTTTCAAAAGCGCTGCCGGTCAGCATATTCTTGAGTCTGGTTTTATACAGAGCTTGGCCTTTACCCGGCTTTGAAAATTCAAAGTCGGTTACGATGTGGGGTTCTCCGTCTATTTCAATTTTCAGACCTTTTTTCAGATCAGAGGCGTTATACATTAAGACGCTCCTTTAAAAGATTAAAGTTATAAGGCCGGAGTTAAGAAGCCCGCACTCTTAATCTTTTTTTATATTTCTTTTTTGGCAATAGCTTCCGCTTTTATCCGGTCAAGCAGTCCGGCAAGTACCGGTTTGACATTTTCCCTGATATCCCCCGCCACGACAATAAACAGCAGGTCGTCACCAGCTTTGAATCGCCCTTCTTTCGCCTCCACAATAATATCAAAAATTCCTTCATTCTCAAGGAATTCCCTGCGGATGGCCTCGATTTTTTCCTGATCGGGCCTAACTTCAAGCCATTCTACCTTGTTTTTATCCTTTCTGGACCATGACCTGACTATACCGTTGTGAACCAATACCATTCCTACATTTTCCGCAAAATCCTCTCTTTCTTTCATTCTGGCAATCGTCTTGGAAATATCCATTATCATCTCCTGTAAGTTAATAAAAAAATAAGTTTATCCTGTAATTATCTTGACAAATATAGGCAGAACGGATAATAACGCCATGGAAGATGAATGAGTGTTCATTTTATAGTTTATTTATATAGATTCCCGGCAGATATATTGTCCGGCTCTGGGAATTACGCCTGTTCCCAGGCATCCTTTTCTTTAGAGTAGTCAGTAGATTTTCAGGCCTTAATGACAGACAGAAGTATTCAATATCCAACACTTCACTCATTCGAGTTATCAGAAAACTTTCTATAGAGCTTGCTTGTATCATACAGCGCAAAATGGACAAGTAATTTTTTGATTAAATCGGAATATGAAGAAAAGATCAATGGAAGTGCAGGAGGTTAGATAATATTAAATTAATCCCGGCAGATTTCCGGACATCGAAAGGAGGTGATAACCAAGGAAAAAACAAAGAAGGTAAGATGCCTTACTGTTAGTGGGAGTGGTTGTGGAACAACTGTCTACCAAAAAAAGGCAAATTTATGAAGATCACTTCCGTAAGAAGTTATCTCAATAAAAAAATCGGAGGGATAAACCTATGATTAAAAAGTACTTCATACTGGCAGCGGGCCTGATTTTTCTGGTCGGTTGCACCCAGATGATGGAAAAAAGGGCTGCCGTCGTCAAGGCCCCGGAGGTGGCACCCGATGCTACCTTTGTTGGCAGTGATACCTGTTACGGCTGTCATAACGAATACGAAGAGGGGAATCATAATGTCCATATGAATCTTGCTTCCTTTGAAGCCGGGGCATACAAACAGGGTTGCGAATCCTGTCACGGGGCCGGTTCCGAACATGTCAATGCCGGCGGTGATCCGGGAAAAATTATCAGTTTCGGTAAAGACTCCGGGCTGGCCAGCGAGGAACTGGCCGGGGCCTGCGTCACCTGTCACCAGGGCGGGGAAATGATGCATTGGTCCGGCTCTGAACACGCCTTTAACGACGTAACCTGTGTTGATTGCCATGATATCCATGACAACAGCGAGGAAAGTCTCCTGCAGGATAAAGAGATCGATCTCTGCGTTTCCTGCCACAGTAACCAGAAAGCCAAGATACACTCCATATCTCACCATCCTTTGAAAGAAGGACTGATGACCTGTAACAGCTGTCACGATCCCCATGGTTCCGCCAGTATGGATCGGGGTATGCTTGATACCGAAGAACGGGTCAATGATCTTTGCCTGGAATGCCACAGCCGCTATCAGGGACCTTATGTCTATGAACATGCCCCGGTGGCTGAATCCTGCCTGGAATGCCATGAGCCCCATGGCTCAGTGGCCAATAACCTTTTGACCCAGAACGAGCCCTTCCTTTGCCTGCAGTGCCATGAGGGTCATTTCCATGCCACCCGTACTGCTGATACCGACGGTACTGTGGGAGGTACAGCTATAGAGGTCGAGGATGGTGTGGCGACAGGCACAGACAAGAGCGCTGGTAACCTCGATATTCAGGGTGATAGCGAGCATAATTGGGCCCAGGGGTATCTGACCAAGTGTTCCACCTGTCATCAGCAGGTTCATGGCTCTGATTTGCCCAGCCAGGCAAGACGGCTTGAGGGTACAGGCTTAACAAGATAGAAGGAGGTAGAGATATGAAAAAGAAATATACCGTTGCTGCCACCCTTGCCTTGACCTTGGCCTTTACCGTGCCCCAGGCGGTTTCGGCCGAAGAGAACGGCGAAGATGGTAAGGCTTCAGTAAAGGGCTCCCTCTCTGTAGGGGCAAGCTTTAATGATGACGATGATGCCAGGACCCTTTCTTCCGAGTACAGCAGTATGAGCGATGTTGATACCCGGGGGATTGTGGGGGGCTCCCTGTATATCCACGGAGATTCCAGTGCCCTGGGTGTGGAAGGGATCTATCTGGCCCCGGATGAGCAGGAGTACGAAGGTCATTTAAATATTGACCGCGTCCTGGATATCCAGGGGGGCTATCAGGAATTCTGGCACCGTACCGGCCAGGACAATCTCCTGAATATGAATGCGGAATCCAACGGGCCGGAACAAGGGGCCTTGCTCTGGCATACCTATGAATACGCCCCTGATTACGGTACCAATACCGCCAATCCGGATAAAGCCCCTGAGCATGAGTTCGGCGTCTCCCGCAAGGAGTTTGAGGCCACCGGCAAGATCCGCTTTCCCCAGGTCCCCGGTTTGACCGTGGGGGTTGAAGGTCGTCATGAACGCCGGGAGGGCAATGAGCAGGTGATGACCATGTCCAAGTGCGCCTCCTGCCACGTGGTGGCCCATGACAAGGATATTGATGAGACCACCGAGGATATCAAGCCCTTTGTCCAGTATAACGTCGGCCAGCTCTCCCTGGAGTACAGCTACCTCAACCGTAAGTTCAAGAGCAGCGACCCGGTAATGGCGAACTACGACGAGGCCGCTAATCCGCTTAGTGGGGCTGGCGCCGGAGATGATGATTTTGATAACCGGATTATCTACGATCTTGATGATAACCCGCTTGCGGCTGACCGGACTCCGGATACCAGGAAAGAGGTGCACAGTCTTAAGGGCAAGTATGACGTCTCCGGCTATCAAAATATCAATGCCGGTTATGTCTATGCCAATATGAAGAACGACGATGTAGGTGGGGCCTCCAGTGCCACCCCCGACGTGTCTTACGATAAGAGTAGCCTGGAGACCGATTACAACGCCGGGATGTTTGCCTGGCACAACCGTTTTTCCAAGAGGCTGACCGTCAACCTCAAGGGTCGTTATCAGAACCTTGAATCCGATGATGTCTTTATTGATATTGCCAGAGCTGACGGAATTACCGGAGAGGAGTATGATTTTACCCGGGAGTCTGACGAGGACCGGGATATCATGACCATGAAGGCGGATCTCCGCTATCGTTTAAACCGCGACATCACCCTGCGTGGCGGTCTGGAATTTGAAGATGAAGACCGCAAGAATATCCATTTCCTGGTCAATGAGGACACCACGACCTATAAGGGCAAAGCCGGCATGAGCTGGCGTCTGGGCCGCAATCTGAGGTTGCGGGCCGATTACAGGCTCACCTATGTAGATGACCCTTATACCTGGGAAAATTCGGTTTATCCGAATGATGGTTCCCTGGATGATCGAGACGGAGTTGATTTAAGGGACGAGGACACACCCTTGACCTATACGGATTTTGTCTACGATCAGCGCTCCCTCAACACCTCGGCAGATCCGGAAATGGAAAATGATCTCAAGGTCAAGGCCAACTACAATCTGGGCTCCGGGATGAACCTGGGGGGCTATGCCAGATATACACTGGGCACCAATGATGAGGAGATCAACTACGACTATGAAGATGAAGTGGTGGACAGCGGTCTGGACTTCACCTTCAGCCCCCTGCAGCGGATGACCGCTTCCCTGGGATATAACTACTACAGTCATAACACGGATTCGGCCTTTTATATACCGGTCTACCACGGCTGAGGCGGATCCATTGCATCGGGCGAGGTTCGTCCGTACGTTTCTGAAATGAACAATGATACCGACGTCAACACCTTAACCGCTGCCGCCAACTGGCGGGCCAGCGATAAGTTGTCCCTCAATTTCGGCCTGGCCTACAGCATGGCCGAACAGAAAATGGAAGACGTCTTCTTTGAGAGTGACTCCTTTACCTCCGAAGGTGGTGATAATGACGTCACCGGCTTACCCCTCTGGTATGGCGAGTATGATCCCGACAATACCAACGACATGGAGTCCTATTCCGATCTGGAGTACGATGTCTGGGACATCAATCTGGGCGCTTCTTACGCCATCAGTGATAACATAGGCCTGAACTTGAACTATGTCTTCTCTGATATTGATGATGAAGCCGGAGGATATGTCTATGGTGACGAGTCTGGTAACTACCAGTCTCTGAAGACCTATGTGACCTTCCGTTATTAATTTCCGGAAGTAAATAGTGTTAAAAAGGGTCGGCTGGAAAGCCGGCCCTTTTTTTATATCCAGACAGGCCCGGTCGCTTGCTCTTGCAAGGGCGATGATTTCTTAAGGTGGGCAGGAGGAGTCTCCTCTTATATCATACTTTTTATAAGTTTCAGGTCTTGCCAGGAGGCCTTCTTGAGTTCCTGGTGCCTGAGCAGCATTTCCGGATGATAGCTGGCAATCAGGGGGGTGTTCCGCCATTTCTGCAGTCTGCCGCGCAGGGTAAAAAGTTGTTTGTCGGTCTCCAGCAAAAGCCGGGCGCTTAAAGGACCCAGGGTAAGTATTATCCCGGGGTTTAAGAGTTCAACTTCTTTTCTGAGCCAGGACAGGCAGGTACCGCTTTCCTGGGCAGCGGCAAGATTTCTGTCGGCCGGCAGGCACTTGAGGACACCGGTCAGATAGACCTCCTCGAGGCTCAGGTCTATGGCTGCCAGCATGCGTCCCAGGAGATTTCTGGGCTCTCCCTCAATCGGAGCGGACGAAGTAGTCCCGGACCAAGGGGGGTCGCAGACAATAAAGAGATTCGCAGGCCTGTCTTTACTGCTTTCCGGACTTATCCTGCCTGCCCCATTTTCCCCTAACGGACAGGAAAGGCATTCAGCTATCAGGGCTGCAAGCTCATCCTGGTTGGCGACCTTGTTCCCGGGCTTATCGAGTGATTCTGCCTCTTCCGGGTCTTCCCGGCTGCCAGAAGAGTCTTTGAGGATCGCCTGAACCGATCTGTCCAAAAAATACCTCAGATCCTGGTTATACGAATAGCCTATACCGCAGCGGTCATGGAATTCCAGCAGGTTTTTGGCAGCTCCTATGAGCTCTGCTAACTCGGTATCGGTTGGTTTGTTAACAGTCGTCATTGACTATTGATCTCCGGGTCCGGAAAAGTTTGCTTGAAAAATGTCTAAGTGCCTTACAGTATCTTTCCCGGTTCCTCATTCCTGGTTGACCGACTCATGATCGATAATTTCCCTGATCAGTTCCCTGGCCCTTGCCGCCCTTAAGGCTTTTCTCTGTCCTTTGGGTACCTTTTTGCTCCCGCCGGTCTTCAGGGGAGGGAAGAGACTGAAATTTATGTTGGAGGGCTGGAACCGATCCGGGTCGGTCCGGGTTAGATGGTTCACCAGGGCCCCCAGGGCGGTGGCCGGCGGCGGCACAAAAGGGTCGACCCCCCGGGCCAGTCCGGCGCCGTTGATTCCGGCCAGAAGGCCCATGGCTGTTGATTCCACATAACCTTCGACCCCGGTCAGCTGCCCGGCCAGAAGCAGGTCCGGCATTTTCTTTACCTGCAGGGAAGGGGAGAGGACTTCCGGACCGCAGATAAAGGTGTTGCGATGAATGCTGCCCAGACGGACAAATTCGGCTTTTTCCAGGCCGGGAATCCTGCGGAATACCCTTTTCTGTTCAGGATAGGTCAGCCTGGTTTGAAATCCCACCATATTGTAATGGGAGCCCTCCCTGTCCTCCATGCGGAGCTGGACCACGGCCCAGGGATCCCGGCCGGTTCTGGGATCAGGCAGACCCACGGGTTTTAGGGGGCCGTAACGCAGAGTATCCCTGCCCCTGGCCAGCATCACCTCCACAGGCAGGCATCCTTCGAAATATTTCTCATCTTCAAAGCTGTGGGCACTCACCTGGTCCGCCTGGCTCAGGGCCTGGATAAACTCTTCGTACTCCTCCCGGCTCAGGGGGCAGTTAAGATAGTCCCCGGAACCATCTTCATCATAGCGGGAAGCCCGGTAGACGATGCTGTAGTCAAGGGAGTCCGCTGTTACAATAGGGGCGATAGCGTCATAAAAGTAGAGAGAGTCCCGGCCAGTCAACTGTCTTAGGGAGTCGGCCAGGGGAGAACTGGTAAGGGGGCCGGTGGCCAGGATCTTCAGGTCGCCGCCTATCTCGGATAACTCTTTTATTTCCCCTCTTTTGATCTCAATATCAGGGTGGTTGTCGATTTTTTCGGTAATGTGGCGGGCAAAGAGCTGTCGGTCCACTGCCAGGGCCTTGCCTGCCGGAACCCTGGTAATTTCGGCAGCCTCTATTACCAGGGAGCCCAGCAGCCGCATCTCGTCTTTGAGCAGACCCACTGCAGAACAAGGATCAGCGGAACGCAGAGAGTTACTGCAGACCAGTTCCGCAAGGTCGGGGGAGGAGTGGGCCGGACTGAACTTTTCCGGTTTCATTTCATAAATCTCCACCCTGCAGCCCCTCTGCGCTGCCTGCCAGGCGGCTTCACAACCGGCCAGACCGCCGCCTGCTATTTTTATTACCGGCCTCTTTTCAGCCATGACTTCTGCTTATGGAAATATATTATTCAGTCCTCCGACCTCTGACTTCCGACTTCCGACCTCCGACCTCCGACCTCCCAGACATCCCGGAAGGCCGGAATCAGGCAGCAGAGCAAACTAAATATTAAGACTTTTTCTGATTTCTTCTACAACTACATCACTGGAAGTACCCCTTATGTTTTTAAGAAGTCCTTCTTTCTGGTAAAAATCGACCAGAGGCGCTGTCTTCTCGTTGTAAGTGTCCAGCCGCTTGGCTATGGCCTCTTCGGTCTCGTCGGAGCGCTGGATCACGGGACTGCCGCAGTGATCGCAGACTCCTTCCTTCTGGGGAGGACTGCTTTTGACGTTATAGATAGCCTGGCATTCAGGATTCTCGCAGGTCCTTCTGGTACAGAGCCTGTCAAAGATAACATCCCTGGGGACATCGATATTTACAGCCATATCCAGTTCAATCCCCAGCTTTTTCAGCAGTTCATTAAGGGCTTCAGCCTGGAAAATAGTACGGGGGAAACCGTCCAGCAGGAAGCCCTTCTTACAGTCCGGCTCCTGGAGGCGATCTTCCATGATTCCCATGATCAGGGAATCGGGAACCAGATCACCGGCGTCCATGTATTTTTTGGCCTCTTTGCCGAGTTCGCTGCCCTTGCGTACAGCCTCCCGGAGAATATCGCCGGTGGAGATCTGCACGGAGCCGTCAATTTCAGTGAGCTGTTTGGCCACGGTTCCTTTCCCGGCCCCGGGTGATCCTAATAAAATAAGTTTCATGTTATTCCCTCCTGAGCGATTATTTGAATTTTTATCTATTTATTTATATTTATTTGGCGGTGAAGAACCTTGTATTATACACGAAATCGCTGATTTTTTAACAGAAAAATTTCCTAATCAGCAAAAAGCCGTGATCTGAATTTTCGCTATCGTTATTACAGATAAGTTAAAGAGGCGTATCGCGACGTACTTGTTTTAAAGTACGGCAAAATTTCCTAATCAGCAAAAAGCCGTGATCTGAATTTTCGCCATCGTTATTACAGATAAGTTAAAGAGGCGTATCGCGACGTACTTGTTTTAAAGTACGGCAAAATTTCCTAATCAGCAAAAAGCCGTGATCTGAATTTTCGCCGCTAGTCCGATACTTCTAAGCCGGTTTAAGATGGTTAGATGAGATAAAAAAAAACCGGCGCCTGGGGGAGCGCCGGTTTTTCCCCTCCTGTATTCAGGAGGCTTAAGGAGAGAGAAATGAAAAAAGGAAAAAGGAGGAAGTATTTTTCTTTAGCCTTTACTAAAATAAGACACCCGTAAATATGATTAGTTCCAAAAAATATGGAGAAATTATAAAAAAAGAAGGATCTTTAATAGAGACTCGGAGACTCAGATAATAAAAATCAGGTTCAGCAGTCCGATAATCAGGCCCAGGATACCTCCGAACAGGTTGATATACTTGAATTGCTCCTGCATAATACTCATGAGCAGCCCCTCCAGTTTCAAGAGATCCAGAGAATCAACCTTGCGGGAGACAATCTTACGGATATTAAGGGAGTCGATCAGATTGGGTACTTCCTGGGTGAGAATGACTGAAGACCATTTTATAATGTAGTCACGCAGAGAAAGACGCAGTTTATTGGGTATGAGGTTGTTCAGAGGTCCTATCGGCTTTTTTAAAAGCTTTTTCTCCAGAACATCGACCAACACTCGGTCTGCAATTCCTTTGGCCTCACTGGAGCGCATAGCCGAGACAATTGCCCGGGTAGTCCGAGTCTGATAGTCTGCCACCCCTTCGGCACCCAGCATATCTTCGGCAATTTCCCCGACTTGCTTTTTTTCCTGGGAGGTTAAGGCTTGCCGAAGGAAGTTTGTCAACTCTTCGGCAATACCGGGTCTGGCCAGACCTCCTGCTATGTGGCCGCTTATTTCCTGGATGAAGTCATCTATTTTTTCCTGATTCAGGTTTTCCAGGTAGTCAATAAGAGGCTTGTTGCAGAATTCTTCCGCCTTTTCCCTTATAATGCGGGCGGTCTCTTCCCTTACTTCTTCGGATTCCAGCCAGCTGCCGATGGTTTCGCCTTTTTCCTCCAGGAATGAGGTTATCTTTTTCCGAATGGTCTCTGGAGTGAGAACACTGCCCAGCATGGATCCTAAGGGGCCGAATGAGGAAGTAAAATGGCCGGCTGCCCCGGCAATGGATTCACTGATTTTTTTCTGAATTCCGGGCTTCTTCAAAAGTTCGGCCAGACGGGCGAGTAAGGGAGAGGCTTCTTCTTCCAACCGGTCCAGGATAGCAGTCAGGAGATCCCTTGAGACAAAATCGGCGATTGATTTCCGGCTCTCAAGAAAAGTTTTCGTCTCCCTCTTTATGATATCGGCTGTTATCTCCTGTATAACCGGGCTGGCCAACAGGTGGGACATGAGTTCTTCAAAGATGTTGAAGAAATCCTCCCTTTTTTCCGCGGGAAAGGCGTCATCCAGTTGCCTGGCAAAGAGGCGTGAACTGTTTTCCGTCACCAGCCGATCAATCATTGCGGCAAAGTCTTCGCTGTCCAGATAAGCATGAAGCCTGCTAAGCAGCCGCAGCCGCAGGACTCTTATATTGGCGCGGTAGATGATCCTGAGATCTTCCGGGATAATTTCGTTGATTGAGCCCAAGTCGCGGGTCAGCAGGTTTTCCAGCTTGGTGTCGATCAGCCTGCCCAGTTCCTCCTGGAATTCCTTGTTTTGCAGGGCCCGGCTCACATCTTCGGAGGTCAGCAGATGTTCTCCCACCATCTCCCCGATATTGGCGGCAAGCTGCTTTCGTTTGGCAGGTATTACTCCGGGGGTCAGGGGCAGTTTCAGGCCCAATACTTTCCAGGGCCTGAGAGGCCGGAAGAGCATCCTGATAGCCACGTAATTGGTCATATAACCGATAAAAGCCCCGAGAACCGGGGGGCCGAGATATTGCAGCATTTTTGATTACGAGTTGGAAGTTGGAGATTACGGGGGGTACTGCCAGGATATTTCCCCCCTTTCTTGATCTTTGATAATCAAGTATAAGAATTTTTTATGATATTCTCTTCAAGGTATTGTCCACAGCCAGGGCCTGCTTCATGGTGGTATCAAGAAATTCGTCACTCAAGTATTCCCGGTTTTTCTCCATTATTTGACAGATCTCTTCGATTTTGCCTTCTTCGGCATAATCCATAAGTTCCTGGAGCTTTCTGGTGAAGCTTCTGACCACATTCCGGCCGGCTCCCCCGGCTGCCATGATCTCAGCATAGGTCCGGGGATTCTGGGAATGGATGCGGGACATGGCCAGAATGGAATAGAGGGAAGTCAAGGTGGCATGGCTCGGAATATCAGTGGGAGTAATATTGTTTTCTTCCAGGGCCAGGGCCAGGGCCACGGATATGGTTGTGGGAAGTTTCTGGCCGACTCCCATAAGCAGATCATGTTGTCTGGTGGTGTCATGGCATATGATGGCCCCGTGCTTATAGAGAAAGGCTTCAAATTCGCCGCAGAACCTGCCGCTTCTTGAAGTCCGCACCACTGAAACGTTTTTGTCTTTCATATTGGCGGCTGCCGGTCCCCAGAGATTATGGACCAGCATGACTTCCACCCCGGGGCTGCAGGTTTCCAGAGCCGTGTTCAGATTGTTCTCCGCTTCCCCTGCCAGGAGGATAAGAGCCTGACCGTCTTTTAATAACGGACCGAATTGTTCGATAGTTTCAGCAGTCTTGCTGATCGGTACACAGATCAGGACCACATCTGAAACCGGGATCATCTCTTCGGGTCTGATTTTGCTGTTGCGCCCGGTAAGGACAGTCTGGTAGCCTTCATATTCCAGCCGTTCGGCAAACCAGGTACTCATCTCTCCGGTACCGATGAAGCCGAATTTCTTGATGCGCTTGACCCTCATGTCAATACGGGGATATGAGCCCAGGACTCTTATGGTACCCGGTTCCTGGATCACTTTTTCTTCGATGGTGGTGATGGTATCCTTTACTACCTGATCTTCGATATGGCCTTCCACTTCCAGGAAAATCTGCAGCATCTGGCTTCTGGAATCGGTTTCAGCCCTCATGTCGAGGATGTTTATTCCCCGGTTGCTGAATTCCCCCATAGTCTCATAAAGCAGACCTACCCGGTCTCTGAGCGGGGAGGTTAAAAGGTAGGTCGCATCATAACCGGTGCGGGAAGCGATCTTACGGCCGATAACGGCGAAACGGGTCTGATTGTGGGGGACGACTTCACGTTCCCTTATGGTCAGACCATGGGAAAGCAGAACGCTTTCTGCCTCTATGACACCGTGATCAGATTGTTTCTTTTCCTGGATGGTTTTGATGGTGGTGTCCAGGTCAGGTACACTGAGAAAAGTCAGGTCGGGATTTTTCCGGGAGAGATAGTCTTGGCACTGGCTCAGGACATTCCTGGTTCCGATGATGATTTTGATCTCTGTTTGACTGTCCAGGGCACCAAGGGAAAGATGGATGGGCAGAACGATGTTGTCCAGCCAGTAGGTCCCGGGCAGTTTTTCCAGGATCTGAAACGACTTCATAATGCCCCCGATCCTGGTATTATAGACCGGCATTACCAGAAAATCCGCTTCCAGACCGGCAAAGGCGTCAGCTGCCGCCTGCATGTGAGGATAGCTGACAATCCGGTCTTCCGGAGAAAACTGCCTGGCAGCCTGCCAGGCATGACAGCCCGAGGGGCCGGTTATAGCAATTTTTGACATGGCAATAAATGGGTATCGGTTGCTGGTTCCTGTATTTAGTTATTGAACCTTTTAATACCCAATACTCATAAATATGTCAAACATCTATAATTAATCCAGCTTTTTCAAGGCCTTTTTATAACATTCCGGACAGTAGGTGTGGGAGAGCCGGGCATCGCTATTCTTGGCTACGAACTGATCTCCCCGGAGCCATTGCTCTTTACCTCCGCCTTCTTTACTGTTGTCCCGGATCAGGCCGCACTGGCAGCAGACAGGCAGGATTTTTTCGTAGATATTGATTTTGCGCAGAGCCTCCTGTTTTTGCAGGCAGTTGGCTATTCTGAGAATCAGTTCGTCACTGTCGCAGGGCTTGAGGAGATAGTCGTCAGCTCCCACTCTCAGGGCGTCGATTGCGGAATTAAGATCACCGAATCCGGTGAGGATAATCACGGCGGTTTTCGGTGATATCTCTTTTATCCTTTTCAGAGTCCTGATGCCATCCATCTCCGGCATGGCCAGGTCTGTTATCACCAGATCGCAACAGTGCTCCGCCAGCTTCTCCAGAGCCTCTCCCCCGCTTGTGCTTGTGATAATCTCATAACCTTCCTGACCCAGATCCCGGCTCAGGGATTTGAGGATCACCTCTTCATCGTCAATCAGCATTATCTTTTTTTTGCTCATCATTTCACTTTGGCAGATGCAGCGTGAATACTGTTTCCTTTCCTGGCTCGCTTTCTATCTCAATATCTCCGTTATGTGCCTTGATTATTCCATAACTGATTGCCAGGCCCAGGCCGGTACCTCTGAGTTCAGACTTGGTGGTAAAAAAAGGTTCAAATATGTGTTCCATATTCCGGGGATCTATGCCTATGCCGGTATCTGCAATAGAGATAACAACCTCTTCCTTTCTGTTCTCTGTGCTTATGGTAATGGTATCTCCCCGGGAACATGCTTCTGCTGCATTTTGTATTAGGTTGAGAAAAGCCTGCTTAATCTGATCTTCCACAGCCCTGATTTTGGGTATATCCTTATCATAGCGGGTTTCGACGGTTATGCCCCGGTTCTGGTGATCTTTTTTACTCAGCAGGAGGATGTGATCTATGGTTTCATGGATATCGACCAGTTCGTATTTGCCTGAGGTGGGCCGGTTGAATTCCTGAAGACTCTTAATCAGGTCTCTGAGCCGTTCGCATTCCTTAATCGCTGTATTCACCAGTTCAGCGTCTTCTTTCTCTAAGGATGCCCGTTTTTTTAGGCCCCTGATTATCGACATGATTCCCTGCAGGGGATTATTGAATTCATGGGCGATAGAGGCGGAGAGGCTGCCGATGGCGGAGAGTTTTTCCGCCTGGAGAAGCTGTTTGTGGGTCAGTTCCAATTCCCTGGTGCGTTCTTCCACTATTTCTTCCAGGGAGAGAAGTAAGTTGTGCTTGGCCAGTATTGTTCCTACCCGGTGGGCGAAAAGCTGCAGGAGAAGTTCATCCACCTGGTCATAAGGACTGTTCTGCCGGAGGGCTGACAGGCCTCCGACTATCCGGTCGTCGGAGTATACCGGTGCCAGGATCCCGGTTGTGGTTCCGGTTTGTCTCATTATTTCCTTATTGGCTCTGGGGTCATTCTTGAGGTCAGTCACCCGCAAGGGTTCTCCATGAGCCGCTACCCAGCCGCACAAGGTGTTGTTGTCCAGCGGCAGCGTGCGGCCTTCGAGGAGGTCGGCCTGTCTGCCGGCTGCAGCCGCGTAGGTGAAGTTTCCCCCTGTTTCGTCCACCAAGGGCAGCAAAGCGACATCCGCCTCCATCAGATCCAGCAGCCCTCGGCAGGCAGTGCTGTAAAAGCTGTAAAGATCGGCGGACCCGGCTGAAAGCAGTTCCTTAACCCATTTTTCCAGTTTTTCCAGGCCCTGACTGTATCTTTCTTTTTCCCGCTCTGTCTTACGTACTTCGGTGATGTCCTGGAAGGAACAGTGGATCTGTAAAAAATTTCCGGTTTCGTTGTAGCAGACTCTGCCGTTAAAAGAGGCCAGGATAACGGAATTGTCCCGCTTTATCATATTAAACTCCACTCCGCTGCATCTTCCTTTTTCTTTGGCAACAGAGAAGTTGGCCTGGAAATTTTTCTTTGATTCCGGGGTAAGCAGAGTCGTAAAATTTTTACCCACCACTTCTTCGTGTTTATAGCCCAGGGTTTCCAGCCAGGCCTGGTTGACCTCCTGGATGCACTTGTCCGGGCCCAGGGACTGGCAGGGGATGGGAGTATTTTCATAGAGTACCCGGAATCTTTCTTCGGTCTGGCGCAGGAGGTTCTCGGTTTTTTTAAGCTGACTTATATCAACCGCCACTCCCCGTACTCCTGTAACTTCATCGTTCCGGATTATGGGACGGTGATAGACCAGAACCGGAATAGGGTCGTGTTTGCGGTCAAGGATCGTGTATTCGTGGGCAATGGTTTCGCCGCCGGCATAGATGTTGGCCAGGTTTTTTCTGGCTCTCTCCCTGTCCTCGTCTACAACCAACTGGATAATGTGTTTATCTTCAAGGTCCCGGAGATTGTAGCCGGTAAGATTGGAGGCGGCATTGTTCATGTAGCTTATATAGCCTTCTTTGTCCAATTCATAGGCCATTACCGGCAGAAGATCCACCAGATCCTTGAACCTTTGCTGACTTTCTTCCAAGTCCTTCTGGGAGGCAAGCCATTTAAGACCGGTGGATCGGACAAAAAAGATGCCGAGCGCACTGACGATCAGGAACAGCAGCCCGGTGATCAAGGTCGTCTGCCAGATGCCGGGGAGAAATCCGGCCACTATCTCCTGTCTGCTTTTACCCAGGATCAGTCCCCAGCCGTTATCCAGTCTGCAGAAAGAGGTCAGCCAATCTTTGTCGTCCGGCTGGCTGTATTCCTCGCATCTACAGATAAATTCTTCATCGGTTTGATTCCCCCGGGTATTTTGACGGAATTGCTGAAATCTCCGGAATAAATTCCGCTGCTGGTATTCAACCTGACTGGTCTTGGCGAGTTCTTCCCGAGAGTGAACAACAAGGTTTCCCCGGCTATCCAGCACAAAGGCCTGAACAAAATCCTCCAGGCCCGCTTCCCGGATCATGCCGGCTATATCGTTAAGGCGGCAGACACCGCCCAGATAGCCGATAACTTCCCGGTCGAGGTCAAAAAGAGGGACCATGATAACTACGGCCGCCTTATGGTCATCCCCCATCAGTCTGTCCGAGATAACCGGCTTGTTTATGCGGTTTATTCTCTGGAAGTAGGGACGGTCGGAAAGGTTCTTATTTTCTCTTAAGTTTTCCGGGGCAGCAAATGGCTGGCTCAGGTAGCGGTCGCCGTTGGGCAGGGTGATAAAGATCCGGGAAAAACTGGTCTGATTCAGGAAGTTGCTCAGGATAAGACGTTTTTCTTTTTCAAGGTGTTCTGCTACACCTTGGCCGGGGTTGTCCGCTCTGTCTGTATAAGGCAGGGATGAAAATTGTGGAAACGAGGCAATAAGTTCAAGTTCTTTCTGGGTATCAGAGATGAGTATGTCTATTTGGTCCTTGATGCGATAGGTTATGTGGCGGAGATGATTTTTTTCTTTGTTGATATTGGTCTGCAGAGAATAATAATAGTTGGACAGGCCGACCAGGAGAATGGCGGTAACGGTGGTTGCTGCATAAATGGAAATAATTTTTTTGAGAGGGAGATGACGCCTGCTTTCCGGGTTTGCCATTTCACCCCCGTTTTTCGGCTTAGGGTTAACCCGCTTGTTATTTTCTGTTTGTTATTATTTCTAATTACAGACTATCTTGGTTTTTTGCTCGCGGTCAAATAAAATTTCAACACTTCATCTTTTGGATTCTGCAGGACAGGTAAAGGTGTTCGGAAACAGGGCTGCATTATAAGTTATTCTGGCGCTGGATGAGAAATAAACCTAAGATTATCATTACAACATGTATGGTCCAGGAGGCGGGCACCGGGGCCAGCATTTTCGCCGCGCTCATGGCCTGGGCTGCGTTCCAGGCCGCCCAGGCGGTAAAGGCGAAAAGGCAGCTTGTCGGGATGGTTAAGGCCAGTTCCCATTGCAGACGACGGTGGAGTATAAGCATGACCGGAATGGCCAGGGTCAGAAGAGGAAAACCCAAAAAGATAAGGGACAGCCGCCGGTTCATTTCGATGAATTTATCCTTCTCCCCCTTCCGGTATTCTGCCACACCTTCTCTGATTAACCGGGTGAGAGAAAGGCGGTCTTCCAGGGCCACGGGGCTGAAAAAGTCTTCGGGATTTTCCGGGAAGTCCATAAACTTTTTTTTAAAGGTTTCAATATCAAAGGAGCCATCTGTTTTGAAGTCCTTAATCCGGCCCTTCCTGGCCAGCCATCTGCCGTTTTCCCATTTAAGTGTTTCCGCGCTTATAAACAGGCTCACCCTGAAGTTGCTGTCCCATACTGTGTATCGAAGATCATTGAGCTGATATCTGGAAGGTTTTTTGCCCCGAAAGACATATATCCCTTTATCTCCCTTGAAGTAGAAGTGATTGTTGCGGTGGATGCCTCCCACGACTTCATTCTTGACCTCTTTAAGCCAGATCCGGTCTGTTTCCGGCTTGCTTGACGGCAGTATCCACTGGGCGTTGGCCAGGGCGAAGCCGGTGCTGATCAGGGCGGCAGCCAGTACGGGAAAAATTATCCTGAACAGACTGATTCCTGCGGCGTTAAGGCTCATTATCTCCAGACGGCGGTAGAGCAGTCCCAGGCAGATAATTCCGGCCAGAAGTATGGCTACGGGTGAGATCTGATAGAAGATAAAAGGGATTTTCAGGAGGAAATATGCCATGGCAAGGCTTATAGGTTTTCCAGCCTCCTGGAAGTTATCTATCCGTTCCACAAAATCAATCAGCAGGTAAATGGCGATCAGCCCCGCCAGAACCAGGAGGAACTGGAGAAGAAATGTCTTGATAATATATCTGTCCAGGAGCTTAATCTTTTTCATCTGCTTCTAAATCTTTTGAGCTGGTTGCTGATAAAGGTCAGGGGCCAGAATATATAGTCCAGCAGGGCTTCATGGCTCAACTTATCATTGGTTGACAGCAGATAGACGGCAAATATTCCAAACAGGATGTTGGGGGACCACATGGAGATTGCCACTCCCATTCCGCTTTCCGCCGCGGCCTTGGCGCCGGTCAACAGGATATAGTAAAAAACGAAGAGCAGGAGGCTGAAGGGGAGAGCAACCGCCCTCGCCCCCGGGCGGCTTCGCACGGCAAGAGGCAGTCCCAGGACGGTGAGAAGAAAACAGCCTACAGCCAAAACCAATCTCTTATGGTATTCGATCATTTTGCTGATGGTTTCTTCATCTTCCGGGCCGTGTTTTTCCGCAAAGGTTAGCAGTTCTTCCTGGGTCATGCCCTTTTTACCGAAAGCCGTATCCTTGTCGCCGGTCAAAAATTGGGGGTACTGCAGGGGCATGGTTAAAAAGTATTCTTCAAATTGGATGGTTTCGCTAACCTGGTTGTTGTTTTTATCCTGCCCACCGTAGTGGATGGCCCCGTCTTCAAGGATAACCTGCAGTTGAAGATTATCCGGGACGGCTTTGAACCGGCCGCTGGAAGCTGACACAATCACGGGATTTGAGCTGTCCCTCATATCGGATACGTAAACTCCTTGCCATTTATTGGAATCAGGAGCTATCCGGTCGATATAGAAAACTATCTTGCCGGTTCCCTCGCTGAATTCTCCTTCTTTGAGCCCCTGGTCAAACTTTTCTGAGGTTACTTTGAACAGCAGTTTTTCAGTGGCTATGGTGGAGGCCGGGATAAGTGCTGTCCCTGTGTAAAAAGTAAAAGCCGCGGTGACCAGGCCGAAAAGCGCTACCGGCGGCAGCAGGTTGTTGCTCCCGATTCCGGAGGATTTGAGAACGACAATCTCGTTGTCCGCCACCATCCTGTTGAAGCAGAGAATAACCCCCAGCATGCTGGCCATGGGTATGGCAAAAAGCGAAAGGTTGGGCAATAGATAAAAGCACAGCCTCAGAAAATCGTCAAGGCCGACCCTTAACTCTACTATCATTTCAAAGAGGGGGAGCATCTGCCCCAGGAAAAGAATGCCGCCGAGGATAAGCAGAGAGGCAAAAAAGGGGATTAGGGTCTCGGTCAGGATGTATGAGTAGAGAAGAAAAGGCATATTATTTTCTGGCCAGAAAGTACCCTGAAAATACCAGCATGATACCGGCAATATTACTGATCAGCATATAGAGGGCCGCGGTTTTGTAATCTTCTATCCTTATAAGCTGGGCTGCCTCCCGGGTGAAAGTGGAAAAGGTGGTAAAGCCTCCTAAAAGACCGGTGAAGATGAACAGACGCCATTCCCCCAGAAGACGGGTCCCTTCAAAAAGGGCCCAGAGATAGCCGATCAGAAACGCTCCTGTCAGGTTAACCGCCAGGGTTCCGTAGGGGAAGCTGACAGGAGCCGCCCGATGTACCGCTGTAAATAACAGGTAGCGGAAAAGGGCGCCGATCCCGCCGCCGCTGGTAACTGCTATGATTTTCCACATAAAATAATTGAGTTGTCAGGCTGATTGATGTTAAATAGATGAGTTTAACCAGTTCAATTTAGCATAAAAGTTTTGAAGTTTTAAGTATTATTGTAATATCTGAACCTCCTGAATTGAGCAGGTATGCAGTAAACCCGGGAACCTTTCAATTCAGAAAAGTACGGTGATTTTAATTCTATGGCCACAGCTCCAGTAACTCCGATAGTCAGTCTTGCCGGGGTAAAGGCCCGCCCCCCCAGCCTCCAGGACAATATAGGCGATCTTGACCGTCTCAGGTCTGCTGTCGCAGCCCATTGCGGAGAAGAGCCCTATGTCGGCTTTCAGGATATAACTTATCTGGCCCGGCTTTTTCGGGTCTGTGGTTTCCGGGGGACTGCCCTGGTCAACGATATGGGCGGCTGGCGCAAGCTGGTCGATTTTCTGGAGGCGAGCCCGGAAGTGCTGGCCGCCATGGCGCTTGATCTGGGCACCACCCATCTGGAAGCCAGCCTGCTCAATCTCCTGAATGGTTCGGTACTGGGTCGGGCCACCGTCGCCAACAGGCAGATTGATTACGGCGAAGATATCCTGACCAGAATCCATTTTGCCGCAGAAGACAACGGCCTTGATCTCCTCCGGGAGGCGGTCCAGGAATCTATCCGGGAACTGGCTACAGATCTCAGTTCCCAGGCGGGGCTCAGGAAAAAGGATATCAGAGCCCTGGCGGTCTCCGGCAATACCACCATGACTCATCTGCTGCTGGGCCTTGATCCCTACTATCTCTGCCGGGAGCCCTACATCCCCCTGGTAAACAGGCCGGATATCTGTGAAGCCGCCGAACCGGGGTTCGACATTAATGCCGGTGCCCCGGTTTGGTTTATGCCCAGTGTAGGCAGTTACTTCGGCGGCGATCTCGTCTCCGGAATCCTGAGCAGCGGGCTGGCTGGCAGGGAGGAGGTTTCGATGTTGATCGATGTGGGAACCAATGCCGAAGTCGTCCTGGGTAACCGGGACTGGCTGATAGCCTGCGCCGGAGCCGCAGGCCCGGCCCTTGAGGGCGGTATAGCCAGCATGGGCATGCGGGCCGGGACCGGGGCCATCGAGCGGGTGAAGATCGATCCTGATACGCTGACTGTTGACTATCAGACCGTGGATAACACCAGGCCCATGGGAATATGCGGTTCGGGGATAATCGATCTTGCCGCCAATCTTTATCTATCAGGTTTGATAGATATACGCGGCAAATTCCGGGAGGACCGCCTGCCGGAGAGATTTACAGAAACCTCTCAAGGCCCCGCTTTTATTGTGGCTGGCGAAGAGGAAACCGGGGGAGAGCCGGTCATCTTCGGCCAGGTGGATATGGATGCCATGATGCGTTCCAAGGCTGCGATGTATTCCATTCTCACCACTCTGCTCGACCAGGTGGGCCTGGACTTTGAAGACCTGGACAGGATATATGTGGCGGGGTCTTTCGGCCGCCATATAGATCCGAGACAGGCCATAATCCTGGGCATGCTTCCCGATCTGGATCCGGACGTCTTTGAGCCCTTGGGCAATTCCTCCCTGGCCGGGGCAGAGGCGGTGCTGCTTGACCGGGAATGCAGAGACCGGAGTTATGAAATTACCAGAAAGATCACTTATCTTGAACTAAACGTAAATCAGGATTTTATGATCCGCTTTTCCGGCTCCCGGGTCATTCCCCATACCGATACCTCGCTCTTTCCCTCGGTTCCGGTGATGAAAGACTGACAACAGAAAACCGGGTAGAAAAATAAGAATGGTTGAGATCTTACCTGTGGCTGAAAATTTAAAAATGATTATTTTGGTATATGAAATAAATGGATCAACAAGTATCAATAATGAATTATAATGAGGCCTGGACTTATCTTGATAACCTGCAGTTCTTCAAGATTAAACTCAGGCTCTCAGAGATGGAGAATTTTCTGAACGAGGTGGGCAATCCCCATCACCGTCTGAAATTTGTCCATATCGGAGGGACAAACGGCAAGGGCTCGGTGGGAGCCACCCTCCTCACCCTTCTCTCCCGGGCCGGCTACAGGGTAGGGCTGTATACTTCCCCCCATCTGAGTTCGGTGAGGGAGCGTTTCCGGATCAACGACACCTTCATCTCCCGGGATGATTTCGCTGAAACCTCTGCCAGAATCCGGACTTCGCTGGGAGAGGGCAGGATAACCTATTTTGAATTTACCACTGCCCTGGCCCTGTTGTGGTTTGCCGACCAGGGAGTTGATCTGGCCATCATGGAAGTGGGGCTGGGCGGCAGACTTGATGCCACCAACGTGATCACGCCCCTGGTCAGCGTCATCACCAATGTCTCCCTGGACCATGAAATTCACCTGGGCAACACCGTGGCTCAAGTGGCCGGGGAGAAGGCCGGAATAATCAAACCCGGCGTCCCCCTGATTTCCGGGGTTGAAGACGACGGAGGGCTGGAGGTGGTTTCCGCCGCCTGCAGGGAGAAGGGAACCGATCTTCATCTTCTGGGCAGGGATTTCTGCGCAGAAAACAGGAAAGAGGCAACCTGGGACTATGCCGGCTGGAACGGTCGGCGCTATACCGGCTTGACCACCAGGCTTAAAGGAGGGTATCAGATAGACAATGCCGCCCTCAGCCTGGCTGTGCTGGAAAGTTTGTCCACCTCCGGTTTTGAAGTGGAAGAAAAGGTGGTCAGGGATGGTCTGCCCCGGGTGGTCTGGCCCGGCAGGCTGGAATATTTCAGTAGCGGAGACCGGCATTATCTGTTGGACGGCGCCCATAATCCGGCAGGCATTGCAGCCCTGAAAGGTGCTCTTGTTCGGGATTTCAGTTATGACAGGCTGATCTGCGTCTGGGCAAGTATGAGTGATAAAGATCTCTCCACCACCCTGCTCAAGTTTGTTAACCGGTGTGATAAAATTATCTTTACCAGGCCGGAAGAGGAACGTTCAGCGCTGCCGGAGGTGCTGCAGCAAACCCTTTCAGAAGAAGACAGGGAGAAAACCACCTGTGTAGACGGGGTCCCCGGGGCTCTGGAAGCCGCCCGCAGAGCCGCCGGAGAGCGGGATCTGATCTGTGTGGCCGGCTCCCTTTACCTGGTGGGATATGCCCGTCAGCTGCTGCTGGGGGATGTAGTGGATCAGTAAGCAGGGGGGCAATCAGGCGATTTAAATACAATGGATAGTTATGTTGGAAGATAATCAGGATTTCAGCTTTTCCGGTATTGATGAGGAACTCATCAAGAAAGAAAAGGAAAAGGCCAGAAAGTTGAGAAAGAGCAACTGGTGGCTCACCAGAACGGCCAAAGGGGTGTGTCATTACTGCGGGCAGAGTTTTGCTCCGGCCGAGCTGACCATGGACCATATCGTCCCCCTGGCCCGTGGGGGGAAGAGTACCAAGGGTAATCTGGTGCCGGCCTGCAAGGGCTGCAATAACAAAAAGAAGATCATGCTGCCCCTGGAGTGGGAAGAGTATATGGAAAGCCTTGCCGGTAACAGCGGCTGATGAAATCCGGCGGACGGGCCTTGCCTTTTTCACCTGTCACCCAGGCAGATATTGATTTCCCTGGCGGTAAGTATCTTGTCGTCATCAAGTTTTACTTTCTTCCGTCCCTTTACCGCCTCTTCCAGGGGGACATGCTTCATCTTGTCCGCTGACAGGGTAACCATCTGGTCGAATTTTCCCTGTTCCACCAACCGTACTGCAGTGGCCCCGAAGCGCAGGGCGAGCAGGCGGTCAAAGGTGGTGGGAGAGCCTCCCCGCTGCAGATGCCCTAAAATAAGGGACCTGGTATCCTTGCCTGTTTTCCGGCTGACCTGTTCAGCCACCCACTCACCGATACCGCCCAGGATCTTTTCGTCCCGTCCGACTTCCCCCTCTCCTTTATGTACCGCCTCCCGGCCTTGGGCGTAGGCTCCTTCAGCCACTACTACTATGGCGTAATGTTTGTCGTGCAGTTCATTGTCATTGAGTTTTTGGCAGACGACATCTATGTCAAAGGGGACTTCCGGGATCAGGATGACATCCGCTCCCCCGGAGATCCCTGAATTAAGAGCTATCCAGCCGGAATCCCGGCCCATTACCTCCACCACCATGACCCGGTCGTGGGACTTGGTTGTGGAATGGAGCTTGTCCAGGGCCTCGGTCGCCGTGGAGACCGCAGTGTCAAATCCGAAAGTAAGCTGGGTGGCTACCAGGTCATTGTCGATGGTTTTGGGGATGCCGATGACGTCCATTTCTTTTTCCTCGGCAAAGCGGTGGGCAATCTCCAGGCTGCCGTCTCCGCCTGCGGCGATATGGCAGGTGAATCCCATTTTTTTGAAATTCTCCGTTACCCGGTCGGAGACGTCGCGCAACTGGACATCACCTGCCAGATTCTTTACCGGCATGGAGAAGGGGTTGCCCTTGTTGGTGGATCCCAGGATAGTGCCTCCGGTCGGGGTGATGCCCTGAACCTTTTCCGGAGTAAGGCGGATAAGTTCATCCGTGTTCAGGAGGCCGAGATACCCCTGCCTGCTGCCGTATACCTCCCAGCCCCTGGCATCGGCGGCATGAACTACGGCATAGATAACAGCATTGAGCCCGGGCGCATCACCGCCGCCTGTGGATATAACAAGTTTTTTCATATTGATTTTTTCTGAAAAGTTTTGAGGAAGAGTAGTTGACTATTAGGTGATAACAATTTATTTTCTTATTTAGAAGTGATCAATCTATTATTTTTATATTTTAAAAATTCTACCGAATAGAAACTAAAGTTCAAGTTTTTATATTTTAAATGGAGGTCTCGGTATGTTAGAGGTAACAGATCTTGCAGCAAAGAATATCAAGAGTTATCTTGATCAGAACAACATTGATTCGGCGATCAGAGTCGCCCTGATGCAGGGCGGCTGATCCGGCCCCTCCCTGGGCTTGGCTCTGGATGAGCCAAAGGAAAACGACAAGGTGTTTGAAAAAGATGAACTGAAATTCATGGTGGAAGGTGGTCTTCTGGACACCTGCGGCAGCATCAAGATTGATTTTGTTGATGCCGGTCCCAGATCCGGCTTTTCAGTCTCTTCCCAGAATCCCATAGGCGGGGGAAGCTCAGCCTGCGGTACCTGTAGCACCTGTTAAGCTCAATCATCTTAAAGATTATACGGCTGAGCCGTATAGAAACAAAAAAGTCCCTGATAATTGTCAGGGACTTTTTTATTATGTTTGAACTGAAGGAGCAGGATAATAAGCTTGTCATCACCTCCGGTTTATGCTAATGATATCGGTCTGATTGTCGGCAGAATAAAACCTGCCCGGATGGCGGAACTGGTAGACGCAAGGGACTTAAAATCCCTTGGTGCAATGCACCGTGCGAGTTCGATTCTCGCTCCGGGCACCAATTGGAACAAGTAGTTATGGTGGTTGACAGGTATTCTGTTTAAGTTTTCGGCGCGTTTTTTAATCAATGACTCAGCTCAGGGATCAATTACACTACAAAGT